>NZ_CP119809.1:2400000-2761133 GCF_029338395.1 Halorussus caseinilyticus
GTTCACCCGGCGGCGCGCCAGTTCGTCCATCGGTTCGACGACGAGTCCGTCGTCGCCGACGAGCGGGTCGAGGAAGTTCTCCCAGACGGTCTCGGCGGCGTCCCGGTGGTCTCGGTCCTCGGCGTCGTAGTCGATGCAGTCGGCCAACCCCGCGATGCCGTCGAAATGCACCGGGTCGAGCGTCATACAGACCGCATTCGGACCCACCGCCAAAAATCCCGCCGTTCAGGTGGCCTTTTGGGGGCCGACCGCATACCACCGTCCATGACCAGATTCGACGCCGCGACGCCCGAGGACCGCCAGAAACTCTTCGCGGAAGCCATCACCGCCCACCGCGAGCGCGGGAGTCCGTTCGCCACGTTCGAGGCGAGCGCCGACGCGTCGGCGCTCGCCGCCGAAACCGACGCGGGCGGCGACGGGACGACCGGCGCGGACGCCGACGACCAGACGGAAGCGCCGCCGTGGGTTCAGTTCGGCGACGGCGTTCTCAACCTCGACTGCACCGACGCGGAGTTGGACGACCTCAAGTCGGTCCTCGGCGAGTTCCCGGCGTTCAAGATAGACGACCTCACCCGCCCCGAGGAGGCCGAGGGCGTCAACGTCCGGGTGTCCGCGCTGGCCGACCCGAACCGGGTCGGCCAGTGCGTCGAGCGCATCTTCCGGGAGGTGTACGACCAACCCGAGTCGTTCCGCGCGTGGGTCGTCGCGGTGTGACTCGGCGAGTTCGATAGCCAGATTGAACGTCTTTTCGGCAATCTACACCTATATTTAGAAAATGTTTAGATAGTGAAGACAATCCCCTAGGTTTCTGAAAGCCGTCTCAGTCCAAGTGGATATACGTCCGAGTCGTCCCGACGCCCTCCACCTCGTGGATACCGCCGGTGACGATTTTCTGGAGGTCTCGGACGGTCTCGCCTTCGATTTCGGCTACCACGTCGAAGTCCCCGGAGACGACGTGGGCCTCCGTCACTCCCGACAGGTCGCGGAAGGTGGCAACCGCGTCCTCCGACGCTCCCGCTCCCGTGATGATTGCGATGTAGGCACGGACCATGCCACCGGGTACGACGACCCCCCACCAAAGTATTGTTGCCGATTCGCACGGTGCCGGTTCTCGCGGATTCGACTGTGGTCTCTGCTATCCTCGTGGTCTCTGTTGTCTTCGTGGTCTCGGAAAGCTCTGACCGCTCGCTCCGTACCGCAGGAACCAAACCGATGATGACTTCCTCGAAAGCCCCCGCCCGCTCGCGGTCGCTCAGTGACATCTCTCCGGTTCGCTGTCGCTCACCTCCGAGAGAGGTCACTGAGACGACCACGTAGAACGCCGGGAGACAAACCGCGTCTCCCGAGGTCACACTCGCTTCGCTCGCGTGACCGCGAGCGGGCGGCCCCTTTATCCCACCCCGGCGGTTGGTCGGGCGAGCGTTCGCTGTCGGTTGCTCGGCCGGGCGCGCCAAACCGCCGCTCGCGTCCGCCTGCGCTCGTCTCGGGCGCGTACTCGTACGCGCCCGCGGTCACACACGCACCCGACCGGCCGCGCGACCGCCTGCCACACGAGGTTTCCGTCCGGAGACCGAATCTCGTTACATGAGTTTCGTCGCGGAGTTCTCCGTCTCGGCCGACGACTTCGCTCTCGGGGATGCACTCGCCGCGGTGCCGGAGATGCAGGTCGAAGTCGAACGTCTCGCCACCCACAGCAGGGAGTGGGTGATGCCGTTCCTCTGGGTCTCGGGCGGTGACCCCGACGCCTTCGGGGATGCACTGGCCGACGACGAGACGGTCGCCGACGTGAAGACGCTCGACCGTCTCGGCGACACGCGCCTCTACATGGTCGAGTGGAGCGAGTCCGTCAAGCGTCTCGTGGACACGATGATTGACAAACACGCCATCGTACAGGAGGCGGTCGCTCGCCACGAGTGGTTCCTCAAACTCCGGTTCGCCGACGAGAACCAGCTTTCGGCGTTCTACCGCCACTTCGGACCGGACTTCGAACTCCACCGGAAGCAACGGACCACCGAACCCAAGCACCGCGAGTTCGGCCTGACGCCCGAGCAACGCGAGACGCTGGTGCTGGCCTCGGAGATGGGCTACTTCTCGGTACCCCGCGAGGCCACCGTCGAGGACCTCGCCGACCACCTCGGCATCTCGACTAACTCGGTCTCTCAGCGACTCCGCCGCGCCCACGACGCCTTAGTCCGGAACACGCTCCTCGCCAACGGACGGCGGCGGCCGGAGTGAGTCGGCATCAGTATCGAGACCGAGGTCTTACCTTCGTTTTCTATCAGACGATGGTAGCGGAGGTGCCATACGGAGTCGGTGTCACGCCGAGTCGTCGCGCGGCGAGAGAACGGAGTTTCGGGAACGCACGGGGTAGCGACTGCTTTCGAAATCGAGGGTCGGGCGTCCACACTCGCACTCGCGGAGACGTTCGAGCGCGACGGCGCGGCCACGAACTACTCGCGGCGGACTTCCTCGGGGAGCGCGAAAAATCGAGATAGTCCGGTCAGGACTGCCAGTACGCGGGCGTCAGCAGGACGAGTACGGGCAGGATTTCGAGGCGGCCTATCCACATCAAAAACACCATGAACAGTTTCGTGGACGCCGGGAACGGAATGTAGTTGTTCATCGGACCGACGAGACCGAACCCCGGACCGACGTTGCCGAGGGTCGCCGCGGTCGCGCTCATCGCGTCGAGCGCGACCAAGTCCATCCCGACGCGGGCGGCGTCGAGGTAGACCACCATCGTCGCGACGAAGAAGATGACGAAGTAGAGCAGGGTGAACGCGTAGATGCCCCGGACCGCGCGCTCGTCCAGCGACCGGCCGCCGAGTCGGACCGGCCGGACCGCCTCGGGGTGGATAGTCGTGAACAACTCACGCTTGAGCGACTTCAGGATGACCAGCCAGCGCACGATTTTGATGGCTCCGCCGGTCGAACCCGCCGAACCGCCGACGAACAGCGCCACGAACAGGACGTACTGGGCCGGACTCCCCCACGTGTTGAAGTCCATGCTGGCGTACCCCGTGGTCGTCACGAGCGAGGCCACCTGAAAGACGGCGTGACGAAGCGACTTCTCGAACTCGCCCGCGAGAGGGCTGACTGCGGCTTGTTCGGCCGTTCCGCCGGTGAACAGCAGGACGGCGAGCAGTCCCGAGAACACCGCCAGCACGCCGACGTAGAATCGGAACTCCGTGTCTTCTCCGAACACCTCGGGTTCGCCGTTCAGCGCGTGCCAGAACAGCGCGAAGTTGGTCCCCGCGGCCACCATGAACGGGACGATGAGCCACTGGACCGCGGCAGAGAACGCCTCGATGCTCCGGGCGGCGGGCGAGAACCCGCCGGTCGCCATCGTGGTGAACCCGTGGGCGACCGACTGGTAGAGGGTCATGTTCGGCGCGAGACCGGCGAGGTGGAGCGAGAACAGCAAGACGACTTCCAGCGCGGTGATACCGAGGTAGGCCCGCCAGAGCGCGCGGGCGGTCTCGGCGATTCGGGGCGTGAGTTTCTGGATGCCCGGTCCCGGCGCTTCGGCGTCCATCAGTTGCGCGCCACCCACCGAGAGTTCGGGCAGGATGGCGACGGCGAGAACGACGATGCCCATGCCGCCGAGCCACTGGGTCTGTTGGCGCCACATCATCAGCGCCCGCGAGTGGTCCTCGAACCCGATGTTCTTCATCACGGTGGCCCCCGTGGTAGTGAACCCGCTCATCGACTCGAACATGGCGTTGACGGGGTGTGCGACCGTCCCCTCTCCGGCGATGACGTAGGGCGTCGCACCGACGATAGAGACCGCTAGCCACGTCAGCGCGACCATCAGAAAGCCCTCGCGCGCGCCGAGGTCGGGGTCGTCGTCCAACTGTTCGAGACCCCACCCGATACCGACCGCCAGCGCCATCGACGCGAGGAACGTCGTCACGCCCTCGCCGTAGAAGACTGCGAGCGCGAGCGGAAACACCATCGCCACGGCCAACCACTTGACCACGGTGCCGACCAGACTACTGCTGGCGCGCCAATCGACGCGCAGGTTCATAGTTTCTCGGTGACGGCTTCCAGCGCGTCTCTGTCCACGAAGACGACCACGTGGTCTCCCGGTTCGACCACGGTGTCACCGCGGGGCACGACGAACGACTCGTCGCGGGTGATGGCCCCGACGATGAACCCCTCGGGCAGGTCGGCCACCGCTTCTCGGATGGGTCGGCCCACGAGGACCGACTCGTCGTCCACCTCGACTTCGAGAACTTCGGCCTTGTCGTTCTCGATGAGCGCGACGTTCTCGGTGTGGAGTTCGCGGGTGAATCTGGTTATCTCCTCGGCGGTGACTTCCCGAGGGTTGACCGCAACGTCCACGCCGACCGTCTCGAAGACGCTGACGTACTCGCCGGACTCGACCACTGCGACGGTCCGGTGCGCGCCGAGTTGCTTGGCCAGCACCGACACGAGCAGGTTCTTCTCGTCGCTTTCGAGCGCGGCGACCACGGCGTCGGCCTCGTCTACGTGTTCGCGGGCGAGGAACTCGGCGTCCGTCGCGTCGTTCTCCATGACCACGGTGTTGGGCAACTCCTCGGCGAGTTCGCGCGCCCGGTCGTGGTCGTGTTCGATGAGTCGCGGGTGGAGACCCCGCTCTTCGAGCAGTCGAGCGGTGTGATAGCCGATTTCGCTCCCGCCGATGATGACCAAATCCTCGTTGCGCGAGGGCGTCTCGCGGGGCGCGATTTCGTGGGCGAACTCTTGGACGCTCTCGGGGCTTCCGATGACGACCACCTTGTCGTCGGCCCGGATGACCGTCTCCCCGCGGGGAATCTCCACGTCGCCGTTTCGGAGGAGTGCCGCAAACGTCAGCGAGTCGAAGCGGTCGGCCTCGCTGACGGTCTGGTTGGCGACGGGACTGCTCTCGCCCACCTCGAACTCGGCCATCTGGACGGTACCGCCCGCGAACGGGTCCACGTCGCGCGCGGCTGGCAGGCCGATGACCCGAACGATGTCTTGGGCGGTCAGCAGGTTCGTACACACCATGAAGTCCACGCCGAACGCGGTCCGGTCGGCGGCGTGTTGCCACGTTTCGAGGTAATCGACGTTCTTGACTCGCGCGATGGTGAACGGGTCGTCCACGGTCTTGGCGGTGCCGCAGGCGACCAGATTCGTCTCGTCGTCGTCGGTGCTGGCAATCATCATGTCGGCCTCGTCGATGCCCGCCTCCCGGAGCGTCGAGATGGACGTGCCGTCGCCTTGGATGGCCAGCACGTCCTCGGAGTAGGTCAGAGCGTCCACTCGTTCGCCGTCTACGTCCACGACGACGACTTCGTGGGTGTCCGCGAGACTCGCCGCGATGGAGGAGCCGACCTCACCTGCGCCGATGATGATAACGCGCATCAGTACCCTCCGTCATTCTTGAAGGCTGTTGCAAGCCCCACCGTATGATTATTTCCTTTCTCGGACGGCGGCGCGACTCGCCGGTCCCGACGCCGTGAGCAAAATTCCGGCCGGGAACCGTCCGAACCCGGATTCGCCCGCCGTCGCCGACGAGTTGTCGGCGACGGCGGGCGAAAAACGTATACCGTGCTTTGGGCAATTATATATTATTCTTTGAGAAATCTAAATGCGTCTTTCGGAACGAATTATGACTGTCGGTTCGTGGCGCGCGCGACCGGCGCGCCGGTCGCGCTCTCGGTCTCAGGCCGTGCGCGACTGCGAGACGCGCTTGGTCACCGAGACCGGAAACCGGCTGGTTCGGCCGTCTATCACGAGGTTGTCGTAGTAGAGGTCGAGCGTGGCCGGGTTGACCGCGTTGCCGTGGCCCACCCCGACTCGGACGAGTCGGGCGTCGTCGCCGAACCGCGCTATCACGTCGTCGAACGTCGCGCTCTCGCCCCCTTCGGTCTCGGTGTACTCGAACCAGCGACTCGTCCCGGCGGTGTCCCCGCGCATCCGGGCGAGAACGTCGAAGGTGGTCCATCGCTCGTCGCCGCCGCCCGCGTCGGCGGTCAGGTACATCCCGTGTCGGCCGTCGGCGTTCTCGACCACCAGAAACGTCTCGTCTGGCGCGAGCGCCCCCGAGTCGTCCGGGTTGACGTTGTTCGGTCCCTCGTAGTAGTCGTAGGCGAGTTCGCCGAGACCGCCCAGCGTCGTCTCGGAACTCGGGGCCGCTATCGACGCCGCGTAATCGACCGTCGAGTTCCCGCCCGACGTGACGTGAATCGGCCGCGGGTGGGCCTCGTCGCGCGCGTCGTCGCCCGCCTCGACCGTCGCGGTGTACGAACCGTCGCCGTTCAGGTCGAACAGCGTCACCCCCGGCGCGAGCGAGGTGTCTACCTCTTGGCGGGCCGACGGCGCAGACGCGCCGTCGGCCGCCGGTCCGCGCTCGGCCGTCACTCCGTTTTCGGCCGCCGCGCCGCTTCCGACCGCTCCCACCGTCAGGGCGGCTATCCCTCGCAGGACCGCCCGTCGCTCCCGATTCATGGTCACCGACACGACGCGCGCCGGTTTATGCTTTCGTCCCGGTTCCACCCTCGTTCCGGCGTCGGCGCGAGCGACACGCCGTCTCAGTCCGGGTTCACGTCCAGCGTCACCGTCACCGGCGCGTCGGCCCCGTCGAACGCGACGGCCCCGGAGTAGCGATACACGTCGAACCCGCCGTCTACGACGCCCCGGACCACGTTCGAGTCGGAAATCTCGTCGCTGGATTCGGCGTTCTCGGCCGCCTCGACCCGTCCGCTGACCCGGAACTTGTAGTTGGCCTTCGGACCCTCGCCCTCGACGGTTATCGTGTTGGGCAGTTGCTCGTCGTCTTCGGTCGTGTCCTCGAAGAGGTCGCCGTCCACGAACACCCTTCCCGGCCCGTCGAGTTGCAGGTCGGTGGGTTCGCCCGTGAAGAGCCAACTGTCGCACCGCCCCTCGGCGACGGCCCCGCGGCCGGTGTTCTCGTCCACGAGTTCGTCGCCGGGGTCGGTCTCGTAGGTCCCGCCGCGCTCGACTTCGCCGGTCACGCTGACCTCGTAGGAGAACGTCTCGTCTCCGGCCGCGCAAAACGTGATTTCGCGCCATCCCTCGGCACTGGCGTTTCCGGCCAGTGCGCTCCCCGCGAGTCCCGCGGCGGTCGCTCCCAGTACGGTCCGTCGGTCGATGTTCGATTCCCCGTCGTCCGCAGAGTCGGTCATTGGTTCCACACCCCGGTCGAGTCGTTGCGCTCCGAGGGTTTGAACCCGGACGCTCCTCAACCCGTCTTTCGCCCGGTCGGACCGAATCAACCGAAGTTCACGCGAGAAACGCGACGTTTCCGAGCGCAACGCGGGATAGAACCGACTTCACGCCGGGGTTACCGCGACGGGCGGCGCGACTTTTTCCGGTCGGTCCGTCGTCACGCGCCGAAAGACCGAACAGACACCTCTCTCCCGGAAGATATAGTGGCTCTGTCGGCCGATTCGCCGAACGACGGCCAACACTTTCGTTAGCGCACGAGTCGAACTTTCCTCAGAGCGACGGATGGCAGAACACACTCGCACGTTGGGTTTCCGGGTCGCGTTCGCGCTGGGTTTGGGGACGATGATAGCCGCGGGTATCTTCTCGCTGTCGGGGACGGCCGTGGCGGTGGTCGGGAGTAGTGCGGTCATCTCGTTCGTCCTCGCGGCGGTCATCGCGGGCATCACCGCGGCGTCGTACTCCGAGTTCGCCTCCATCTACAGCGAGAACGGCGGGGGCTACCTCTTCTCGTCGCGGACGTTCGAGAACGACAAACTCCTGTTCGCGGTCGGAGCGTCCCTGTTCATGGGCTACTGCGCGACCACGGCGTTCTACCTCGCCACGATGGGCGAGTGGTTCCACCAGTTCATCATCCCGCACGGCGTTCCGATTCCCCACGGTGCGGTCGCAATCACGGCCGCGGTTCTGTTGGGCTACCTCAACGCGCAGGGGACCGAGGAGAGCGGGACGTTTCAGGTCCTCGTGACCGCCGCGAAGGTGGCGGTCCTGCTGGTGTTCATCGCCGGGGCGTTCGCCTTCGAGGGACCGACGCAGGCGGTCGGTACCTTCGCCGGGGAGTTCAAAACGAACGCGGGCGGCATCGTCCAAATCGCGGCGGTGGCGTTCATCACCTTCTTCGGGTTCTCGGCAATCGCGGCCAGCGCGGGCGAAATCATCGAACCGCGGCGGGTCGTCCCGAAGGCAATCGGCGCGAGCATCCTCACGGTCACGATTCTGTACATCTTCGTCATCGTGGCGATGGTCAACTCGCCGATTCCGGCGGAAGTCGTGGCCCGGCAGGGCGAGACGGCGATGGGGGAGGTCGCCGCGGCGTTCCTCGGGAGTTTCGGCAAGTGGCTCATCGTGGCCGGGGCCATCTTCAGCATGGTGTCGGCGTCGAACGCCTCGATTCTGGCGGCGTCGGGCATCGGGTCGCTGATGGGTCGGCAGGGCCAAGCACCCCGGCGGTTTAGCCGCGTCCACCCCGAGTACGGGACGCCGTTCTGGAGCGTCGTCTCGGTGACGGGAACCATCTCCGCTCTCATCCTCGTGTTCATGTCGCTGTTTCCCGCCGAGGGTGGCCTCGGCGTTCTCAATCTCGGACTCGACGCGCTGACCGGGTTCGCCAACCTCAACCTGCTCGGCCCGCTCGCGGTGGTCAACGTCGCGCTCATCCTCTCGCGGCGGCGCTACCCCGACATGGACCGCCCGCTGGAAGTGCCGTTCTCGCCGTGGGTGCCGATTCTCGGCATCGTCGCCAACGTCGCGCTCATCACGAACCTACCGCCGAAGGGCATCGTCATCGGCGTGGCTATCGAACTCGCGCTCGTGGCCGCGTACCTCGCGTGGGGCGGCGCGCCCGACGTGGCGGAACTCACGAAAGAGGCCGTGGGCCGTCACCAACCGGTCCGAACCAGCGGCGGTGAGACGGTCAACCGCACCGGTGCCGACCGGACGGCCGGAGGTGTCGAAGGCACGTCTGAGACCGGGACCCCCGCCGAGTCCGGGGACCGCTTCCGGGTCCTCGTCCCGGTGGCGCGAATCGACCGCGCGCCGGTCCACGTACGACTGGCCGCGACGCTGGCGAACGCGCGGGCCGAGAACCCGATGCTACAGGTCGTCAACGTCACCCACATCCCCGACCAGACGCCCTACGAGATGGTCCAAGACGACGCCGAGAAGCGCGCCGACAGACTCGTAGAGCGCCTCGAAAGCGTGGACGTGGACGCCGAGTACACGGTCGAGGGACACATCTCGCGGGACATCGGCTTCGACATCAACCAGACCGCCCGCGACGACGGCGTGGACCTCGTACTGATGGGCTATCCCGAGGAACACTACGAAGTCACCGAGACGGTGGAGTACGACGCGCCCTGCGACGTGCTGTTCACGCAGGGGTTCGAGACCGAGGACTTGGACGGTCTGGATGTCGTCACCATCGGCGCGGGCGGCGGCCCCCACCACGACTCGATGGTCTCGCTGGTGAGTTCGCTCGGGAAGTCGGGTGCGGCGATTCACGTCGTCAACGTTAACCCCGCCGGAGGCGGCGGGACCCCCGAGAACATCCGGCGGACCCTAGACGCCTTCCCCGACGACCTGTCGGTCGAAGCCCACGAAGTCGAGGCCGACACCGTGGCCGAGGGACTGGTCACGACGGCGGCCGAGAACGGCGGACCGCTGTTCATCGGCGCGTCCCGGACTCGCCTGCTCCGGCGGTGGGTCCTCGGTTCGACGCCCGACCGAGTAATCGACCGGGCCGACGACCTCGGCGTCCCGGTGGTCGTCTACGCCAAACCGACGGGTCTCAGCGACCGACTCGGCGAAGCCCTCTTCCCGGTCAGTCGCTACATCCGGTCGGCGTTCCGGAAGTAGCGCGTCGTCCACCCGGACACGTCGTTTGTGGAGCCGAGCGCGGTCAGAGACCGCCGAACGAGAGCGGTTTAGCCTCCTCCCAGCGCGGCGCGAACTTCTTTCGGACGCCCGCGGCGAACTCGGGGTCTTTCATGTCTATCATGGCGAACGCCTCGCCGGGGTTCAGGGGATTCGCTACCTCGACGCACACCTCCACGTCGTCGATGAGGTTGAACGTTCCCTGCAGACCCTCCGTCGTCCGGACCGCGAACTCGGGGTGGTCGGCGAACGTCTCGGTGTAGCGTTCGCCGACGCTCGGCGGGAGCGTCTCCACGAGTTCCGGCGTCATGAGCAACGACACCTTCACGCCGCGGTCCAGCGCCGCTTCGAGGTGCTTGGCCACGAGGTCACCCACGTCGCCGATGTCGAACTGGGCCGACGAATCCCCGGCGACCATCACGATTCGGTCGTCGGCCGCGTCGAGTCGCTCGACCAGCAGGTCCGTCGATTCCTCGGGACCCACCGCCGCGGTCCAGAACCCCTCTTCGACCGGTTCGGCGGCGTCGAGTTCCTCGGTCAGGTCGTCCACGATGCCCTCGTACTGCTCGGCCTGCTCTTCGAGTTCTTCGAGTTTGTCGTCCAGCAGGCGGTTCAACGCGGTTTCGGGTTCGACCGCGACGTACTTCTTGGGCCGACTCGCGCTCTGGGACCGCGCGAGGTTGTGGGTCTCCAGACTGCTCAGCACGTCGTAGATTCGGCCCATCGGTACGTCGCTCGCCCGCGACAACTCTTTGGCAGTTGTCGGTCCCGCGTCCAACAACGACCGATACGCTCGGGCCTCGTACTCGGAGAGGCCGAGGTCTCGTAGACTCGCCATGTGGGTAGCCAGACGCGCCGACCCTATAAACTCTCGCTTCGTTTGTTGTTGAGACGGCATCACGACGCGCGTGCGAGACGCACGCGCGTCGGTAGGGCCGTGAGGGAAACGTATACACACACCTAAGAAATATTTAGATTTCTAAAGCAACGATTTAGGAATATTTAGCGTTCGACTCGTCGCCTCACTCTTCGCCGTCGGCCGACCCGTCGCCGTCGAGTTCCGGGTCGAATAGGTCTTCGATGCGGCAGTCGAAGTGCCGGGCGAGTTCGAACGCGAGTTCGATGGACGGGTCGTACCGGTCGCGTTCGATGGCGTTGATGGTCTGGCGCGTGACCCCGACCGCGGCCGCGAGGTCCGACTGGCTCATGCCCTCGGCGCTCCGTCGCTCCCGGACCTCGTTCCTCATGGCCGGTAGCGAAGCGCGAGGTAGACCACGCCGAACAGCGCGTAGACGCCGACGAACCCGTACAGCGCGGGCCACACCGCCGCGGGAACGGTGTAGTCGCTCACCCGCGGGAGGACGCGCGCGACGGACGCGGCGACGGCTAACACCGGCGCGAGTAGCGTCAGCGTGAGTTGACTCGCTCGCCGTTCGAGCGCCCGGTCTCGCTCGTCGAACAGCGACAGCGACGTGCCCTGCCAGACGGCGAGGAACCCGGCGACGCCGACCCAGTAGACCGCTTCGCTGGCGAGCGGGTAGCCCAACACCTCCCTGAGCAGGAGGCCGAGACCGACGCCGCCGAGGAGGAACCCGACCATTAGGCGTCGATACAGTCGTTTCTTGGCGAGCGGACCGCGTTCGGAGTGCGTAGTTCGTGTCATGGACGTGGAGTAGGTGTAAAGCGGGCTTGTCGTAAAGTACGCTTTACAGTAAAGTCTACTTTACACTCCTACTTAGTTCTAGGGGTGACGGACGTGTGAACGTCTCGAAATCCCCCGCCCGGTCGCTCTGCATCGTGACAGCGACCGCAAACACCGGAGACGCAGTGAACGTCTCGAAAGCCCCCGCGCGCTCGACTCCCGCGGCTCGGTGCGGTCCTCGGTCGTCACTCCGTTCCTCCCTGCGGTCCTTCCGTCGCCGGGGTTCGCCGAGCGCGCGGCCCCTTTATCCCCCCTATCGGTTGGTCGGTCGAGCGTTTGCAGTGGATTGGTCGGCCGAGCGCGAAGAGAGAAGAAGGAGGGAAAAGTCGTCTACTCGGTCAGCTCGGCGACTCGCTCGCTCAGTTCCTCGGGCGTGGTCACGGCCTCGCTTCGCTCGCCGTCCACGACGACGTAGGCGGTCCCCTGCTCGTCGGACTCGGCCCCGACGCCCGGAATCACGACCTTCTCGTGGTCGGCGACCCGGAGCGCGGCGCGGTGGAGGTCCGACCCCGCGTCGTCGGCGACTTCGACGACGAGCGGGTCCCGGCAGAGTCGCGCCGCGGCGGTGGCGTAAGCCGCGACCTGCACCCCGAAGCGGTCGGCGGCGTCGGCGAACGCCGCGACAGCGCCCTCTGCGGCCTCCCGGTAGCGGTCTTCGCCGGTCAACAGCGCGAGGTCGGTCAGCGCGTCGGCTATCTCGGCGTTGTGGTCGAGCGGTCGGAGCGGTCGGTCGAGCAGGCCCGGTCCCTCGCGGGGACCGTCCACGAACGCGCCCGAGTCGTCGCCCTCGGCCCGGAGTCGGTCGAGCGCGTAGTCGGCCACCTCGCGGGCGGCGTCGAGGTACGCTTCGTCGCCCGTGACCTGCCGTGCGGTCGTGAGCGCACCCAGCAGGTGGGCGTGGTCGGCCAGCAGACCGGACTCGCTCCGCTCGTCCGCCTCGTTCCCGGCGTCGAAGTGGGTCACTTCGCCGCCCTCGACCAGTTCTGACAGCACGTAGTCCAGCGCTCGCTCGGCGTACGTGCGCGCACGCTCGTCGTCCGTGTAGGCGTGGTAGGTCAGCAGAGCGTCGGCGACCATCGCGTTCGCGTCGGCGAACGCCGTCCGGTCCACCGCGGGCGCGTCGGTGGTCTCCCGGTCGGTCGGCCCGAGTGCGTAGTACTCGCTGACGTTCGGGTCGTCGCTCGCGCCGGGGGCCTGACTCCCGCCGAAGGCCTCGCCGTTCCAGAGCGTGGCGGTCAGGTACTCCACGGTGCGCTCGGCCGGGTCGCGGTACTCCTCGTCGCCGGTGTAGAGGTACGCGTTGGCGAACGCCCGAACGAGGGCGGCGTTGGTCGAGGCCAGTTTCTCGTGGTGGACCTCCGACCAGTCGCGGCCCTCGGCGAACCGGAAGAAACCGCCGTCGTAGTCGTCGTAGAGGTGCTTGCGGACCGCCGACAGCGACGCCAGCGCCTGTTCGCGCTCGCGCTTCAGCGCGAACTCCGCGGTCCGCGGGAGCGGGAACTTCTCGCTGTCGCCCCACCCGCCGAACTGGTCGTCGAACTTCTCGTCCAACTGCCCGGCGACGAGTCGCTCGATGTCGGGCGAGAGGTCCCCGACCGGCGGGTCCTCGCGGAGACTCCGCGGGATGCGGGCGGCGTCCTCGCCCTTGTGGGTCCAGAGGTCCCGGACGCGCTGGACGACCTTCCGCATCCCGTCGATACCGAGGTAGGTCGCGCCGGTGAGCAGGTCGCCGTCAGGCGTGCAGAAGACGGTCGAGGGGAACCCGCCCGCGTTGTACCGCTCCCGAACCCGCGGTTGGCGGTCGATGTCCACCCGAACCGGGACGAACGAGTCGTTGACGTTCGCGGCGACCATCGGGTTGCTGTACGCTTCGCGGTCCATCTCGTGACACCACGCACACCACGTCGCCGAGAGCGAGAGCAAGACGGGCTTGTCGGCGTTCCGGGCCTCCTCGAAGGCGTCTTCGCCCCACTCGCGCCACTCGATTTTGGTCTCCTCGGCGCTTTCGTTCATGTCCGGGGGGTTGGTGGCGGGCCGGGATGGGTCTTGCTATGTCGGCGTTGTGCGACGGTTGTTGGAGAGGTGAGTTGCGGGGACGTGGACGACGAGGGCGAGAGGACGTGAGTCATCCGACGGGAGTCCGGAGGAAGCTAGCGTCAGGCTCGAACCCATGAAGACCGCACGGCACCGTGGGAGCTTCGCTCCCACGAGCCGTGACTCACTGCGTTCGTCACGACACCGCCCCGAGTAGCGGGACGCTTACAATCCCGCGCCACCAACCCCCACACGTGCAACAAGACCGTCTCCTGTTCGGGTTGGCGGCGGTTCTCGCGGGCATCGCCACCCTCGAGTTCGTGCTGGCGTTCGTCTACACTCCCGCGTTGCTCGCCATCGCCATCCCGTTCGCGGCCGCCGCGTACCTCGTCTGGTACCAAGCCAGCGGTCGCCTCCGCGAGCGAGTCGAGAGCGGTCGGGCCGGGCGCTACCAGCGCACGGCGACCGAACGAGGCGGGTTCGGCGCGGGTCCCCGCGAGTCGTACTCCGAGCGCCGCGGCGGGTTCGACGCCGACCGCGGCGGGTTCGGCGCGCGAGGTGGCCGAGGTCAGCGAGCGCGCGGCCAGCGAGCGCGCGCGGACGGCGCGCGAGTCGGGCGCGACCCCGGACCCACCGCGGCCGAAGACTACCGCGTCCTCGGACTCGACACCGACGCCGACGCCGAGGAGGTCAAGCGGGCCTACCGCGAGAAAGTCAAGTCGGTCCACCCCGACCGCGAGTCCGGCGACGAGGCCGAGTTCAAGCGCGTGAAAGAAGCCTACGAGCGACTCCAAGAGCGACGCTGAGCGCGGGACTGTCGCCGCCGACGACTCGTCGGCGGCGGCGACTCCCCGAAGTCCCGGTCTCACACCGCGCAGTCGCGGACTATCACCAAGCGGATTTATTACGGATGGGTCATAACACCTCGCTAACTTTCACCCCGCCATGTCAGCGAGACCTCCGCAGTACCGCGTCGTCGCCGTCGTGACCCTCCTACTCGCGGCGACAGTCGCGCCGTCGATTGGTGCGAGTTCGGTTGCGAGCGCCGAAACCAACGCCTCGTTCGTCGAGAGCGTCGTCTACGAGCAACGCGGCGACGTGGCGAACATCACCGTCAAAGCCTCCCAATCGGCGACGGTCAACCTCGGGTCGGCCGAGCAGGGATTCTGGTTGCAGGTCGGCGTCAAGAAGGGGACGACCAAACTACGGCTCAACACCTTCAAAGCCGGTCGGTCCGCGACGTATCCCGTCTCGGAGATGGTGTGGGCGGCCAAAGGCTCCGTCCGGAATCGGGCGCTCCTCACCCAGTCGATAGACGGGGCGCTGGACACCGCCGAGTACCAGATGAACGTCACGATACAGGGCCAAGAGCGCGCGCTCGGGGCGTTCGTCGTCGAGAAGCGCGCGACCTACAACATCTCCGCGCGCATCGCGCCCGAGGCCCTCGACGTGTCGAAGCTAAATTCGAGCGCCGACGTACGGAACGCGACGGTCCCGCCGTGGCGCGACTCGGTGGCCTACGGCGACTGGTTTTTCCTGCGCGTCAACGCCACCGGCGTCCGGGGTGCGCTCGAAAAGTCGTTGCTGGACGGCGACGGCGAGTCCGGGATGCGGGTCGATTTCGTCCAGACCAACCCGCCGATGAACGGGCGGAGCAACGACTTCACCGGCGCGACGGTAGAGCGGGTCATCACCGGCGGTGACTTCGAGGGGTTCTACCTCGCGGTGGACACCGCTGAGGACGACGTGGAACCCGGCGACAAGTACCGAGCGTCGTTCGTTATCCCGAAAGGGAGTTCGCTGGCGAAGAAGAAACAGAACGTCTCGACCAAGTTTCGGGTCGCCGAGCGCCGAGTCCTCGTGGAGCGAAGGGGACCGGGCAAGGAAGTCGTCGTGGCGAACGAGACCACGATAAACGGCTCGACCACCCTGACGCCCGGCACGAAAATCAACATCTCGGCGCGCGACACCGGCACCGACCCCTTCCTCTATCCGCGGACGGTGACTGTCTCCAAGAACCGGACGTTCCAAGCGACGTTCAACTTCTCGAAACTGCGTCCCGGACGAAGGTTCGAGATTCGCCTCGTGGACCAGAAAGAGACCGTCCCGGCGATGGTTGCGAACGACTCGGCCCCGTCGAAGGGAGGGTCGCCGAACGAGACGACGACCCCGCCGAATACGACGACCCCGCCGAACGCGACGACCAACGCGACCACGACCCCGCCGAACGCGACGACCAACGCGACGACAACGACGCCCGACGGTCTCACTCAGCGTGCGGTGAACGGTACTGGCAAGCCGCTGACACAGCGACCCGTCGAGGAGAGCGAAGACGGGAGCGGTGGAAGTGGCGGCCCAGTCCCCGGTTTCGACGGAATCGGAGCAATCGTCGCGGTGGTGGCGGCCACCCTGTTAGCCGCCCGACGGCGGTAGGGCCGATGTTTTTTATACAGGGGCTGAGGATATGAAGTCGAACACGGTTCCCCCGCGGTGAAATCATGTTGCAGGGAATGGACCAGTCGGATTTCGGGCAGTTCGTTGCGGCCCTCTGGGAGCGGCAGGGCTGGCAGACACAGGTCAAGCGCGACGACGGCCGGGTCTTCGTCGCGGTCCAGCGACCTCAGTCCGGCGAGGAGGGACTGCTGTGGGCCCGCGGCGACGACGGCGAAGTCGGCGGCCAGCAAGTCCAGCAGTTCGCCTCGCTCTGCCAGCAGTACGAAGTCGCGGAGGCGGCAATCGTCACCGCGGGGACGTTCTCGGACGACGCAGAGAAGGTCTCACAGGGGTCCGGCGTCGAACTCCTCGACGCCGAGGGCATCGCACAGATACTCAAGCGCAAGGAGTGGATTGACCTCGCCGAGGAGTACGGCGGCGGCGACGTACCGTCCGGCGGCGACGGCGACTCACCCCTCGACTCGCTGAAGGCGGTGAGCGAGCGAGCGTCGTCGCTGGTCTCGGGTGCGCTCGGCGACACCGACGTTTCGGTCCCGACGAAACCCGCACTCGGGGTCGTCGTGGTAGTCGCCTTGCTCGCCGTGGGTGTTCTCGTCGGCCCGTCGATACCCTTCCTCGGCGGCGGCGGTGGCGGCGCGCCCATCTCGGCCGAATCCGTCGCGCCCGCCAACAGCACGACCAACGTCACCGTCTCGTGGAACGCAAAGGTAGTAGACACCATCGACCCCAACGAGAGCGACGGGCGGGCCTACCACGCACCGCGCGGCGAGCAGTTCGTTCTCGTCCGGATGAGCGTCAACAACACCGGCGAGAAGAGCGCGAAGGTGCGACAGGCCGGGTTCAAACTCCGGACCGAAAACCGGACCTACAGCCACCAACCGCTCAACGAACACGACGGTTTCGTGGACTTCGCCATCTCACCGGGCACCAACTACGTCGGGTGGACGGTGTTCTCGGTGCCGAAGGGGACGACCGGGACGCTGGTCTACGAACGGAACGCCTCCGACAAACCAATCGCCGTCTCGTTTGACCACGACCCGAACCTCGCGGTCAACGTGACCCAGCGGTAGGACGGCGGGCGAGTCGAATCGCACCGAAACCGGGTCGAACACCCCGTTAGCGTGCAGAACGGAGTCGTCCCAATCCGGGCAAGGCTTTTGGCGACTCCGACCTAACCCCGTCGTATGTGCCCTAACCGGGCCGTCTTGCGAAGCGCGCTCGAACGCGGCGAACAGGAGGGCGGGAGCGTCGAGTTCAAAGAGCGACTCACCAAGGAACTCCACCTCACAGAGGGACGGATGGAGAGTCTCGCGGCCCAACTCAGACATCGAGTGTTGTCGGGCGACGGCGAAGCCACCTACGTCGTCGGCGTGACCGACGACGGCGGCATCGCCGGAATCAGCCACGAGGCCTTCTCGGAGTCGATGGACGTACTCAGTCTGCTCGCCGAGGAAGCGGGTGCCCACATCGAAGACGTACAGACGTGGGGCATCGACGCCGACGGGTCGGCCAGCGAGATTGACGAGCTGTTCGTGACCGACCGGGACGCCGAGCAGAGTACCGACGGACTCGTCGGCGTGGCGACGATTCGGGAGGGCGCGATGCTCGACACAGACAGCGAACACATCGTGGTCGGCACCGCGGGCCACGTGGACCACGGCAAGTCCACGCTGGTCGGGTCGCTCGTGACCGGCCAACCCGACGACGGCGAGGGCGGCACGCGGGGCTACCTCGACGTGCAACCCCACGAAGTCGAGCGCGGCCTGTCGGCGGACCTCTCCTACGGCGTCTACGGCTTCGACGGCGACGGCCCGGTTCGGATGGACAACCCCCACCGGAAGTCCGACCGCGCCCGCGTGGTCGAGGAGTCCGACCGACTCGTCTCGTTCGTGGACACGGTGGGTCACGAACCGTGGCTTCGAACCACGATTCGGGGGCTGGTCGGCCAGAAACTCGACTACGGCCTGCTGACCGTGGCCGCCGACGACGGCCCGACCAAGACCACCCGCGAACACCTCGGGGTCTTGCTCGCCACGGAACTGCCGACGATGGTCGTCATCACGAAGGCCGACGTGGTGGACGACGAGCGCGTCGCCGAAGTCGAGCGCGAAGTCGAGCGACTGCTCCGGGACGTGGGCAAGACCCCGCTCCGAATCGAGCGCCACGGCGTGGACGCCGCAATCGAGGAAATCGGCGGGAGCGTCGTGCCGGTCCTGACGACCAGCGCGGTCACGATGGAGGGGTTGGAGACGCTGGACGAACTGCTCGAACGCCTGCCGAAGACGACCGCAGACTCCGGGGACTTCCGGATGTACATCGACCGAAGCTACTCGGTGACTGGGGTCGGCGCAGTCGCCTCGGGGACCATCATGTCGGGGGAAGTCGAGGCGGGCGACGAACTCCTGTTGGGACCGATGGCCGACGGTGACTTTCGAGAGGTCGAAGTCCGGTCCATCGAGATGCACTACCACCGCGTGGACAAGGCCAAGGCGGGCCGCATCGTCGGCATCGCGCTGAAGGGGGTCCGGGAGACCGACGTAGAGCGCGGGATGGTCCTGCTCCCGAAGGAGGCCGACCCCGAACCGGTCCGGGAGTTCGAGGCCGAAGTCGTCGTCCTGAACCACCCGACCCGCATCGGCGACGGCTACGAACCGGTCATCCACCTCGAAACCGTGAGCGAGGCCGCGACCTTCCACCCCCACGAGGGCCAACTCCTGCCGGGCGACTCGGGGACCACCACGGTCCGGTTCAAGTTCCGGCCCTACCTCGTCAAGGAGGGCCAGCGGTTCGTCTTCCGCGAGGGCCAGAGCAAGGGCGTCGGCACCGTGACCGACGTGAACCCCAAGTAGAACCCGTGAACCGAGACCGGGCGGTCGAACTGGCGACGACGCTTCTGGCCGGAGTCCTGTTCGTCCTGAGCGCCGCGGGTCTCGCCGTCGCGGTGCAGAGCGGCGACGGACTCGTCTCGGCGGTGTTCGGCGTCTACCTCACGGCCCTGCTCCTCGCGGGCGTCCTCCGGGACATTATCGACACCCCACGCTGGCAGGTGGCGTTCTTCGCCGGGGTCGCGGTGTGGGGCGGTTACGGGTACCTCACGACTGGCGACCTGCTGTCGGCGTTGCTCGCGGTGGCGGGCGTCGTGATAGTCGCGGCGAACCTGCTCGACCTCCGCTAGTCGGATTTCCACGGTCGCTCGGAGTCCGCGAGTCGCTCCAGCGACGAGAGCGCGTAGTGCGGTTCCGGGTCCGGTTCGACGCCTTCCTCGGAAGGCACCCACACCGACCCGACTCCCGCGGCGTGCGCGCCCGCCACGTCCGAGGATAGCGAATTGCCGACGTGTACCGCTCGGTCGGCCGTCGCGCCGAGGTCCGCGAGCGCGACTTCGAAAGGTTCGGGGTCGGGTTTCGCGGCGGCGTCGTGGCCCGCGAAGACGACAGTCTCGAAGCAGTCGGCGAGTCCCGCGGCCTCCAGTTTCGTGGTCTGCATCTCGGGCGGACCGTTGGTCACGACGCCGAGGGCGTGGTCGTCGGCGAGTTCGTCGAGAGTCTCGCGCGCGCCGGGCAGACACTCGACTCGGGAGTGGTCGCGTTCGGCGGCGAAGGCGTCGGCGACCGCCCGGCCGCGTTCGGGGGCGTGGCCGCGGTCCGCGGCGATTTCCGCGAAGCAGTTCGCACGCCCCTCGGCGATGGAGACGCCGGGCGCGAGGTGGTCGCCGAACCGGTCGAAGTACTCGCCTACGTCGAAAAACGAGTCCTCCCCGGCCGACTCGAAGGCGAGGTCGAGGAGTTCTCCGGGCGGGCGCTCGTACTCCACGAGCGTCCCGTCTAGGTCGAACAGCACGGCGTCGATGTCGGCATCGTCGTCGGATGTGGCGTGGTCGTCACCGGACATGTGGTCGTCGGTCGAACGTCGGACTCGGCGGGGAAAAATCGTGTCGATGGGCCACCAGCTTGCGCTGAAAGAGGCCAACCATTAAGTTGAGGCTGTGATAACTGAAACCGAATGGCTGGCGAAGATGTCAGCGGGCCGTCGCAGGCACCGGACGACTCGCTGGAGGGGTGGTTAGACGCGAAGGCCGAGGAGCTAGGCGTGAGCCGCGAGGAACTGCTCGCGCGACTCCGAGACGGCGACTCGGTTCAGGGCATCGAGAACGGCGAGGCGTTCGCCGCGCTCCGCCGGGAGTTCGGCGAACGCCTCGCGGCCACCAGAGAGGAGTTCGAGACCCAACTGGCCGAAGTCGAGGCCGACCTCGCCGACGTGGAGACCGACCTCGCGTACGCCGAGAACGACTTCGAGGACAAAATCGAGGACGTGCGCGAGCGGGTGGTGCAGGTCAAGCGCGAGACCGACGGGAAGGCTCCGGCCGACCACGACCACCCCGAACTCCACGGGCGGACCGAGGAGGTGGCCGACCGCGCCGACCGGTTAGCCGAGGAACTCGACGCGCTCTCGGAGACCGTCTCGGAGTTGGACGAGCGGGTCGAAACCGGCTTCGACAACTACGAGGACGTGCTGGAGTACCTGACCGACGCGACCGACGACCTCGAAGCCAAACTCACGACGCTCGCGGAGGTGACGACCGACCTGCGCGACCAGACCGAGACGCTGGCGGCCCGCCACGCCGCCCGCGCCGCCGCCGACGAACTCGCCCACCTCGCCAACCGCCGGGGCGTCGAGAGCGCCAAGTGCGGCCACTGCTCGGAGACGGTCCACGTCGGCCTGCTCGCCGAACCCAAGTGCCCCCACTGCGCCAGCACCTTCAACGACGTGGAACCCAAACAGGGCCTGTTCGGGTCGGCCAAACTCGTTGTCGGCGACCCGCCCGCGCTGGAGGGCGAGCGCGCCGACTGGGACCTCGGGAGCGTGATGGACGCCGACGGGCGGGACATCGGCAAGGCCCTCGACGACATCGTGGCGGAGGACGACGAATGAGCGACCGGCGCGACGACCCCGACCGGCGAGACGACCGGACCCGCGCCGGTCGGGACGAACCGCTCGGGGACCTCGCCGCGGAAGTGCGCGAGCGAACCGGGACCACCCGCGGCGAGCGCGACGACCCGCCGACCCGAGAGGGACCGCTGGCCGACGTTGCCTCGGCGGTGGACGAGCGACGGCGGCGCAAGCGCGACGAGACCGACGCCTTCGAGTCGGTGGACGTGGGCGACATCGACGGCGAGAAGCTCTGGGAGGAGTTGGCCGAAAGAGGAGACGAAGGCGAGGGCGCGACGGCCGCAGTCTCGGCCGACGCGCCGACGGCGGAGTCCGCCGACGCGACCGAAGTCGCCGAGACGACTTCTCCCGACCCCGCCGCGAGCGCTTCCGACCGCGACGTGCGCACGATTCCGACCGAGACTTGCCACGGGTGCCCGCACTTCGGCGACCCGCCGGACCTCGCCTGCACCCACGAGGGCACCGACATTCTGGCGATGCCCGACACCGGCCACTTCCGCGTGGCCGACTGCCCGATGGTGGTCGATGGCGAGGAGGACATCAGCGGTATCGGCGTCGGAAGCGACGACGAGTGACGGCTACCGTATCCGCGACCGTACGGACCGCGACGGTATCGTGACTGCACGGCACCGCGACCGAGGACCTCCCACCTCCCGGTCTCCTCGCTCGTCCACCGGCGGAGCAAGCTCTGGCGAGCTGTTGGGAATCACTGATTCGCTCCATCCCGAAAATCTCCGATTTTCGGGGACAGCGAAGCGAGCAGGAACGTCTGCCGGTGGCGAGCGGGCGGGGGCTTTCGAGGAAAAGACGGTCTTTCGGGTTTTTGCGGTGTAGAGCGAACGGCAGGGGCTTTCGAGGCGTCCCCTGCGTCTCCGGTGTTCAGGTCGTCGTAGCACGGTCACGGCGGACGCGCGACTCCCGGACGAGTCGGTTCCCGACTCCGGCCGACTCCGGGTCTCGAAGGACCGACTGGAGCGCGCGACGGCGTGGTTCCACCGCTGGGGCGGAGTCCGGTGCCGTGGGGTCGTCTGCTCCCGGTCCTGCGCTCGATGGTGTCGGTACCCGCCGGACTCGCGGGGATGGCCCGCTGGAAGTTCACGCTCTACCCGGCGACGGGTGCGCTCGCGTTCGGCGCGGCCGTCGCGGTGGCCGTCGAGACCGGTCTGGTCGGCATCGCGTGACCGAGACACTTTTCCGTTGCCGAAAGAATGAATATCATTCGCTTTAGAATGGTATAGTTATCCTAAACGCGGCGT
Organism: Halorussus caseinilyticus; assembly: GCF_029338395.1. Lineage (NCBI taxonomy): Archaea > Methanobacteriati > Methanobacteriota > Halobacteria > Halobacteriales > Haladaptataceae > Halorussus > Halorussus caseinilyticus. Next base: position 2,422,240 of record NZ_CP119809.1, read on the forward strand.
GAGCTGACTCGGCGTGACGCTCCGCGCCGCGCCCCGTCCGAAGGCAAGAGCCTTGACCGCGCCGTCGCAACCTCGCGTATGGCGTTTTTCGACCGCCTCCGGGACCGCATCCGAGCGACCGACGGGACGCTCGCGGTCGGTCTGAATCCCGTCCTCGCTCGCCTCCCCGACGACTGCCGGGAGTACGACTACCCCCGGCGGGCGTTCACCCGCCGAATCGTAGACGCGACCCACGAACACGTCGCGGCGTACACCGTCTCGCCCGCCTTCTACGCCGATGCCGAGGGGTGGACCGCGCTGGCCGAGACCGTCGCCTACGCTCGGGGCCGCGGCGTCCCCGTCGTCCTCGACGCGAAGGACGGCGACGTGCCGAACCCCGACGCCGACCTGCTCGACGCGGTGGACGCCGTAACGGTCTCGCCGTACCTCGGCCGGGACGCGCTCGCGCCGCTACTCGACCGCGACGTGGGCGTGTTCGTGACCTGCCGGACGCCGAACGCGGGCGCGGCGGACCTGCAGGACCGACCCGTCGCTTGCGAGGGAGAACGGGAAGGAGGTACCGACGACGAGGGAGACGACGGAGCGCCGACGCTGGCCGAGGAGATAGCGAGTCTTGTGGCGTCGTGGGCCGACGACGCCGCGGCCGACGTGGGACTGCTCGTCGGCGGGCCGACCGAAGCAGTCGAGTCGCTCCGCGAGCGAGCGCCGGAACGCCCGTTCTTCGTGGTCGGCGGCGCGAGAAACGACCCCGCGGTCGCCGCCCACGCCGCGCCCGAGACGGGCGCGGACGCGGGCGTCGGACTGGTCGAGACCTCCCGAGAAGTTCTCTACGCCGGTGAGACCGCGGGCCGGGGCCGCCGACGGGGGCAGGACGACTACGCGGCGGCGGCCCGCGAAGCGGCCCGCCGACTCAAGCGCCAACTGAACCGCCATCGGTGAGCGACCGGACCGCCACTGGTGAGCGACCGGAGCGGCGGCCGCTTTCGCCACCGCGGTCAGAACCGCATCACGTCGTCGTCGTCCACGTCGTCGGGCCGGACGGTCCCCTCGCGCCCGCCGCGTTCGACCGTCGCGGCGCACTGCGCACAGAGACCGGTCGCCTCGTCCCAGTGTTCCTCGCACGCGAGCGTCCCGCAGTTGGGACACGAGTGTTCGGCTTCCTGCCGTTCGCAGATTTGACAGAGACCCGTGACGCTCATGGGTTTCTCACTTGCGTTCGCTAAGGTGTCGAAGCGTATGAATGTGTGGGCGGGTCGCACTGGAAGTGAATGGGACGACGGAGACGACAGAAGTGAATGGGACGACGGAAACGTCGGTGACTTCTTGAACCAATCAGGACCGCACCGCGACCGCACAGCACCGAAACAGCACCGCGACCGCACGTGGTCTGTGACGACCGGCGCGTCCCGCGGCCTGCGACAGTCCGCGACGCCCGAGAGTGACGCCGGTCTGTTCCGCCCGAAACGTGGCGGAGCGTCCACATTTCGCCGCCTTGCCGTGGCACGTTCTGACGCGCAACTCGCGCTCCGAAATCGTTTTGAACGACGCTCGCCGACACCCAGTATGCCGACAGAACCGGAAACTGATTACGACCCTTCTCTCGGAAACAAGTTCATCTTCGTAACCGGGGGCGTCATGTCGGGACTCGGCAAGGGAATCACGGCCGCCTCGACCGGCCGACTGCTGGCCAACGCCGGATTCGACGTGACGGCGGTCAAAATCGACCCCTATCTCAACGTGGACGCCGGGACGATGAACCCCTTCCAGCACGGGGAGGTGTACGTCCTCAAGGACGGTGGCGAGGTGGACCTCGACTTGGGGAACTACGAGCGGTTCCTCGACGTGGACATGACGTTCGACCACAACGTCACCACGGGCAAGACCTACCAGCACGTCATCGAGAAGGAGCGCGCGGGCGACTACCTCGGGAAGACGGTCCAAATCATCCCGCACGTCACCGACGACATCAAGCGCCGGATTCGGGAGGCCGCCGAGGGCCACGACGTGTGTATCGTGGAAGTCGGCGGCACGGTGGGTGACATCGAGGGGATGCCGTTCCTCGAAGCCCTCCGGCAGTTCGCCCACGAGGAAGACGACGAGGACTTCCTGCTGACCCACGTCACGCTGGTCCCCTACTCGAAGAACGGCGAGCAAAAGACCAAGCCCACCCAACACTCCGTGAAGGAACTGCGCTCTATCGGTCTCCAACCCGACATTCTGGTCGGTCGGTGCGAGGACGAACTCGACCCCTCGACCAAGGAGAAAATCGCGCTGTTCTGCGACGTGCCGACCGACGCCGTGTTCTCGAACCCCGACGTGGAGGACATCTACCACGTCCCCCTGATGGTCGAAGAGGAGGGACTCGACGAATACGTGATGGACCGCTTCGACCTGACGGACGACGCGCTTCCGAAGGGCGAACGCGACAACCAGTGGCGCAACCTCGTCACCCAAGAGACCCACGGCGAAGTAGACATCGCACTCGTCGGCAAGTACGACCTCGAAGACGCCTACATCTCGGTCAACGAGGCGCTCAAGCACGCGGGACTGGAGAAGAACGTGGACGTGAACGTCCGGTGGGTGGACTCCGAGAAGATGGCCGACGACCACGAACAGCGACTCCGCGAGGCCGACGGCGTGGTCGTCCCCGGCGGGTTCGGGAGTCGCGGCACCGAGGGTAAAATCGAGGCCATTCGGTACGCCCGCGAGAACGGCGTCCCGTATCTCGGTCTCTGTCTGGGCTTCCAACTCGCAGTCGTGGAGTTCGCCCGGAACGTCCTCGGACTGGAGGACGCACACTCCGCGGAAATCGAGGAAGACACGCCCCACCCGGTCATCGACCTCCTGCCAGAGCAGTACGACCTCGAAGACCTCGGTGGGACGATGCGACTCGGTGCCCACGAGACCGACATCGAGCCCGACACCCTCGCCGAGAGAATCTACGGCGGCACCTCCTGCACCGAGCGCCACCGCCACCGCTACGAGGTAAACCCCGAGTACTTCGAACAGTTCGACGACACCGGTCTCGTCTTCTCCGGTCGGTCGGGCAACCGGATGGAGATTCTGGAACTCGAAGACCACCCGTACTTCGTCGGCACCCAGTTCCATCCCGAGTTCCGGTCGCGGCCGACCCGCGCGAGTCCGCCGTTCGTCGGCCTGCTTGAGACCGTACTGGACCGTGACGACGAACAGACCGACACCGACGCCGAAACCCCCGAGGAGGTCGAAGCATAATGGTAAACACGGACGAGTTCATCGAGGAGAAAGTCACGGAAATCCGCGAACAGGTCGGGGACGCAAACGCCGTCATCGCGCTGTCGGGCGGCGTGGACTCCTCTACGGCCGCGGCGCTGGCCTACGAAGCGGTCGGCGACCAACTCACCCCGGTCTACGTCGATACCGGCCTGATGCGGAAGGGCGAAACCGACGAGATTCGGGAGACGTTCGACTACATGGACAGTCTCCGCATCGTGGACGCGAAAGACCGATTCCTCGACGCACTCGCTGGCGTCACCGACCCCGAGGAAAAGCGCCACGTCATCGGCGAGCAGTTCATCCGGGAGTTCGAGACGGTCGCCGAGGAGACCGACGCCGACTATCTGGTGCAGGGGACCATCTACCCCGACCGCATCGAGAGCGAGGGCACCATCAAGTCCCACCACAACGTCGGCGGTCTGCCCGACGTGGTGGACTTCGAGGGAATCGTCGAACCAATGCGGGACCTCTACAAGGACGAGGTTCGGGAAGTCGCCCGCGAGTTGGACCTCGAAGAAATCATCGCCGAGCGCATGCCCTTCCCCGGTCCGGGCCTCGCGGTCCGCATCCTCGGGGAAGTCACCGACGAGAAACTCGAAGTCGCCCGCGAAGCGACCCACGTCGTGGAAGAAGAACTCGAAGAGTACGACCCGTGGCAGGCGTTCGCCGCGGTCCTCGGCAAAGCGACCGGCGTCAAGGGCGACAACCGGGTCCACGGCCACGTGGTCTCTGTCCGGTCGGTCGAGAGTCGGGACGGCATGACCGCCCGAGCGCAGGAGATAGACTGGGAGACCCTCCAGCGCATCCAGAGTCGCATCACCGGACAGAACGAGAACGTCTCGCGGGTGGTCTACGACGTGACCCACAAACCGCCCGCCACCATCGAGTACGAGTAAGATGAAGGCAATCCTCGTCGGACCCGACCGAGACGGACTGGGCGACGCCCTCGAATCCGAGGGCGTCGAAGTGACGCGCATCGAGGAGTTCGGCAACCGACCGGCGCTCGAAGAGGCCGGAATCACCGAGGCCGACGCGCTGGTCCTGACCGAGGCGTCGGGCGCGACTAGCATCCCCATCGCCAAGGACCTCAACGACGACGTTCGAGTAGTCGTCTACGCCGACGACAACCTGCCGGACTTCGCCCGCGGGCAGGCCGACCTCATCGTGGACCCGCGACTTCTGTCTGCCGACGCGGTGGCCGAGGAACTGGCCTCGTAAGCCGTCTTCTGCTGTTTTCTATCATCCATCGTCGTTGATTGCGTCGCCTGTACTCCAGCTACTTTTCGAATCGTCAGTATCGGCACCGAACCCGTCGTTGCTACTGCCGTCGTCGTTGACGGCATCTCCAACCGTCCAAGTCTCCACCATCCTCGTACAGAACAGACAAAGGTTGATTACGACCTTGACGCTGAACACTCTGACAAACGTAACACTGCCGACCCCTAGGGTAGCTACGACCACCTTCATCCATTTTCGGCGTGATGTTCGGAAGTCTGACCGTCCGCGCCGACGAACGTCTTCAAACACTCTCTTCGAGTTGGTTTCGAGGCCGGTTCACCGTCGTCGCCGGATTTGGACTCTCTTCCCACCATGAGAGAGTTGAATCTCCAGACAATTCGGTTCGGTAAACGTCTTGTGGTGAGAATAGAACCCTCGTTCTGCGATTTCGTCGCCTGTCGTTCTACCCCACCAACCGAGCTTCGAAAACCGGTTTCGGCACCTCTTCACCGTCGTCGTTCAGTCTGTCCGTCACTTCCCACTCGCCGACGACGGCGAACCCCGCGCTCTCCAGTTGCGCTCTCGTGGCCTCGGTCCCGGCGATGTCCCACTGCATCTCGACGCCGGTGTCGAGCCAATCGGGATTCTCGCCGGACCACTCCTGACAGCCTTCCGTCAGAAGGACTCGCCCGCCGGGTCGGAGGACGCGGGCGAACTCCCCGAGAACCGTCTCGTGGTCGCCGTAGGGGACGTGAATCAGCGAGTTGTAGGCGGTCACGGCGTCGAAGGCGTCGTCTCGGAAGGGGAGGGCGGTCATGTCGCCCTGCGAGAGCGATGCGCCGGGGACGTTCACGGCCGCGAGTCGCAGCTGTTCGCGCGAGAAGTCGAGACCGAGGGGGTCGCCCGACTCTGCGAGTCGGGCGAGGACCGGCGTTCCCTGTCCGCACCCGGCGTCTAAGACGCGAGGGTCGTCCGGAAGCGCGTCGAGAAAGTCGGTCAGAAGCTCCGTCCCGCGGCCGCCCTCCGACCGCTCGGCGGCGTAGGTCTCGGCCATCTCGTCGTAGCCTCGACGAACTGCGTCTCTGTCGCTCATCACGTCCGTAGAGTCGGGTCCGCCACGTAAACCCCCTGACTACAGTCGGTTCGCCAACTCCCGGAGTCGGTCGCTCCCGTGGCGCATGATGGGCGTGCCGTGGCCCATCGCGGCCATCTCGAAGTCGGGCGCGGCGCGGACGACCCGCCGAATGCTCTGCTTGACTTCGTTGGTGTCGTAGCTGATGGCCCACGGCGAGGCTTCGAGTCGGCCACCGGTCTCGCGCACGAGGTCGCCGAGAAACGCCACGCTCGGCGACTCCGCGACGTAGACTGTGTGGCCCGGCGTGTGACCCGGCGCGTGGTAGGCAGTGAAACCGCCGATTTCGTCGCGGTCTTCGACCGGCCGGACGGGGCGGTCGGGCGTCGAGACGAAGGGGTCGGTCGCGCGCTGGAGCAGACCCTTGTGGTTGCGCCAGTCGGGTTTTCGCCGTCCGGCGAGTATCTCGGCGTCCGCCCGGCCGACGTAGACCGGCGCGTCGATGCCGAGTTTCGACAGCGCGCCCACGTGGTCGAGGTCGTAGTGGGTGACGAGGACCCGCGCCACGTCCGAGACGCGGTAGCCCGCTTCGCGGATGCCCCGACGGATGTCGTCGGCGTCCCGCGGGGTCCCGGCGTCCACGAGCACGAGGTCCCCGTAGTCGTCGGCGAGGTAGGCGTTGACGCCACCGAGGTCGAGCCACCAGACGCCCGATTCGGTGTCGGGTTCGGCTTCGAGTTGGGTCGCAGTCGCCATGCCGAAAGATACGTCAGCATCCCCCAAAGCCCTGTTCCCCGCCCGCGTCGGCGCGCGCTCTCGGCCTCCCGGCGAACGGACGCTTTTTGTCGGTTCGGACCACTTCTTCGAGTATGGAGAACCGTTTCCCGTCTTCGGGGTCGATAGACCGCAAGCGGGCGGCGCTTGCCGTCCTGCCGTTTCTTGCGCTCGGCCTGTTCGACGTGTTGCTACTGTTGGCGTGGGGAATCGACCCGCTGTGGGGGTTCGCCATCCTGCCGCCGATTCTGTTCGTGAGCGTGCTGGCGTGGATTGCCTTCTCGACGGGGTTCGTCGGCGAACACCGGACGTAGTTGGCGCGTCCTACGTCTCTTTGCTCTCGTTCAGGCGCTGATTGAGCGCACCGCACGTGGGCCGCCGTTGAACTGTTCACGACCGTTCATCCGGCGGTGAACGAGTCTGAACCATCTGGACGGTCACGCCGGTTGAAGTGGGACACGTCCGTAGGGGGTGATGCGGTCGTCAGCGACCGGCGCACTACCGTTCCGCTCCCGGTAGTGTGCGTTCGACCGCAACCGCACATCCCGGCGCGACGAGCGACGACGAACACACCCGGCCGGGTCGGACCCGCCCACCGGCCCGGTTTCGTCCCGCGACGGCCGACCGCCTCGGCGTCCGCTCGTCGTTTCCGTGGTATCGGCACAGAGGCACACATCCGCACCCATCGACCGCCGCTCTACGCTATCCGTCGAGACCTACCCGGTCGCCCCGCTTTTCTCGGGACGGCCGAAGGTCGGGGCACACCCGGCCCCCGACCCATCCGGACTCGTACCCGGAGTCCCGGATGCGGAATCGGTCGAGTAGACGCCGCCGACCGGACCCGGTTTTAAGGGTCGTCGGCGCGTCCGACGTGGCATGGGACTCGACCGGTATCCGGACCTCGACCCCGACGAGGGCGAGGTCCTCGACGCGGAAGTGGCAGTGACCGACGACGTACTGGTGAAGGCGTTCGCGCTCGGCCCCGGCGCGGAACTCTCACCGCACGACCACGCCGACGCGACCAACGTCTTCCACGTACTGGAAGGCACCGTGACCGTGGTACAGGGCGACGACGAGGAGACCGTCGAGGCTCCGGGCGTGGTCCTCCACGAGCGCGGAGTCGTCCACGGCGCGCGCAACGAGACCGACGAGCGCGCCGTGCTGACCGCGAGTCTCTGCCCGCTTCCGTCGTGACCCTCCACTCCCGTCGTGGCCTCGGGGTCGTCCGTCTCTTCTTCTTTTCCGGAGTCGTCCGTTTCTCCGGGCCTCCCTCTGCCCCCTCGGTTCGTCGTTCTAACTCCCTCACTCCACGCTCTCTTGGTCTATCTCCCGGTGGACCACGTAGAAGCCGAGCAACAGACCCACGAGCAAGACGACGTAGACGCCCGCGACGGTGATGGCCTCTTGGGGACCGTACTCGTCGGGCTTGAACGTGATAATCTGGCGGACGACCGCGATGAGACCCGCGTGTATCACCGCCATGACGACGCTCTGGGCCTCGACGTACGCGACGACCGTGTGGTAGAGTTCCACGATGACGAACAGGTAGAGAACGATGTCGATGCTCGACCGGATGAGCGCCAGCGTTGCCGCCACGTCGGTCACGTCGCGGACGAGTATCGCCCGCCCGATGGTGATGCCGAGGTTGACGACGCCGAGAAAGAGTAAAATCGCCAGAAACGCGGCCATGACTGACTGAAGAAGCGTAATCCCTCGTTCGAGCTGTCTCGTGAATCGGGTGGCCTCTATGCGGTCCATCGTAGCGTCGAAATCTCGGTGCCGCGCCGGAAGTCAGTTCTGCCCCCGCAACCGGGTTCTACGCTCGAAAATCGAAACTGAATCGGAAATCGCTCGTCGCTTTCCGGAGCGTTCGAGCAATCTATACAACTTCTAAACATAGGATAATATGTCTAAAACACAACTATATAAGTCCTTTTCGTGCGAAGGTTCAAGTGCGAAGCCGGGACCAACTCGGTGCGGACGCTTCGCGCGGTTCCGGGCGCGGCGGCGCGCGGGCACTGCCCGCGCGCCGCGGGACCGCCAGTCCGACTACCCCGAGAGGGCTGAGCCAACGTCGGCGGTGTTCGTCGTGCGGAGTCGAGGGCGGCGAGCGGTCGGACCCTCCGAGACGGTACGAAGAGTGGCGTCGCCGTGCGCCAGCGGTCGTGGACGGTGACCGGACCGTTCCGCGACCGCACGCTGAACGACGGCCGGGACCGAGAGCGCTAGCTACTGTTGGCCAGCGACGTACTGCACCGCACGCACGGGCCGGTCGTCGGGTCGTTCGGGACCGGGAGAACCGTCTCCGGAGCGTCGGCTAACCGAACAGTAAACGCCAGCAGTTCTCCCGCGAGCGAGGAGCGCCGTCGGCGCTCCTCGCACGCGGTTCTTTGGTCCATTTTTCGAGGAGCGGTGACTGACGGCCGCAAGCGGCCGTCAGTCACCCGACGAAGAAAAAGGTGGTTTATAATCCCCGCTTCGTGTCAGGGTTGTCGAGTTCCCAGAGGTACTCCGGCAGGAAGGCGTCCAAGTGGTCCACGACCCGGCGCTCGCTCGCGTTCATCCCCTCGCAGTGGTCCCACGCCTTCTCGCGGGTCGAGACCCGAATCTCGCCGCCTTCGAGGGCTACTTCCAGCGGGAACACCGAGCAACGCGTCGGTTTCCAGTCGTGTTCGGCGTGGAGTTCGCAGAGTCCGTCCTCCCGGAGGAAGTAGCAGGCCGCGCCGTCGTCGGCGACGTGGGTCTCCCGGTCTTTGGTCTCCCGAGTCACGAAGTCCTCGCCGCGGAATCGAGTCGTGGCCTCGCTCAGGTCCGCGCGCTCGGCGAGTTCCAGAAAGTCCTCGTCGTAGAGCAGGACCCCGTGCTGACAGCACCACGTACACTCCTCGACGCACTCGAAGGTGAGGTTCGGGTCGAACTCCACGACCGCTTCCCGACCGGGGTACACCTCCACGCGCGGCGGTTCGTCGTCGGTCACGTCTCGGGGGTCGCACCCTCCGGGATAAAAGCCTTCGTTCCCGCGACTCGGGACCCGTCGGTCAGTTCGTCGCTTCGCCCGTACTCACGCCCGGCCCTGTCTTGATGCGGATGCCGGGGATTTGGGTGGCGAGGACGCCGAGATACTTCTCCGGGCAGTCCACGACGCCACTGACTACCAGCGGCGTCCCGAGCGGAACCGGCGTCTGCTGTTCGTCCACGAAGATGCGGTTGCGCTCGACCAACTTCTCGGCGCGGACCGTCGGGTTCGACCCGAAGAACCCGGCCACGTCGCCGAGGTCCTTCACGTCCACGACGATGCCCTCCCAAATCGTCATCTTCTCGGTCGGCCAGTTGCTGAACGCACACGCGTCCACCTCGCTCACGTCGGGGTCGTCGTCGGTTCGGTCGGTCAACAGGATGATGCGCTGTCGCCAGTCGTCCGAAAGCCCGCTCGGTTCCTCGAACGCGATGCGCCGCGTGGACCGAAACCGGTTCGGTTCCTGCTGTGCGGCCACGCCCGACAACCCGAACGCGCCGACCGCGCTCCGTTTCAGAAAGCTCCGCCTGTCGAGGTCGATTTCGCTCTCGTCTGTTTCCCCCATCGCCGACACACCAACACGCCGACGCCCGTAATCGTTGTTGCCGCTTCCAGAAGCGGTACTGATTTAAGCCCTCCGATAAGTATTTTGTAAATGACTAAAATGCCTGAAATATTCGCCGAAAACGCCTCCGACGTATCGGTCGAACTGGCCGAACTCGACGCGCGGAAGTCGCTGGTCGGGTTCGACCGGACCGACGCCGACGCCCTCTCGTCGCTCTCGCTCGACGGCCGACACGAGGCGATTTCCGACCGCCTCCGGGAAGCCTACGCGACTCGCGACGACGTGGACGGCGACCAAGCCGGGGCACTGGCCGACCTCGGTGCGACTCTAGCCGACGCCGAGGGCGCGTACGACGCCGACTTCTTCGCCGAACGCGCCGCGTTCGGCGCGGCCCACGACGAACTCGGCCTGTCCCGGTCGGCGTACCTCTGCGGTCACGCCCGATGGTTCGAGACCGTCCTGCCCTCCCTGCGCGAGAGCCTCAAAGTCGAAGTCGAAGAGACCGTCCGACAGGCGGCCTCGGGCGGCGACGGCGAGGCCGACGACGCCGAAACCGACGGCGGAACGGTCGTCGCGGAGGGGTCGGCCGACGACCGACTCGACGCGCTGGTCGAAGAAGTCGATAGCCACATCGACGAGACCTTCGAGCAGGTCACGTCGCTGGCGCGACTGTTCGCACTCGACGCGGGCGTCGGACTCGACGCCTACGAGTCCGACGACGGGGACGCCGAGGGCGAGGACCTCCAAGCCGAAGTCGAGCGGTTGCGCGAGGAGAACGAGCAGTTAGAGCAGAAACTGGAGCGCGCAGATGCGGTCGGCGAGAAGACGCAGGCGACCGTGGCCGACCTCGACGACTCCGCGGAGGACGTGAACGGGAGCGCCCAAGAGATTAGCCAACTCACCGACGAGCAGTCCGACCAGATGAACCAAATCGCCAGCGAGGTGTCCAAGCAGAGCGCCACCATCGAGGAAATCGCGGCCAGCGCCGAGGAAGTCGGCGAGCAAAGCCGCGAGGCCCAGCAACTCGCCGAGGAGGGCCAACAACTCGGCCAGCGCGCAATCGAGGCGACCAAGGAGACCGACGAGGCCCGCGAGAGCATCGTGGAGGACGCCCAAGCCCTCCAAGACGCCGTGGAGGAAATCGGCGACGCCGTGGACATGATAAACGACGTGGCCGACCAGACCAACCTGCTCGCGCTCAACGCGTCCATCGAGGCCGCACGCGCTGGCGAGGCCGGAGACGGGTTCGCCGTGGTCGCCGAGGAGGTCAAGAACCTCGCGGAGGAGTCACAGACCCGCGCCTCCGAAATCGAGTCGATGGTCGGCCGCATCGAGGACCGCGCCCAGAGTACCCTCGATAGCCTCGGCGAGAGCGAGCGGTCCATCGCCGACACCGTGGATGCGGTCGAACAGACCGGCGACAAACTCGAACGCATCGTGGACGCCGCGACCGAAACCGCGACCGGGATGGGCGAGATTACCGACGCGACCGACCAGCAGGCCGCCAGCACCGAGGAAGTCGCCAGCATGATAGACGACGCCGCGGACAAGGCCGACCGGGTGTCCGACGAGGTTGACACCATCGCGGCGGCGACCGAAGAACAGGTGATGATGATAGCCGACCTCGAAGAGACGGTCTCGAAACTGTAGGCGGGCGGTTGTATTCAGAAATACCAAAGTACATTAAAGGGATACTATACGGCTAGGTGGTGGTCGGGCGGTCACTCTCCTAATGAAGAACGCGGTTTCTAGTTCTGAATAGCCGCGTGTCCAGTAGTTACATAAAACCAGACTGACTATTTCCACCTAATGAATCGAGATGACCTACAACTAATCTTTGTCGGCATCTCTGCTTTGACAGGACTTGTCCTCGTCTTGTTCCGTCTCTCTAATAGCGAGTCAAACTACTTGAATTGGATTCCCTCCATCTTCAGAGGTTGGGTCGGTACAGCACTTCTTACCCTCATCGTCATCTATCTCGGATGGCAGATTTTCAAGGTCCTTTGGTCAAGTGGAGACGAGGATACTGAAAATTGGTACGAAGAGGTTGAGCGAACGGCTAATGGGATACAGCAAACTTGGCACTACTCAGGTACTCGTCCAGAAGATGAAGACCGCAAGCGGACTGTCGAAGAGATGGATAAACTCACAGACGAGCTAAAAGAACACAGGCGTCACCAGAACGCTACAGACGAGATGACCGAAGTGATGAACGAAATCATCCAGCGGTGGGATGACTGTCGCGAACTCATTCTCATCTCTCACGGTTCTCACTACTACTCAATGCGAGAGTTCTATTTCTCAGAGAACGCTGAACGCCTCAAAGAACTTCTTAACCGAGAACGGCAGGGACGACTTCAGAGAGGTATCTCAAAAATCGTTATAAAGGTTCGGAATAGTGTTGAGTGGATACGAGAGAAAATCCATAATCTGCGCTCAATCTCTATACCTTATGAAGTTCACAAGGAACTCAAGAATCACCTTACTACAGAGCGACTCTCCAATTTCAACAACGGCGACCACTATCTATTCATCCTCGGTGAACATTCCTACGAACTCGTCCACTACGAACACGACGAGGATAAATTCAATATGTATAAACTCCGCTATGATTTTCGCCATAGCCCCATCGCTATTGATTTGCTCTCCGGATATACCGTCTCACCCGATATGCTACTTACCCGGATAGAGGAAGCAGAGATGGTCGATACAATTCCGGCCAAGTTCTTTACCCGAAGTGGCTACGGACTCGAAGCACTTGCAGAATCCGACCCGATGGTTCGTCACCCGGACCCACGAGAAGATGATGACGAAGAGAGCGAGGAGCAAAAAGTCAGAAACAAGTATAACGAAGAAAAATAACCACAATTATATACTAATTTAGTATATTAATTAATTGCAATAAAAGGTATCGGTACTCCCTGCCTCCGCAACTCTAAATCCCCCTGAATCCAGATTCCCCGTCGCTACCCCGTATTCTTCATCCCGGCCGCGATTCCTTTGACCGTCAGTCGAAGCGTGCGCTCTTCTTCGGGCGTCAGATGCGACTGGGCGAGCAGTTGAGTCTGGAGCAGGTTCAGGGGGTCCACGTAGGGGTTTCGACGGCCGAGACTGCCTTCGAGCCACTCGCGTTTGAGCAGACTGTCGCGTTCGGTAATCTCGGTCACGAGTTCGACCGCGCGGTCGTACTCCGACTCGATTCGCGGGAAGAACCGTTCCCGGCGGTCGCTCGGGGCGAGTTGGGCGTACTCGGCCGCGATTTCGAGGTCGGTCCGGGCCAGCGCGAGTGCCGCGTTGTCGAGCGTCGTCCGGAAGAACGGCCACTCGTCGTACATCTCCCGGAGCGCGTCGAGGTCGCCCCCGGAATCGAGGTAGGCGTCCAACCCCTGCGCCAGCGAGAACCAACCCGGCAGGATACACCGGGCCTGCGTCCACGAGAACACCCACGGGATGGCCCGCAGGTCCTCGACCGTGCGCTCGCCCGACCGCGAGGCCGGGCGCGACCCCAGATTGAGTTCCTCGATGACCTCGATGGGGGTCGCGTCCTCGAAGTACGAGACGAACCCCTCGGTTTCGAGCAGGTCGCGGTAGGCGTCGCGGGCGGCGTCGGCCGCGGTCTCCATCGCGTCGAACCACTCCTCGGGCACGTCCTCGGTGGGTTCCCGGATGGCCTCGTGGCGCGCCCGGATTTGGGCGTCGAGCATCTGTTCGAGGTTGCGCTCGGCGATGCGGGGGTTGGCGTACTTCTCGGCGATGGCCTCGCCCTGTTCGGTGAACTTGACTTCGCCCGTCACCGTCTCGTTGGGCAACGCGAGCAGGGCGTCGTTCATCGGCCCGCCGCCGCGCGAGATGGACCCGCCCCGTCCGTGGAACAGGCGCAGGCGCACGTCGTGGTCGTCGCAGATGGTAGCGAGGCGCTTCTGGTTGCGGTAGAGGCTCCAGTTCGCGGCGAGGAAGCCGTTCTCCTTGTTGGAGTCCGAATAGCCGAGCATGATTTCTTGGGTTCCCCCGCGGGCCTCGACCGCCGCGGCGTAGGCCTCGTTCTCGAAGAGGGTGCCCATGATGCGGCGGGCACCCGACAGCGCCGACTCGGTTTCGAGCAGGGGCACCACGTCGATTCCGGCGTAGCCCGGCAGGTCCACGACCCCGGCTTGGTCCGCGAGGAACAGGACTTCGAGGACGTGGCTCGGTTCCTCGGTCATGCTGATGCAGTAGGTGTCGATGGCCTCGACGCCGTACTCGGCCTGCCAGTCGGCGGTCCGGTCGAACAGCGTGAGGACCCGACCCGCGGCCTCCGAGAGGTCGTCGGTGTCGGACACGTCCACGATGGGGTCGTCCTGCAGGATAGCCTCGGTCAGCGTCTCGACGCGTTCGTCCTCGTCCATCGCCTCGTAATCGACTCCCTCGCGGGCCAGCGCCTCGGAAACCGCGGTCGTGTGGTTCTGTTGGTGGTCGCGCAGGTCGAGACTCGCCAGCGAGAGACCGAAGGTGGCGACCCGTCGCCGGAAGGGGTCGACCTTCGCCTCGGCGACCGTCTCCGCGCCGTTGGCCCGGAGACTCTCGATGATGGCGTCCACGTCGGCGAGCAGTTCGTCGGCGTCGTCGTAGCCGCCGGGTCGCACGTCGCCCACCCGGTCGAGTCGCTCGCGCATCAGCTTCAGTTTCTGGCGGTAGGGTTCGTCGGGGTAGCGTTCCTCGGCTTCCGCGGCGACTCCGGGCAGGCGCTCGCGGTCGGTCTCGATTCGCTCGCGGAGGTCGTCGCCGACCGCGATAGACCGGTCGGCCTGACTCAGGACGCCCGAGAGGCGCTTGCACTCGTCGCGGTAGCGCGCCACCACGACCTCGCGCTGGCGTTCGAGCGTCTCGGCTGTGACTTCCGGCGTGACGTAGGGGTTGCCGTCCCGGTCGCTCCCGGCCCACGACCGGAACTCGAAGAGTTTGGGAATCTCCATCTTCCCGAACTGGTCGCCGAGTTCTCGCTCCAGTTCGTCGTACACTTCGCCAACCACGTCGAACAGCGTGTTTTCGAGGTACCACTGGACGTTCAACGCCTCGTCGGTCACGTCGGGCCTGCGCTCGCGGACTTGCGGGGTCTGCCAGAGACTCGTGACCTCGGCTTCGAGGTCGCGCTCGACCGCTTTCTCCTCGCGGTCGGTCAGTCTGCGCTCGTCCAGCGTCTCCAAGTCGTCGGCGACCGACCGGAGTTTGGCCTTCACGGTCTTGCGCCGGGCCTCGGTCGGGTGGGCCGTGAACGTGGGTTCGACCAGCACGTCGTCTAACACCTGCTGGACCGTCTCGTCGTCCGCGCCCGCCTCGGCGAGAACGTCGGCGGTCTCGGCCACGCTGTCGGCGAGGGTCCCCGCTTGGGTCCCCTCCCGAATCGCTCGGACGCGTTCGCGCTCCTCGGCGAGGTTGATGAGTTCGAAGTAGGTGGCGAACGCGCGGGCGACGACTCCCGCGCGGGCGGGCGGCAGGTCCGCGAGGTCGGCGCGCAGGTCGTCTCGACTCTCGGCGTCACCGCGCCGGTAGTCGATGGCCTCGGTCCGGACGGACTCGACCGTCTCGAACGCTTCCGCCGAGGACTGGGCTTCCAGCACGTCACCGAGCAACGCGCCGAGTTCGCGCACGTCCCGACGTACGTCTCTGGCGTGAAGTTCCATACCACACCCTACGTGGTGACGGGGCTAAAACGTCCGGAATCCGTGAAAATTGCCACTCGCCTCTGAGTTAATATCTTTCTCTTTGTGTCAGGACGGCGGACCGGCGGAAGTAAAGTGTTAAGTTCAAGTCGCGGGACCGAAATCTTACGACAAATGCCAGTCTCCACGGGGAGCGACGTTTTAGACCGGATTCTCGACGGCGGATTCCCGACGAATCGCTCGATACTGCTCTCGGGCGGGCCGGGAGTCGGAAAGAGTACCCTCGCTATGCAGTTCCTCCAAGAGGGACTGGCCGACGGCGACCAGTGCCTCTACGTCTCGACCGAACAGACCGCCGAGGAGTTGCGGGCGTCGTTCGACCAGTTCGACTTCGAGTTGGACCACCCGAACCTGACGCTGGTCCACATCCACGCTCGGACCGGCCGGACCATCGAAGACGGCGAACAGAACCTGACGATGCAGACGACCGACGGCGACGAAGTTCTCGGGGAGGGGTACTCCGCGCCCTTCGAGATGCAGTACATAGAGGAGTACCTCTCGCGGTTCGCGCCGTGCGACAGGGTGGTCTTCGACAGCACGGCGAGTCTCGCGGGCATCGAGAGCGACTCACACTTCTTTCAGCGCGCCATCCTCGATTTGGTCCGACTGTTCACCGACGAGTTCGAGGCCACCTCTCTGCTCACCGCCGAGTCGCTCGTGCCGGAGTCCGGCGAGGACGACCCCGGCGGACAACTCGCTCCGGAGACCGTCTTGGAGTTCTCGACTCACGGGGTGATTCGACTCCGGCGGAGTCAGGTCGAGGGCAACCCCCGCCGGTTCCTCCGAGTCGTCAAGATGCGCGGCATCGACCACGACACCCGCGAGTACGAACTCGGAATCGGCGAGTCGGGGGTGTACCTGACGCCGCACAACCGGACCCACGACTTCGGCGTGAACGACGATGACGTAATCTCGACCGGGTTCGAGGGCTTAGACGAGATAAGCGGCGGTCTCACGAAGGGAAGCGGCGTTCTCATCGAACACGACGGTCGGGCGTTCGTGGACGGACTCGTGGTCGGCATGGCCGCCAGCGCGCTCGACTCGGGGATGGGAATCTGGCTCGTCCCGTCGCCGTCGCTCACGCCGAGTCGGTTCGAGTCGATGCTCCCGGCCGGGGAAGACGACATTCCGACGCTACTGGCGTCGAACTCGCTGTTCGTGTTGGACTCGTTCAACGTCTGGAAAGCCTACAACGACCACCAGAACGTCTACGCGGCCTCCTCCAGCGGACTCATCAGTAGCATCTTGACCAAGAGTTCTACGATGTCGATGGCGTTCGTCAAGCGCGTCCTCCAAGACATCACGTCGCGGCGCGACCGGCCGGTTCTCGCGCTGGTGTACACCGAGGCGTTCCTCCGGTGGTTCGACGCCCCGCAGGTCCGGGAACTCTACTACTGGGCGCGAGAGAACGTCTCGTTCGACGCCGACACCGTGACCTACATCCACAACCCCGAGACGATGGAGACGAACCTCGCGGAGTTCTTCGTCTACGACGCCCAGCACATGTTCCGGACGTGGAAACACGAGAACGACATCCAGTACGTCAAGGCCGAGAAGTCGCTCGCGGGCACCACGAAGTCGATGGGCGTGGTCAACCACGTCGATAGCGCGCCCTTCGTGGAAGTCACGCGTCCGACGAAGTGAACCGGGCGGGTCGAACTTTTGGATACTGAGGGCGGTTGCAGGCCGACCAACCGACAGCAGACGCTCGGCCAATCAGCCGACAGGGTGGGATAAAGGGTGGGATAGAGGGGCCGCCCGCTCGCGGGCGGGGGCTTTCTGGGCGCTCGTCACGGCGGTTCCTGTGGTCGCAGTTGCTCTACCTGTGACACACACTCCGACACTCAAAGCACGCCTATACAATTCCGAAAGCAACAAAATTGTTTCTTGGGGAAACGTATACAATTTCGAGAGAAACGGAAAGCAACCTCCGTCACACTTTCCCTTTGCCCCAGATGAAGTACCGCAGGACCGTCTCCATCCCCTCGACGTACGACGAGGCGTCGATTGACGAGAGGTCTTCGGCGAGGCGTTCGAGTTCCTCGTAGTGGCTCTGCCACCGTTCGAAGAAGGCGGCGTCCACGTCGGCGTCCCGGAGTCGCTCGACGACTTCCGCCTGATACTCGGGGTTGTCGCGGAGTCGCTGGAGGTCCTCGTAGGTGAGCAACCCCTCTTCGAGGGCGTATATCACCGGACCGGAACTGAAGTCGGTCTCGTGAATCTCGCGTTCCCACGTCGCCACCCAGTTGCCGATGCGGGCCATCATCTGGGCCTCCCACACCATCCGCCGGAGTTGGGCCAAGTCGTCGGTCGGAAGCGCGGGCGCGTACATCAGGTCGATGTCCGCGTAGGCGAACATCATGACGTTGTGCGACTCGTGGACGGTCAACTCCTGATAGTTGGCGAGTTCGGGGTACTGACCGAGGAAGTAGGAGTACTCGATGGCGTTGACCGCCTGCTGGGTGTCGAACCGGAAGAGCGGAAGGTAGAACTCCGACCGCGGGGCGTCGTCCAAGACGCTCTGGAGTTCGTCCCACACCAACTGCGCGAACTCCAACTGCTCGGTCTGGACTTCCTCGCGGTCGGCGTCCATCTCGTAGGCCGAGTGGGGAATCTTGGCCGCCTCGTCGAACGTCTCCCTGTCTCGGTCTTTCTCCAAGAAGTCGTCGAGAATCGTGATGAAGATAGTCGCCAGCGTCTTGACGGTTCGTACGTCGGTTACGTGTTCGTCGGGAACGAACGAGAACGTGAAGTGCGGCGTCAACCGGTGTACCCACTTCCAGAGAAACGAATCTCGACTCCCCTCGAAAGTGTCGTACTCGTCTATCAACGCCTGCACCTCGGGCGGTAGTTCGTGGCCCGAAATGCTCTCGACCTCGGCAGGTTCGTCTGACGAGGTTACCGCCTCGACGAGTTCCGTCACGTCCGCTCCCATTGTTTCCACTGTCAGACATTCAGCGCCGATATTTATACCTTGGTGTTTGGTGCAACTGCTCTTCAGCCTTCGAACTGAAGGAAACTAGAGTAGAGTTGTAACGATAGCGAAACCGCAGTCCGCTCCGGTCGTTTTCAGTAGGAATTAGTGACCCACGTTCGTCTCTTGAGATATGGACGACGCGACCCTCGTCTTCGACGACGACTGTGGCTTCTGTACGTGGTGGGCCGACTTCTTCGCGAACCGGTCGAACTTCCGAGTCGTCGGCTTCACCGAACTCACCGACGAAGAGCGCGGGCGACTCCCCGACGACTACGAGGAGTGCGCTCACCTCCTGACCGACGACGAGGTGTACTCCTGTGGCGAGTCGCTCGAACAGGCGTTCGTCCGGTCGGCGGTCGGCGAGGACTTCCGTCCGGTGGTCCGGTTCCTCCGCAACTTCGAGGACTACGAACACCTCCGAGAGGCCCTCTACCGCGAGATTGCCGACCGGCGCGGCGACCTCGGCGTCGTCGTCTCGAAGACGCCCCCGGCGCGCGAGCAGTCCGACGAAAACGAGTAGGGCCGAATCGCAGATTCGGCCCGGTCCCGGCAACGACCCGACCCGCGCACTCGCGGGACCGCTACCTGCTGGTCTCGGGGCGCTCTCGGGCGGAGTGGAGTCGCCGAGATAGAGTGGGTCGAACGCGGTGTTCATTACCTGTGCGTGTATTTCCGGAGTCGGTTCAACTGTACCCTCGCCAGCGGTGGCCGCACTCCTGACACTTGAAAAAGCGCGTCGGCGGTTCGTCGGCCGCGCCGGTCTGCTTGATGGTGTACCACGCCTTGCCGTGGCCGCACTCGTCGCAGGTCACGTCCTCGGCAGTGGGTTTGCCCTCGAAGTTGGCGTCCTCGGAGGTTTCGATGACTTCCGAGTCGCCCTGTTCCTCGGTCGAGACGAACTCGGCGGCCTTCTCCTCGTCTTTGTCCGTGGTGTCTTGACAGTCGTCGTTCGTGCAAATCATCTTCGACCCCATGGACTTCATCATGGAACCGCACTCGTCGCAGAATTGCATGGGCGGGCGTAGTCGGTGGTGCGTGATAAGCGCCACGTTCGCCGCGCTCTCTGTGATTCCGTGGAGCAAGTGCTACGTCGGTCTCTCGGCGGTGGGGGCCGCGCTGGTCGGGGCGCTCTGGGTCGGCGCGTACCCCTTCATCCTGCTCTCGGACGCGGCGCGGGCGGCGTTCCTCACGACGATGTTCGGGGTGTCGGCGCTCGTCCACCACTACTACGCGCGACGGACGAAACTCGGCGCGGGCGAGGCCCCGCCGGAGACCGAACGGAGATGGCGACGAGGCGCGTCTCGCTCGCGCTCGCACTGCTCGGTGTGGCCGTGTTGACCGTCGGCACCGGCGAATTCACCTCGGCCGACACCGACCGCGGTCTCCGGGTCGTGGTCACGGGCGACGACGCACTCCTCGAAATCGACCACGGCAGTCGGTCGCTCTCGAACGGCGTCCATCGGCGCGTCCGACTCCTGTCGCTCCGAAACCAGTTCGGCGACGGGTCGCTTTCGGTCTCGGTGGTCCGGGTCGTCGGGAGCGGCGACCCCCGACCGCCGCGGGTCAAAACGAGTCGGTCGTCGCGGAAGACGGGGGAGCGACGAAGGTGATAGTCGCGGACGTGACCTGCGCGAACAACGGGGAGAACGCCGAAGTCTTCGCTGTTCGGGTCGTCGCCGCCGTTCGCGGCGGCGACGTTTCGGTCCGACTGTCCCGCGAGGTCCGGATAACCTGTACTGGCGACCCCGCCGGTCCGAAGGCCGGTCGAACTACCGGCCGCGGGCGCTGAGTGTCGGCCTGTGGGATTCAGACCTCGATTCGGAGGAGTTCCTCGGCCCCGTGCTGGAACCGGAACGGGACCGGCCGAAGTTCCGTCTCGTACCCCTCGTCGGCCAGCACCTCGCGGAGTTCGTCCAGTCGCGGGTAGCGCTTGCCGTCGAAGCGTTCGAGGGGGTAGACCCGAACTTCGTCGCTCGCGACGCGGGCGAGTTCCAGTAGCGACTGCTCGTGAAACTCGTAGTCGAACTTCTCCATGTACAGGAACATGAGATTGGCCGAGAGGACCAGCGAAAACGAGTCGTCCTCGAACGGCAGGTCCGGCAACTGGGCGTCGACGTAGCGGTCGGTGTCGAACCGGTCGGCGTAGTCCGCGATGAACTCCTGATAAGCGGCGGTCCAGTGGGCGCGCACGTCGGCCACGTCGTCGTAGAACTCCCAGATGAACTGGTCTTCGACGCCCTCGAATCCCGCGATAGCGGTGTCTACGTCTGACTCACATTTCTCGTGTAGTTCGTCGGGCGGTACGTCGTACAGTATGTCCACGCCAACCGCGTCGATGTCGCGCGTGTTCGCCTCCGCGACGAACGCGCACGCGCCGCCGGGACAGTCGAGGACCGACTGACCTTCCCACGCCGAGAGGTCAAGGTCGAACATGTGTTCGTACTCCTCCACCGTCCGACCGATGAAGGCGACATCATCTATCGCGTACCTATCGCTGCTCATGGGAATTAGGTCTCTCGGTTTTATTATAAAATTAACCTAGGAAATGCGCCACAACTCCGAGACGCGACCCAGAAAATCGGTGACTTCCACCGCTAGTGGTCGTTTTCGGGTCGATACCGACACTATGTCATCAACTATCATAATTAATAGATTACCGACCATAAAACTAAGTGAAATAAACAAGAACGGGCTACTATGCCTGAGTACAAAGCATTCAGTTCCGAAGCCGAGGTCAACGGGCGGTCGGTCCAGTCCATCGTAGAAGGCGTTGGACAGTTCTCCAGCGCGTACAAAGAGCGCGCGCTCGAAATTCTCGCCAACCACGGCTTGCCGGAACCGACCGAAGGCGAGTGGTACTCGATGCAGTCGTACCTCGACGCTTTCGCGGAACTCGTCGATACCGTCGGCCCGAAGACGGTGACGAAAATCGGGTCGGAGATTCCGAACGTCGTCGAGTGGCCCGAAGATGTCGAAACCGTCGAAGACGGGATGCACGCACTCGACGACGTGTACCAGATGAACCACCGCGGCGGCGAAATCGGCTACTACGAGTTCGAGAGGACGGGCGACTCGGGCGGCATCATGGAGTGTAAGAACCCCTACCCGCCGGAACTCGACGAGGGCCTGATTCAGGCGGTGGCCGAGAAGTTCAGCGGCGAAGGCGCGTTCGTCCGCATCGAACAGACCAGCGAAGGCGAAACCCGAACGTACCAGATTTCGTGGTGAGGTAGTCGGCGCGTCAGCGAGGTGACGTGTACTTCATGCCGAGGAACTCCCGCGCGCGGTCGGGGTCGGTGATGACCTCCCGGCCGAGCATCTCGGCGATTTCGACGGCCATCTCCACGACTTCGGAGTTCTTCTGGATGAGTTCGTCCTTGTGGGGGTACATCCAGTAGGCGTCCTCGATGCCGACCCGGATGACGTTGGCCCCCGCGACCAGTCCCATCATCAGCATCGGAAGCCAGTTCCGACCGCCGGGGTAGAGTCCGACCACGCTGTCCTCGACGGACTGGCGGACGTTGTATATCTCCGAGATGACCTTGAAGTACGACCACGGGTCGTTGTTCGTGGTCTGGGAGTGGTGGGACCCGGCCCGGAGGCTCATGATGTAGGGGTCCCACTCCAGTTCGTCGTCCTCGATGAGGTGGTGTTTCAGGTCGCGCAGGACGTGAGTGTCGTAGAGCTGGAAGATTGGCTTGACGCCGTTGTCCTCGTAGTAGCGGACCGCCTCCTTGATGGTCGAAATCGAGTGGAGCGACCCCGCACCGAACAGACCCGGCGGCAGGACGACCCCGCCCTGACAGTACTTGTTGCCGTCGCCGCGTTCGAGCAAGTCGTGGACGCCGGTGACGTAATCGGCGTGGGGGCTAGTACTCCACCCCTGACTGAACGTCACGACATCGCCACACTCCTCGAACACCGGGTCGAGAACGTCCACCAACAGGTCGTTGTCGTTCCACTGGGGACGGCCGTCCTCGTCGCGCGGGTGGACGTGGACCGCGGCGGCCCCCGCCTCAACGCTATCAACGAGTTCCTGAATCTGCTCGCCTTTGGTCTCGGGGACCGCCGGGTAGTGGTCCCCGCCGGGTTGCCACCCCGGATAGGCACACTCGATGACGACCGGACTGTCCATCGTGTCGATGCGTTCCTCCTCGTGAACCGGGAAGAACTGCTTGGCGGCCTCTTCGGTGAACGTCGGCGACGGCTCCAACTCGTTGAACGAGAGGTCGTCGTAGAGGTTCCGGTGAAGAGGCACCTCGTCCGGCCGACCGTCGTCAGCGTCGGGGTTCGAGCTGTGCGAGGACATTACATTCAGACAACCGTCTGCTAAATACTTAAATATTTGCTCTGATGAAAATAAATTGGTAAATGATTATCTTTCAAAACACTCCGGCTAGGAACGAGAACGCCGAGTAACGCTCGGTTTCTAACATCATCGTTTTGCCTAGAGACTCGTTGTCAAGGGTTCGATAGCACGCCGGTCTTGTCACATCGAAATTATCTCCGGCTCTCGCCCGACCGACGTTCGACAGTCGCCGCTCGAAAATGCCAATCTGTCAGAAGGTAGGCGAACTCGACGAGAGAAAGACGCCTCTCGTCGCGTGTTGCTTCGTGAAAAGTGGGACCGCCGAGATTCGAACTCAGGTCCAACCGACCCCATCGGCTGAGGATACCGCTACCCCACGGTCCCGCAATGCACTTCGCGTGCAATTCGACAAAAGTGCGTCCGTGAGTTAAGCGCTTCGTTTCGCGTCGAGCGATTTCACCCCGAGTCGTCGGCCGCGGCGTCGGAGTCGGTCCGGTCGTCGTCCCCGGCGTCCGGGTCCCGCGGGACGACCAAATCGCCGTCGTCCCGGACCGCCAGACTCGCCAGCGCGTCGTTCTCGTAGGCCGCGACGCCGTGCATTCGGCCGAGGACGTAGCCGTCGTGGTCGGACTCGGCGGTGGTCTTCCGGTCGCCGTGGGGCGTGCAGATGTCCGCAATCGGGTCGCCCGCCTCGATTACGTCGCCCGCCTCGACGCGGTGGCGCGCGATGCCCGGCGCGTCGGTGTGGGGGTGGACCGCGCGCTTGACCGGGAACTCGACCGGTGCCTCGGGACCCACCGCGGCGGGGTCGGGGTCGCCGGGGAGTACGCCGAGTTCGCGCATGACGTTCCGGACGCCCTCGACGCCCGCGGCGCGAACGTCCTCCTCCACGACGGCGTGGCCGCCCAACTCCGCGGTGAACGCCGGGATTCCGGCGTTGTTCAGGGCCGCGCCAGCGGTCGAACGCTGGAGGTTCTGTTCGGTGTACTCCGCGGCGGCGTACTCGTTGACCACGGGCATGCCGAACGCCTCGACGAGCGATTCGAGTTCGGCGGCGAGTTCGCGGGCCTCCGCTTCCGTGCGCCAGTCTCGCGGCTCCGCCGCTCGACTCTCCGAGGCGCGTCGGGCCTCGCTCTCGCCGTAGAGAACTCGGTCCCGAATCAGGAACGGCATCGACCCGACGTGGGCGGTGTGGAGGTCCACGAGGGCGTCCGCGGAGTCGGCGAACGCCTCGTAGATGCGCTCGTCCACGAGTTGCTGGACGCTCGGGGGCCGGGTCTGCTCGGCGTCGGGGTCGGGGAAGTAGCGGTTGGGGTCCTCGTCGTCGTAGTAGGAGGTCCGAGAGTTGCGACGCAGGCCCGCCGGGTTGAGGTTCGGGAGACAGACGACGGTGCCCCGGATTTCCTCGGCCAACTCGCCGGTCATCACGTCTTGAGCGACGGCCATCCCCGTCACCTCGTTGCCGTGGATGGCGGCCGTAATCCAGAGCGTCGGGCCGTCTTCCTCGCCCTCCGCGACGACGACGGGGAGTCGCTCGGGGGTGCCGGTCGGGAGTTCGGTGGCGTCGAACCACCCGGTAGCGAGTTCGCCGGGGACGGATTCCGCGGTTCCGAGTTGCATGCAGGGAGGTGTCCGGGCGGGAGCAAAAAGGTGGGCGTGGCGGCAGGCCGGGGTCGGTACGGGGGTTCACACCGTGGTTCCAACCGGCGCGCGCTGGACGGGCCTTTCTATCCTCCCCGGCGCGCGGGCGCGGCCCGCAAGTGGCCGCGCCCACCGCGCGAGGGACGACTGAGCGACTGCAAGGAGCGAAGGAGTCGGTTGGGGAGGCGTGTGGTTCGCGGTTGCGGTGCTGTGCGGTGCGGTCTTCATTGGTTCAAGCCTGAAGCTAGCGTCTCCGAATCGTCGCGGTGCTGTGGCGGTGCGTCCCGAGTCGTCGCGGTGGAGAGCGGTCACGCCGCAGGGAGTAGCGTCCACCGGAGCGCGGAGCAACAGAAATAATTCTTAAAGAACGAAATAGAATCTGATGAGGAAACTCAAACCACGGAAGGTAGATATATAGATTGTCGAAGCGACTCCGCCGTCAACCTACAACAACACGCGCTCCAACTCCACCACTAGTCCCGCCTCTGCATCAGCATCGCCGACCATCCGGCCCAAGCACACCGCCGCGTCGTCGGGTGTGAAGCACGCGACCAACTGCCCGTCGTCCGCTTCCTCAGACTCCAACACGCCCGGCGCGTACACCTGTGCTCCCTGCGCCACCTCTTCGGCGGCGCTCGGCGCGACGGTGACTGCCGGAAGGTGGGCCAGCGCGCGCTCGGCCGGTTGGACCGCCTCGCGTAGCCAGTCGTCCGTTTCGTCCTCGCGCCATCTGGCCAACCCATCGGCGAAGTCCTCCATCGTCACCAGCGTCGAGTCGTCGAAGGGGTCCGTTCCGGTCCGGCGCAGGTGGCCCATGTGCGCGCCGGTGCCGAGCGCCAGACCGATGTCGTGACAGAGCTTCCGGATGTAGGTGCCGCTCTCGCACCGAATCCGCAGGAGCGCCTGCCGGTCCCGGACCTCTAGCAGGTCGAGGTCGTACACCTCCCGGACGCGGAGTCGGCGCGCCACCGCGCTCTTGCGCGGGGGCTTCTGGTAGAGCGGTCCCTCGAACTCCGAGACGACGGCCTTGATGTCTCCCGGCGGGTCGTCGTGGAGTTCCAACACCGTGACGTACTCCTTGGCACCCTCCAGAAACACCTGCGAGAGGCGAGTTGCCGCGCCGGTCAGCACCGGCAGACAGCCGGTGACTTTCGGGTCGAGCGTCCCGGCGTGGGCGGCCTGTTCGACCCCGGCTAGGTCCCGCACCCACGCCGCGACCTGATGGGCCGAGGGACCGGGCGGTTTGTCGAGGTTCACGACGCCGAACGCGAGCAGTTCGTCGGGCGACCGTTCGTCGGGAGGTCGGCGGAGCATGGCGTCAGAAGTCGTAGGTCGCGTCCACGGGGTACTTGCCTTCGTCGGTCGCGGCGTCGTAGTCGCCCACGGCGGTCACGAGCATCTCCAGCACCGAATCGGCGTCCCACCGCGCGGTGTTGACCGAGAGGTCGTAGATAGTCAGGTCGGTGATGTCGATGTCGTAGTACTCGGCGTAGCGGTCGGCCTCGCTCCCCTGCCGTGCGGCGGTCTCCTCGCGGGTCTCCTCGACCGACTTGTCCTCGCGGTCGGCGATGCGTTCGGCGCGCACCGAGAGCGGCGCGTCGAGCCAGATTCGGAAGTCGGCGTGGTCGCCCGCAAGCCACCCGGCGAGTCGGGACTCCAGCACCACGTCGTCGCGTTCGGCCGCAATCGACCGGAGTCGCCGGTCCAAGTCGCGGTCGATTTGGTCGTCTTCCTCCGCGAGTTTGTTGAACTCCAGCGTCGTGTAGCCTCGCTCGTCGGCGAGTTCCCGGAAGATGTCCCCGCCGCTAACGTGGTCGAGGTCGAGCGCCTCGGCCAGTTTGGAGGCGGTCGTACTCTTGCCGCTCCCCGGCGGTCCAGACACGGTAATTAGCATATCCCATCTCGGAGCGGGGGTATGAAAGAGGTTTTGAACTTGCGTCATCCGGCAGTGGATTCGCCGCCCGGCGACGGCACGCCGTCGCCGGGCGGGAGCTTCGAGAGACACCGTGACGGTGACGCGAAGAAAAAAACGGAACCCGACCTCACGTCGGGGTCGTCTGGATGTTCAGCGCCTTCCGGAGGACCTGCGTGAAACTCATCGAGCAGAGGAAGTACCAGACAATCCAGAGCTGCATCGGGCCGAGGACCTTCGTCGTCCAGCGCGCTTCGCCGATGAGGGGCGCGACGATGGTCCACTCGCCCGAGGAGACGTGGCCGTCCAGCACCATCCAGTATATCCAGAGGAACACCGGGATGGTGAAGAACATCGTCCACACCATCGGGCGGAACTGCTCTTTGAACATGCCCAACTGGTCGCCCATGGCGTCCATCTGCTCCTCCCGAATCTGTTCGAGGGCCTCGTCGTCGCCGCGCTCTTTGGCCTGCTTGCGCTTCTCCTGAATCGCCTTCATGCGCTCCTGATACGCGCTCATCTTCTCCATGTCCATCAGGTTCGCTTGCAGGAGGGTGGTGAACAGCCCCGTCAGTACCGCCACGACCAACACGACCATGTAGAAGGGCACCACGCCGTCGATGGGACCCAACAGCAAGTCCACGGTGCCCCCGACGACGTCCCGAACCGCCGTCTGGGAGTAGCCGAGGAACAGTCCGGCGGCACCGACGGCCGCCAGTTTGTCCCACTTGGTCCACGACGACTCGTCGGCGTCGAGGTCGTCGGCGTCGGTGTCGGTCGTGACCGTGGTCGTCGTCGGTTCGTCGTCCAGCGCCGTCTCGACGGCGGCGGGGTCGGCGAGTCGGAACTCGTCGCCGACGCTCTCCAACACGTCCTTTTCGATGAGGCGACCCCACTGGCCGCTCGTGAGTTCGTCGTTCACGTCGGCCCACTCGATGCGGTCCGAGCCGCCGTCGGTGCGGTCGTAGACGACCGCTAAGGCGTCGGCCATCGCCGGGTCGTCGGCGATGAGCGACTCGATTTTGTCCGCGGTCCGTGCCATTGTGGACGATTTGGAATCCCCCGGTTAATCAAGTTTCGCTCTCGTGTGCGACTCGTTTCGAATCGTCGGCTCGCCGGGACTGTCAGACGACCGGCACTCGGAACGGACGAGGCACGTCTTAGCCACGTTTCCGCTTCGCAGAACGCAGGATAGTTCTGACGTGATGGGCGTTTCCGTAGACGTGATGGGCGTTTCCGTAGAGGTCTGTGCGCTGGCGCGGCGCGTGCGCCGCGCCAGCGTGAGTCGGAAACAGTGTGCGAAACAGAAAGAAGTGTGCGAACCGAAAACAGCGTGCAAAACAGAAAGAAGTGCGCGACACCAAAACTACGAAAAGACGCGGCTCTCAGGCGTGTTCTTCGAGGGCCATCTTCACGTCGTCCCACACCTCGTCGGGGGTCTGTTCGCCGTCGATGCGGACCAGACTCCCAACGTCGTCGTAGAACTCTACGACCGGCGCGGTGTTCTCCTCGTAGACCCGGATTCGCTCGCGGGCGGTCTCCTCGGTGTCGTCCTCGCGCTGATAGAGGTCGCCGCCGCACTTGTCGCAGACGCCCTCTTCCTCCGGCGGATTGAAATCGACGTGGTAGGCCGCGCCGCACTCCTCGCAGACCCGACGGCCGGTCAGTCGCTCGACCAGTACGTCCTCGTCCACGTCGAGGTAGAGAACTGCGTCGAGGGTCGTGATGTCCGAGAGGTGTTCGGCTTGGTCGAGGTTTCGGGGGTAGCCGTCCAGCACGTAGCCGTCGGCGTCCGACAGCGCCTTTTCGACGATTTCGTTGACCACTTCGTCGGGGACGAGTTCGCCTTGGTCCATGTACTCGCCCGGCGTGTCGTACTCCAAGCCGAGGTGTCCGATGTCCATCTGCTTGTTCGACCGGAGGGCGTCACCCGTCGTGACGTGTTCGACGCCGAACTCCTCGACGATGCGGTCGCTCTGGGTTCCTTTGCCTGCGCCCGGCGCGCCGAGTATCAGAACGTGCGGGTTCATGTCTGCAACTCCATCGCCCTCGCATAAAGGCTTAAAGAAAGCGGACAGCGTGACCCGGTTTAGTCAGCACTCACACACGTCGAGACGACCCCGGCAAGTTTTTGATTTGGCCCTGATTATGCACGGCCATGCTTACGGTGCGGGCCCCGGCGACGACGGCGAATCTCGGCAGTGGCTTCGACGTGTTCGGGGCGGCGTTGACCCGCCCCGCGGACGTGGTGCGGGTCGAACGAGCGAGCGAGACCACCATCGAAGTGACCGGCGCGGGCGCGGAGTACGTCCCGACCGACCCGGCGGAGAACACCGCGGGCGTGGTCGCCCGCGAACTCGACGCGCCCGCTCACATCCGAATCGACAAAGGAGTTCGACCCTCGTCGGGTCTCGGTTCGTCGGCCGCCAGCGCCGCTGGTGCGGCGGTCGCGCTGAACGAACTCTACGACCGGGGACTCTCCCGCGAGGAACTCGTCTGGCTTGCGGCCGAGGGCGAGGCGGTCGTCTCGGGCGAGGCCCACGCCGACAACGTGGCCCCCTCGATTCTGGGCGGGTTCACCGTCGTCACCGACGCGGGCATCACGACAATCGACGCCGACCTGCCGGTCGTGGTCTGCCTGCCCGAGACTGTCGTCTCGACCCGCGACGCCCGCCGCGTCGTTCCCGAGTCGGTCGAGATGGACCAGATGGTCGAGACGGTGGGCAACGCCTCGACGCTGGTCGCGGGGATGTGTCGGGACGACCCCGAACTCGTCGGTCGGGGCCTGACCGACCCCGTAGTCACACCTGCCCGCGCGGAACTCATCGACGGCTACGACGCGGTGGCCGAGGCCGCGAGCGAGGCAGGCGCGACCGGCGTCACCGTCTCTGGCGCGGGTCCGGGCGTCTTGGCGGTGTGTCGCCGCCGCGGTCAGCGCCGGGCCGTCGCCTCGGCGATGGTCGGCGCGTTCGAGGACGCTGGGGTGGATGCGTGCGCCTACCAGACCGAAATCGGGGATGGGGCGGAACTCCATCGCGCGTAGCGCAAAAAAGAGAATTCGTTAGGAAACCCGCGTTCAGTTCCCGCGGCCCTGCAACTTCTCGTCTTCGGGCAGGTCGGCGTTTGCCTCGCCTTTCATGCCCGACCCGATGTTCTTGCTGATGGACGCGAGTCGCTCGGGGTCGTCCCAGTTGTTCGTCGCCTCCACGATGGCGTCGGCCATCGCCTCGGGGTCCTCGGCACCGAAGATGCCCGACCCGACGAAGATGCCGTCGCACCCGTGGTGCATCATCAGCGCGGCGTCCGCGGGCGTGGCGATGCCGCCCGCCGCGAAGTTGACGACCGGGAGGCGACCCTCCTCGGCAGTCTCGTGGACGAGTGGAGCGGGGGCCTCGATTTCGCGGGCGAAGGCCTCGCGCTCTTCCTTGGTCATGCCCTCGATTTTGCGAATCGCGCCCTTGATGGCGCGCTGGTGGTGGACCGCCTGATTCACGTCGCCGGTGCCCGCTTCGCCCTTCGTGCGAATCATCGCCGCGCCCTCCTCGATGCGGCGCAGGGCCTCGCCGAGGTTGCGCGCGCCGCAGACGAACGGCGAGGTGAACTCGCGCTTGTCGATGTGGTAGCGGTCGTCGGCGGGCGTCAGCACCTCCGACTCGTCTATCATGTCCACGCCGACCGCCTCCAGAATCTCGGCCTCCTTGGTGTGGCCGATTCGGGACTTGCCCATCACCGGGATGGACACCTCGTCGATGATTTCCTCCACGTCGGCGGGGTCGGCCATCCGCGCGACGCCGCCGCGCTTGCGGATGTCGGCCGGAACCGCTTCCAGCGCCATCACCGCGACGGCACCCGCGTCCTCGGCGATGCGGGCCTGCTCGCGGTTCACCACGTCCATGATGACGCCGCCCTTCTGCATCCGAGCGAACCCGCGCTTGACGAGTTCGCTACCTCGCTTGAGTTGCTCGATGTCGGTTTCTTCGGCCATGTCTGGAAATGAGAACGCGACGGGTTAATGCGTACCGATTGGTCGTAGCAACGACTCACGGAAGAAGTTCGAAGGCGGGGACTACGGCGCTGGACGTTCGATAAACCCGAAAGCAGGGACTAAACGTGAAAGTTCGACCGCTGATACTGTTTAACCGTGTCTAGCGCGTCTTCGTACTCTTCTCGGGAGACGCAGTCGTTGCAGTCGTCACGGCTGTAGTCGGCGATAGTCTTCATCGCCTCCTGATACTCTTCGCCACGACTCTCGAAGGTGTCCCGTCGTTCTTTGAGCTTTGTTTCTTTCATCCGTCCCCCTCCGATTCGTGTCCATGCCTTGGACGGCACCGGTTAAAAGTTTTGTTACATTTATACTTCTGAACTACTCTTATCGATTACGTAGCCACGTCCACACGCGCGAGAATGTCGGATTTCCCAAATATCCCTTTTCAATTACGTCCTCTATCGAGTCTCCGACCATCGTTTTGACGAGCGAACCCTTCACGTCTTCCGGCATATCGTGCAACGAGATGTTGTCTTCGTCGATTTCGTCGTCGTAGATGACAGTCGAGAGGTACTGTTGCATCTCCGTCGCAGTGCGGGGAAATTCGTCCACGATGTCGCTGTACGTGTTGATTATCAAACTAACGAGCAGAGCGATACCAATCATCCCGTATCCGCCGAGTAGAAACGAGACCCACTTCGAGGGACTCGTAGCCCCGACACTACCTAGAGTTACCCACGCTTGAAGATTTCCGACAAAGGTACCAGTAGCTATACTTCCGAGTATCGAGAACAGAACTGCGGTCATCGAGTAGCCGACGATGACGAAGAAGTGCTGAGTGATGGCTACGTCGAGTGCGACTAGCGTGATGAATTCTCGTCTGAAGAGTTTCGAACTCGATTCGCCGGTCGAATCTTTGAGCAGGAAGAGTAGTGTAGGAAACAAGAGGATAGCACCGATGATGGTTTTAAGTATAGTCTTCCGCACTCGGCTCGTGACAGTTTTGAGTAAGAGAATCACCATTCCGGTGAACAGAAACGAGAGAAGACAGACTGCCGCCGCCACTAACAGAGCCGTTGCGTAAACCGACCGAAGTAACATCGTTTATGATAAGAAAGAACATAGACAATATATGTGTCGGAATAGACTATTTCTAGACATCGGAAGAATCGGAACCGGCAAGGATTTGCCGCGACCGTCCGACGGTCGGCATATGTCCGTGCCGCTCCCCGACCGGGCCGACCTGCCGCGATACGTCGCCCCCCTGCCGGAGTCGCTGGAGGACTTCGCCCTCCGGTTCGCGTGGGTCATCGTCGCGGTCAACCTCGCCGGGACCGCGTTCGGTTTCTGGTACTACGGCTTCCACCCGCTTCCGCTGTCGGACCCCCTCGTCACGTGGCAGTTCGCGGTCGAACCGCCGGTGATGTGGCCGTTCGTCCCCGACAGTCCGGTGGCGACGTTCTTCATCGCGGCCAGCCTCGCGCTCTGGAAACTCGGCCGGAACTCGGAGGTGGTCAACGCGCTGGCCTTTTTCGGGTGTCTCAAACTCGGTCTCTGGACGCCGTTCACCCTGCTGGCGTTCATGGAGGGGTTCTCGTACAACTCGGTGCTGATGTACAACTTCCTGTTCTGGAGCCACCTCGGGATGGTCGCCGAGGCGTTCCTGATTCATCGGTACAGCGACTTCCCGGTCGGCGCGGTGTTCGTCGCGGTGGTCTGGTACCTCTTCAACGACGTGGTGGACTACTTCCTCCCCGTCGTCGGCACCCCCCACCACACCGCGCTTCCGGGCCAAGAAGTGCTTGAGACGGTGCGCGGGTTCTCCCACCCCTCGCCGACCCACGAAATCGCGGCGGCCGGAGCCGTCGTGATTACGGTCGCGGCGACGTTTCTGGCGCTCTCGACGCGGGTGAAGAAGTTGGAAGCGAGACTGTAGTTACGCCCTGTCGGACCCGTCAAGAACGTCGCCGTTGGCGTGCGCTCGGACCCACAACTCGCCGATTCGGGACAGGCGTGTCCGGTAGGACTTCCCGTGTTCCTCCTGTTCGATGTACCCTTTCCCGCCCGGTCCCAACCTATCGACGTTGTAGATGACCTTCGAGCGAAAGCTGTCGGTGTACTCCTCGTCGAGTTCGCTGGCGAGGGCTTCGGCGAGTTCCGAGACCGACTCGAACTCCCCTTCCTCGCCGAGTTTGAACAGGATGACCTCTTCGAAGGGTTTGACGTTGGAGAACGAGGCGACCGGAATCTCGGCGATGTGGCCGTCGCCGACGCGCTTCGCGCCGATAGTGGTGCCCCGCTCGTCGAACTCCGAGAGGAGGCCGCGGGCGCTGTCGAGGCGCTGTTCGACGCGCTCGTCCGTGACCTCGCCGGGCGCGTCGGTCCCGGTCCTGCCGGAGAGGTCTTCGAGCAGGTCAACCTGTCGGCGGAGTTCCTCGGCGAGTTCGGTTTCGAGGTACTTCTCCGGGGCGGTGTAGTAGGTGTGAATCTTCTCGCGGTCCTGCTCGCGTTCGACCATCACGGAGTGGGCCGCGGTCGCAAACGCGAAACTGACGGTCCGGGGCATCGCCGAGATGTTGACCCACACCTCGCGGCCCTCGTCCAACTCCGCGTTGATGAGGTCGTAGGCCTGTTCGAAGGCGGCGTCGTAGTCGTACACGTCGGCGACGACGACTCGCTCGGTGGTCGCACCGAGCAGGTTCCGGAAGTCCTGTTCCAACTTCTGAGAGAGGTTCTGAGAGTACTCGACGTTGGCCTCGCTCCCGACCGCACCCTCCAGCAGGATAACGCGGTCCACGTCCAACTGGTCGCGCACGAGGGGCGCGATGAGCCGGTCGTAGTCGAACCCGACCGGAACGATGTGGGTTTGCATGTGCGACTGTAGCGCCGTAGGGGGGTTAAACCCCAAGCTTTCGCGGTACTCGACGGCGCTACTGGAAAGGAGGCCACCGAAAGCGCGCCCGGCCGACCAGACCACCGGCAAAAGCTCGACCGCCCAACCACCGCGGGTGGGATAAAGGGGCCGCCTGCTCGCGGGCCGTCGGCCCGTGGTCGTCTGAGCGACCCCTCTCTGAGGTGAGCGCCAGCGAACCGAAGAGATGTCGCTCAGCGACCGCCGGGAGACGAACCGCGGTTCCAACTTCCGCGGTGCGAGAAGCACCGACAAATCCGCCTCACCGAAGAACCGCCACCTTTACCCACTACTCCGACACCACTAAACCCGAATGAGTCTCCGAAGCGCAGTCGCCGCCCCGTTCCAGCAGAAGGGCACCGAATCGATGCCCGAGAGCGAGTTCGTCGTCGCGCTGTCGCTGGACCGCGACTGGTTCTCGCCCGACCAAGCCGAGCGTCTCATCGACGTGGCGGCCGGACAGGGCCTGCTGGCCCGGAGCGACGGCGAGGTGGTCGCGGAGTTCGACGCCGACGAGGTGGAGATTCCCGAGGAGTTCGTCCCCGACGAGTCCATCCTACAGGAGCAATCGACGTTCGAGAAGTTGCTCGACAAGGTGGTCTCGGCCGGGACCGACAAACAGACCGCGGTGGCCGAAATCAACGAACTCCAGAGTCGCCTCGGCGTGACCATCGAAGCCGCGGCGGTGGTGTACGCCCGGCGGCGCGGCGTGGACGCGAGCGCGGAGGCCGCCGACGCGCGAGAGGAGTTGAAAGCGGACTAGACGCGAGCGACTGCGAAGCGGGGTCCGGCGGGACGAGCGACCGCACACCGGAGTTCGAGCGGTGACCCGAATCCGGAGCCTTTTGACCGGGTAGGCCCAACCCGACTCCGTGAACGAAGAGGCAATCCCGACCGGATGCGGACCGCTCGACGACCTGCTGGGCGGCGGATTCGAGACCGGAACCGTGACGCAGGTGTACGGGCCGCCCGCGGCCGGAAAGACAAACGTCGCGCTCGGCGCGGCGGTCGAAGTCGCCGCCGAGGGCGACACCGCGGTCTACATCGACACCGAGGGACTGTCGCTGGCGCGGTTCGAGCAGGTCGCCGAGGCCCGAGCGGACGGCACCGACGCCGACATCGAAGCCCTGACCTCCCGCATCATCGTCAAGGAGGCCTACGACTTCGCCGAGCAGGAGGAGGCCGTCCGGGACACCGCCGAACTCGCCGAACGCGCCGACCTCGTGGTCCTCGACAGCGCGACCGGGTTCTACCGACTCGAACGCGCCGAGGACGAGGAGGGCGGCGAGGCCCTCCGGGAAGTCGCCAGTCAGGTCACCCACCTCCTCTCGCTGGCCCGGAAACACGACCTCGCGGTCGTCCTCACGAATCAGGTCTACACCGACCCGGACGGTGACCGCGCCCGACCGCTCGGGGGCCACACCCTCGAACACTGGACCGGCACCGTGGTCCGCATCGAGCGATTCCGCGGCGGCAACCGGCGCGCGACCCTCGAAAAGCACCGCGCCAGACCCGCGGGCGAGAAAGCCCAGTTCCGGATTACCGACGCCGGAATCGAAGGCGTCGAGGACGTGCCCGGCGTCTGAACTACCAACTAGAAGACTACTACTCACTAACATATAGGCCCCCGCCCCGGTTCCCGGCGAGTTCGAACGGCCGGGTCTCACATGTGCGGCGGGGTCGAACCTCCGGCGGGGTTCGAGAGATGAACTGTCCCGTCCCCGTTCGACCGTATCGCCCCTCCGAATCGACGCCGCCGCGGGAGGTTCCGAGATGACGCGCCGCCTCGTCGTGGCCGCCCTCGCGTGTTCGCTCGTCCTGTCGGGATGCCTCGGCGGGTCCGCGGGCGCGCCCGAAACGACCACTGTCTCCGAGACGACCACGCCCGAGACGGCTCCGGCCACCGTCGAAACGCCGACGACGGACGCCGCGACGACCGAAGTCGCCACGACCCGGACGACCGACGCCGCCCCGCGCCACCGCACCTACGAGACGCCCGAAGCGCTCGCGGCGAACGCCTCGTTCTCGGTTCCCGACCCCGAGGTCCCGAGCCGGTTCGCCTTCGAGAGCGGTATCGTGATGGAACTCGCCGACAGCGAGTACGTCGCCGCGGCCTACCACGACGCCGAGAACGGGAGTCTGGAAAACGTCCTCTCGGCTCGGAAGGCCGAGAACGAGTCGGCCGACGACCTGACCGCCGGAAACGCGACGACCGTCGGCGACCACGACGCGCGCTACGTCGCCGAGGACTCCGGCGGGAAATTCCTCTGGGAGTGCGACGGCTACGTCTATCGCGTCAGCGTCCAGCAGTTCACCGACGAGTTCGGCGAAGCGGAGTTGCGCGCAGTCGCCGAGTCGGTCGCCTGCGAGTAAGAATTACTCGTCTACGAGAACCGCGTTCACGTTACCGGTCTGGCCGGGTCGGGAGGTGACGCGGGCCTTTCCTTCGCTGGTCTCGATGAGCGCGCCCTTGGTCACGATGTTCCGTCGGACGTAGTTCGGGTTGGCGTCGTTCTCCACGACATCCTCGATTTCGGCCTCGACGGTTTCGCCGTCGATGGCGACGCTGGCGACATCCGTCGAGAGTGCGCGGACCTTCTGGGTGTTGCCGCGGGTGTCGGTGGTCCGGAGTCGGGACTCGCCGACGGTGGTCTCGGTGGGTTCACGGCCCAGTTCGTGCTTCTTCTTCTTGCTGGACGGTCGGAGTCGGCCGCCGGTACGCTTGCGCGTGGAGCCTCCTTGGTCTTTCATACCCGAGAAATCGGCTACGGGCGTACTTATATCCAACGTATCACGGGGAACTCGATTTCGGCGGGGAGGACGGGGGAGAAACGGACGACAACCGGTCGAATCGAAGAGGAAAATTCTTCGAAACGGCCGACTGTTGTGCTATTTCCTTATTCTTAAGTGCGTCCGATACCGACCATCTACCAGAGGGAGTGGTAATCGATGCCAGACGGAGCTACGACCGAAGAGCGCGTGAGCGTCTCGCAGGTGATGGACCGAATCCCGGTGGGACGATTCCACCGACGACTACTCGCAATCTGCGGGAGCGCGTGGGCGTTCGACGGCATGGAGGTCATCATCATCAGCTTCACGCTCCCGGTCCTCATCTCGGCGTGGGGGCTGTCGGGTCTCTCGGCCGGACTGCTCGGGAGCGCCAGCCTGATGGGAATGATAGCCGGAAACTGGGCGTGGGGCTGGTACGCCGACGAGCGCGGGCGAATCGACGCCTTCCAGTGGACCGTCCTCACCTACTCGCTGTTCGCCGGTCTGACCGCGTTCGCTACCGGCTTTTACTCCGGGTTCGCGCTCCGGTTCCTGACCGGCGTGGGACTGGGCGGCGCGCTCGCGGTTGACACTTCCTATCTCTCCGAACACCTGCCGACCGACCGGCGGGGACGCTATCTGGTCTATCTGGACGCCTTCTGGCCGCTCGGAAACGTCTTCGCCGTCGGACTCGCGTGGCTTTTCCTCTCGGCGCTCCCCACCGGCGGCACCGTCGGGGTCCCCCTCCTCGGCGAAGTCGCGGGGTGGCGACTCCTGTTCGCGAGCGCGGCGTTCCCGGCCCTGCTGGTGTTCGTCATCCGGAGCCAACTCCGCGAGACGCCCTACTACCTCGCCCGGAAGGGCGACGTGGACGGGGCCAACGACCGCATCCGGGCCATCGCCGAGGAGAACGGCGAGGAGTTCACTCCCATCACGGCCGAGTCGGTCGAAATCCGCGAGTCGGCGAGTTACGCTCGCCTTTTCAAGTCCGACCTCCGCAAACGCACCGTCACGATAGCCCTCGCGTGGTTCGCCATCAACTTCGGCTACTACGGCGTATTCATCTGGCTCCCCCAGACGGTCGGCGCGGCGGGCGTCGTCGAGAGCGTCACCCTCGCTGGCACGACGATAGAGGGCATCTACCTCTACTTCCTGCTCATCGCGCTGGTCCAGTTCCCCGGCTACTTCAGCGCGGCCTACCTCGTGGAGAAAATCGGGCGCAAGCCCACGCTCGGGAGCTATCTCGCGCTCTCGGGGCTGTTCACCTTCGTCTTCGCGGCGTCGATGCCCAACGTCTCGCTGTTCGGTGCCGGGTTCTCGGGGTTCTGGCCGTTCCTCGGCGGTCTGCTCGCGGCGAGTTTCTTCACGCTCGGCGCGTGGGGTGCCATCTACGCCTACACGCCCGAACTCTTCCCGACGGAGGTCCGGGCGACGGGCAACGGGTTCGCTGGCGGCGTCGGTAAAATCGGTGCGGTCGTCGGACCGATTCTGGCGGGCGCGCTGGTGGAAGTCGGCTACCTCGCCGCGCTCGCGCCCCTCGCAGTCGCGTTCGTCCTCGGCGGACTCGTCGTCTTTGCCTTCGGACGCGAGACGATGGGCGAACCGCTGTTCTGAGACCCATTCCTATTGCTTTTAGAAATGAAAATATTTGTCTAGCAAATTTTCAGTTAGCTCCCCGGTCGGGACCACTGCGACCGACCGAGCCTCCGGTTCGCTCGTGATTCGACCGGAGGAACTTACGTCTGCGCACCGAACGTCCGGACATGGGCTGGGTACGGGAGTTCTCCTTCGACCGCGAACGCCTCGCGTGGTGGCTGGTCGCCGCCGGGTTAGCCGTCGCGGTGGGCTACGTCGTCTCGTCGTTCCTCGGCACGTTCCTGCTCGGGTTGTTCGTCTACTACGCGACTCGGCCGATGTACCGGCGACTGCTCGGCCGGGTGCGCCAACCGACGCTGACCGCGGCCGCGGCGCTCCTCGGACTCGCGCTTCCGGGACTGGTTCTGCTCGGGTACACCATCGTCGTCAGCGTCCGCGAGTTGAGTTCGCTGGCGGGAATCGGCTTCGCGGAGTTCGAAGGCGTTCTCGGTCCCTACGTGGACACCTCGCTGTTGCTCGACCCGCAGAAGTTGCTCGGAATCGTGCAGGCCAACCCCCAGCAGTTCGTCACCGACCGCGGCGCTGACGCCGCCCGCGAGATTCTCGAATCGGTCGTCGCGGTCCTCGGCGTCCTCGCAAGCACCGCGCTCGGAATCATCATCGTGCTGGTGGTCGCGTTCTACCTGCTCCGGGACGACCACCGACTCGCGGCGTGGTTCCGCACGGAAGTCGCGGGCAGAGACAGTCCGACCGTCGCGTTCGCGCGGGCCGTGGACGACGACCTCGAAACCGTCTACTTCGGCAACATCCTGACGGCGTT
Organism: Halorussus caseinilyticus; assembly: GCF_029338395.1. Taxonomy (NCBI): domain Archaea; kingdom Methanobacteriati; phylum Methanobacteriota; class Halobacteria; order Halobacteriales; family Haladaptataceae; genus Halorussus; species Halorussus caseinilyticus. Next base: position 2,460,759 of record NZ_CP119809.1, read on the forward strand.
CGTCATCGGCGTCGTGGCCGCCGTCGTCTACAACCTCCTCGATACGGTGGCTCCGGCCGTGGTCTCGGTCCCGTCGCCGACGCTTCTCGGCTTGCTGACCGGTCTCGCAAGCCTCGTCCCGGTCGTCGGGATGAAACTCGTCTACGTCCCGCTCGGAATCGTGCTGGCGGTCGTCGCGGGCGTCTCGGACCCGACCCTGCTGTGGTTCCCGGCGGTCTTCCTGCTGGTGGCGTTCGTCGTGGTGGACACGGTTCCGGAACTCGTCTTGCGGCCGTACGTCTCGGGCGGGGACCTCCACACCGGTTTGGTGATGCTCGCGTACGTCCTCGGACCGGTGCTGTTCGGGTGGTACGGACTCTTCCTCGGCCCCCTCTTGCTCGTGTTAGTCGTCCACTTCGTTCGCGTCATCGTGCCCGAGTTGGTCGAACGCGACGAGTTCGATGTCGAGTCCGACACCACCGACTCCGGCGTGCCTTCCGGTTCGTCAGGCCGCCGCGCTCACGCTCGCCCGCCCGTCGCGGCGCTCGCGCGCCGCGAGCGCTCCCCCGACGGCGGGTCGGGCAGTAGCCTCTCGGACGGCGGGTCCGAGCAGGCGACCGGCGACGAGTCGGCGTAGGCTTACTCGCGCTTCTCGAAGACCGGCGTCCCGGCGTTTCCGGTGTCCGCGTACCCGCGGCGGCGAAGCGCGAACAGAATTTCGCTCAGCGCGCACTCGCCCGACAGAAGCGGGTCGCCGCTCTCGGTGAATTCGGCGCTCGCCCGGTTCAACTCGTCGAGCGCGAACCGCTCGCCGACCTCGTGGAGGGTCTCGCCGACCACCGCGTCGTTCTCGTCGGGTTCGTAGGCTTCGACTTTCGCGGCCACGCGGTCGGCCACGTCGTCGTAGGTGCGCCGACCCGACCGCTCGGGGTCCCGAATCTCCTTGGCGTACTCCAGCATGCGCCTGCTCTCTGCGACCGCCTCGTCCCAGTGTTCGACCGCCCACGCCGCGAGGTCCGGCAGTTCCTCGATGGTCCCGGCGAGTTCGTAGTCCCGCGGGATGGCGTCGTAAATCCACGGCTGGTTTCGCGCTATCAGGACCTGTCCGCTCCCGGCCTGTTCGAACCACGTCCGGGCCAGCGTCTCGTACTCGGTGGCGGAGATGCAGAGGTCGCCCATCCGGAGCGCGGTCTCGAACTCCTCGCGGGAGGCCTTCGGGTAGGTCTCGACCCACGGCAGGTCGGCGTACTCGTCGGGAATCTGGCTCATGCTGGTCATCACGGTCCGAACGCCGAACCGGTCGTGGAGCATCTCGGCGATGTCCATCACGGTGCCGACCTGCTTTTTGTCCCAGATGGACCCCGCGACGTGGAGCCACTGGGGTTCGTCGGCGTAGTCGGCGTCGAACCGCGAGAAGTCGATGGGACTGCCGGTCTGGACCGCCTCGTCTATCGCCCGGTCCACGACCGACTCCTGCATGAACTCGTGGCCGTGGTCGCGCAGTCCGTCCACGTCGATGGCGGCCTTGAACCACATCCCGTCGGAGAGGACCGACTCGCTGATTTCGGTCTCGCGCTGGAACTCGTTTCGCCACCCGGTGTTGGCGTACTTGAACGGGAGTTGGAGGTCGTGGACGTTGGCGACAATATCGACGGGCCACGGGTGGCCGACCCGGTGGCCGTCGAGGGCGCACAGCCACTTGTAGAGGTCCGCGCGCCCGCGCCGGAGTTGGTCTATCACCACGTCCACGTAGCCCAACTGGTCGTAGGTCGCCTCCGCGAGCGCCTCCAGTTGGTCCTCGCTGTATCCGGACTCGGTGAACGCGCCTTGGTGTCGGCGACCGTGCATGAACGGTTCGGTCTCGGCGAGCGTCACGCGCTCGCGGTCGGCGAGGACGTACTCGGGGTCGTAGTCGGCCACCTCCGGCGGCGCGAGCAACCAGTAGACGTGGAGGTCGGGGTCTACGTCCAACCACTCTTCGACCCACACCACCGCGTCGTTGAGGGTGCCGTTGGCCGTCGCGTCGTCGGGTCGGTAGAGTTCGGGAGTGATGAGTACGCGCATGAATCCCTTCCTCTCGAAAACGGGAGACGGACCCTTGAATCTATGTCCGTGACACGAACTACCGCGGACGCGCTCGGTGGGGCAGACCACCGGGACGCGCTCGGGCACGCAAACCACCGGCGAACGCCCGGCCGACCAGCCGACAGGGGCGAACAAAGGGGCCGCCCGCTCGCGTTCACTGTAGTCGCCTGACCGACCCCTCTCGGAGGTGAGCGCCAGCGAACCGGAGGAATGTCGGTCAGCGTCCGCGAGCGGGCGGGGGATTTCGAAACCGTCTTCGCCACGATACCCTCGGTGGCAGTGGCGGTGCGGAGCGGTCCCGAACCACCCGACGCCGACCGAACCACCACAATCACCCACGACGCGGGGTCACGACAACCGATTTACCGCGCCGCGGCGAAACACCGCCATGCGCTCGGCGATTCAACTCTACACGCTCCGCGAACTGAACGACTCACTGCCCGACCTGCTCCGGCGCGTCGGCGACACCGCCTTCGAGGGCGTCGAGTTCGCCGGACTCGGAGACGCCGACATCGAGGAAGTCCAGAACGCGCTGGACGACGCCGGACTCGACGTTGCCGCGGCCCACGTCGGCATCGAGGACCTCGAAGCGGACCTCGACGGCGTGGCCGAGACCTACGCGGCCCTCGACTGCGAGCGCATCGTCGTCCCGTACCTCGACGCCGCCGCGTTCGCCAGCGAACAGGCCGTCGCCGACACCGCGCGCAGACTGACCGAACTCGGCGCGCGACTCGACGACCGCGGCGTCTCGCTTGGCTATCACAACCACGACCACGAGTTCGCCGACCTCGGCGGCGGGTCGGCCTTCGAGACGCTGGCCGAGGAGACCGACTTCGCCCTCGAACTCGACGTAGGGTGGGCCACCGCCGCGGGGTACGACCCCGTGGACCTGCTCGGGTCGCTCCGCGGGCGCGTCCCGCTTGTCCACCTGAAGGACGTGTCGGGCACCACGCCGGTCGAACTCGGCGACGGGGACCTCGAAATCGACGCCTGCGTCCGGGCGGCGCGCGAGGCCGGAACCGAGTGGCTGGTCTACGAACACGACGACCCAGACGACCCCGCCGCGTCGCTCGAACACGGCGCGGAGACGCTGGCGGACCTGCTCGACTAATCTCCCTCTCGCTCGCGCTCGAACGCGACTCCGACCACGAACCCGAACCCGACCAGCCCCCACCCGAGCGCCGCCGCCGCGAGGTTCTGGCCGCCGTCGATTCCCTGCAAGAGGCTCAGCGTCCCGAACGTCGTGACGCCCGCGAGCGCGCCGCTGGCCCAGTTGCCGCCCGACCCCCACAGCGCCCCGGGGTACCGGAGCGCGACGGCGGTGCCGACGGCGTACACCTGCGCGACCCCGGCGAACAGAATCAGGTGGCGCTCCGGGCGCGGCGTGAGGACGACGACCCCGGCGGTCACGGCGGCGGCGACGACAAGCGCGACGGCGTAGCGGAGAGCGCGGCGCATGACGGCGATGGTCGGCCCGCGGGAGTGAGCGTTTCGGTTCCAGACGCCCACGCGAAAACGCTTATCTCGCGCTCGTCCGAATCGAGCGCCATGCCCGGCGTGCCCTCCCGCGAACGCCTCACCTCGATTCCGCCCCGCAAGCGCCTGCCCGCCCTCCTGTTGGTCCTCGCGGCAGTGGCTCTCGCGGCGTCGAGCGCGTGGGTCGTCTACGACGACTTTCGGCCCTACTACTCGCTGACGGTTACGCAGGTCGGCGCGACTCCCGACGACGCCGACGTTCTCGACGCCCGAAACCTCCCGACGGAGGCCGAAATCGCCTTCGAGCAGGCACGCGACGGGGGCCACGTCGTCCACGAGCGACCCGAGTGGCTGGACACCTTCCCGCTGTACGACTCGGTGTACGTCCGGGCCGACGGAACCGTCTACGAACTCTGGGCGCGCTCGGACGGCTTGGACGGGATTTCGCTCGTGCTGGCAGTTCCCGCTGTCGCGCTCGCCCTCGGTCTCGGCGGCGTCGGCGCGTGGTCCTACCGCCGCGAGAAGGTTCGAGTCCCACTGACGATTCTCGCGGGTCTCTGCACGGCCCTCGCGGTGAGTCTCGGGTGGCCGTTCCCCGGGACGCTGTTCGTAGCGGGACTCGGCATCGGCCCGGCCAAGACCGCGATTTTCGCGGCGCTCGCGGCGTCGGTCGGGACGTGGCGGGGTCTGGGTCGGCGGAGTCTCGCGTGACCGTGCCGACTCGTCGGAGTCGGCACGGTCACGTTCGGCGAGGGACGACGCTCACCCGAAGTCGCCGCCGGGGACGAACGTTGGCGTCCCCGGATTCCCGTCGTCCCGGTAGCCCAGCGACCGGAGGGCGTACACGAGGTCCGCGATTGGAACATCCGCACCGACGCGCTCCGGTAACTCGTCCAGCGGAGCCTCGTCCCCGCCGTCGAACTCCGAGGCGGCCGCCTCCACGTTTCGGCGGGTTTCGGCGTCCTCGAACGCCGAAACCCGCCGCTCGACTCGCTCGCGGAGGTCCCGGTAGGTCCTCCCGCCGCACTGCTCGGGACCGCGGACCGCTCGAACGTGTTCGACCATCCGGCGGTTCTCGGCGACCGCTTCGTCCCAGTTCCGGACCGCCCGGACCGCGAGCGTTTCGAGGTGCGCGAGGTCCCCCGCGAGTCGGTAGTCGCCGGGCACGCAGTCGTAGGCCCACGGTTCGTCCCGAATCACGAGGACCTGCCCGCTTCCGGCCTGCTCGAACGGCGTCCGGGGCATCGTCTCGTGGTCGGAGGCACAGATTGCGATGTCGCCGGTTTCGAGCGCCGCCTCGCGCTCGCGGGAACACTCCGGGTAGGCGTCCACGAACCGGGTAGGCGTCCACGAACTCGCGGTCGGCCATCCCCTCGGGAATCGGGTCCATGTGGGTCATCAGCGTCCGAATCCCGAACTCGTCGTACAGCGTCTCGGCGGCGTCCGGCACCACGTCCAGATTCTTCTTGCCCCATCCCGACCCCGCGACGTGAAGCCACTCAGGGTCGTCGGCGTAGCACTCCTCGAAGTCGCCGAAGTCGAGCGGACTCCCAGTCTCGAGCGCGTCTGCCAGCGTCTCGTCCGGGAACTTCTCGCCGAAGAGTTCGGGGTCGTAGTCGGCCACCTCCGGCGGCGCGAGCAGTCGACGTGGAGATGCGGGTCGCGTTCCACCCACTCCGCGACCAACTGCACCGCGTCGTTGAGGGTGCCGTTGGCCGTCGCGTCGTCGGGGCGGTAGAGTTCGGGAACGAAGAGGACGCGCATTCGCTGACCGCCACGATTGACGACGGAGGCGGCCTTTACCGTGACGGCCGGAACTAGCCCGGTATCAACTTGTAGTAATACTTTTCACGTAAACAGTTCTGCTGACGACAGGTATTTCAGTCGGGACGTGTGATTTTAAAACATCCATGGCCGCGCCGCTCATGGACACATCATCATCACGCCCCGACACGGGGCAGTTCACTACACATGGACGACACAGCCAAATACGTTATTCACGCCGACATCACCGCCGATGGGGTGGTAGAACGGAGTGATGTCGTCGGTGCGGTCTTCGGGCAGACCGAAGGCTTACTCGGCGACGACTTGGACCTCCGGGACCTCCAGCAGTCATCGAAACTCGGACGCATCGACGTAAACATCGACAGCGAAAACGGACAGTCGTTCGGGACCATCACCATCGCGTCGAGTCTCGACAAAGTAGAAACCTCCATCCTCGCCGCCGCGTTGGAGACCATCAGTCGGGTGGGTCCCTGCCGGGCCACCGTCTCCACCGGGAGCATCGAGGACGTGCGCGCCGCCAAGCGCCGGAAGGTCGTGGACCGCGCAAAGCAACTCCTCTCGGAGTCGTTCGACGAGGACGTGATGACCTCCCGCGAGATTCTCGAAGAGGTCCGCCAGAGCGTCCGCGTCGAGGACATCGTGGAGTACGAGGGCCTTCCCGCGGGACCGCGCGTCGAAGACAGCGACGCCATCATCGTGGTCGAGGGTCGCTCGGACGTGCTGAACCTCCTGCGCTACGGCGTCAAGAACGCCGTCGCCGTCGAGGGGACCAACGTCCCCGACGCGGTGGCCGAACTCACCCAGAGCAGGACCGTCACCGCCTTCCTCGACGGGGACCGCGGGGGCGACCTCATCCGGAAGGAACTCGCGCAGGTCGGCGACATCGACTACGTGGCGTTCGCGCCCGCGAACAAGTCGGTCGAGGACCTCGCGCGCCACGAAGTCATGTCCGCGCTCCGGAGCAAGCGCCCCTTCGAGGAGTCGATGGTCGGCGAGGAGTCCGACGACTCCGAGGCGGCCGACGACTCCGCGGACCCCGCGGACGCCGACGCGACTGACCCCGACCCGGCGTCGGCCACCGCCGCGAGCGAGGCAGGTCCCGCCGCGACCGACGGGAGCGCCCGCCCCGCGCCCGAGACCGAAGAGGGCGTCGGAACGAGCGGTCCCGCGACCCCGGACGCCGAACCACAATCACCGAGCGCGGAGTCGGCGGTAGCCGACGCCGAGTCCATCGACTCCGACATCGCCGACGCGGTGCGGGAGTCGGAGGGGACCGACCCGATGGACGGTCCCGAAGTCATCGACGACCCCGAGGCGCTGGCGGGCGAGGCGGACGACGGCGAAGTCGAGACCGAGACGACGGACGCCGAGGACGACGAACCTGCCGCGACCGACTCGCAGGCCGACGCCGAACCCGCGACCCTGCGGGGACAGGTCGAGAGCGTCGTGGACGCCGAGACCGGTACCGCCCGCTTGGTGAGCGAGTCGTTCGAGACCCTCGCGGAGGTAGCGGCCGAGAACGCCTTCGAAGCGGTCGAGAGCGCCGACGAAGTTCCCTACGCGGTGGTCGTAGACGGGACGCTCGACCAGCGACTCCTTGACGTGTCGGCCCAGCGCGGGGTCGGACAGGTCGTCGCCCGCGAGTTCGGCGAGTTCGTCAAGCGACCCGCGGACGTGCGGATTCGGACCGCCGAGCAGTTCTGAAGTCCGCGCCGCCTCCGCGGCGCGGACTTCAGAACTCCGCTGTTTTGCGACAGTCGGCAGGAAACGCCGACTCAGAGGTCCCGAGCCATCGTTATCGCCTCGCTCCCGTCGTCGTAGTAGTCGTCCTCCCGGCCGACTTCCGCGAAGCCAATCGACCCGTAGAGGCTTCTGGCGGCGTCGTTTTCGGGGTGAACCGACAGCCGCATCCGCGCGCAACCGGCGTCCCGGAGGTGGTCGAAGGCGGCCCCGAGGAGACGCCGCGCCCGGCCCTCGCGCCGACGCTCGGGTGCGACCGCGATTTCGGCGACGTAGCCCGCCTCGTCGTCGTAGAAGGCAACGAGGTAGCCCACCGGCGCGTCGTCGGCCGTGCTGACGAACACGACCGGCGGGCCGTTGATGGCGTACACGAGGAGGGCGGGATTCGGCTCACGGAGGGTGTTCTGAATCTCACGGAGGGCGTCCCGGTCGTCCGACCGAGCGAGTCGAATCACACCAGAACGACCACCGCGAGACCCGCGCCGACCAGCGCGCCCGACAGGGTGGCGAGGAAGTTGACGCTCTGGTTGCCGAGTCGTTCGCCCTCTACGGTCGCGCCCAGCAGACTGTCCATCGTCATCCCGCCCGTGCCCGCGAGGGTGACGACGACGACGCCGACGACGCCGACGCTCTCGAACAGCAGGCCCGCGATGACCGCGACGACCGCCGCGCCGACGACGCCCGCGAGTTCGCCCTGCCACGTCACCGCGCCGTCGGTACCGGGTTCAACGCGTTCGAGGGTGGTGATGAGTCGCGGTTTGTCGAAGACGCCGCCGATTTCCGAGGAGAGAGTGTCGCTCATCGCGGTGGCGATAGAGCCAGCGAACGCGAACAGGAAGATGTCGCCGGGAATGGGAAACTTCGCGCGCGCGGCGTACGCGAGGACGGCCACCAGCGCGACGGCGGCGTTCCCGAGGACGTTTCCGCTCCCGCGCGCACCCTCGTTGTCCTCGGCGACCCCGCGGGCCTTCTTCTCGTCGTAGCGGAACTTGGTCGAGAGGCTCCCGACGGCGAAGAACGCGATGAGAACCGCGAACCAGCCGTACCCCCCGAGGACGATGGTCAGCATCGCCAACAGCGCGCCCGTCATCATGCCGGGAATCGACGCGGCGTCTAACGCCCACGAGACGTAGCCGAACAGCGCCGTCACCGCGATTGCGACCGCGATACCGTCTACCGTCACCATCACGGTGAGGTCGGCGAACAACCACAGCAGGAACGCGACCGACAGCATCACCAGCGGGTCGTCGCGGGCGAACAGGACCGACCGGAGTAGTCCGGCCAGAAGCGCGCCGCTGGACGCCAGAAAGACGATTTCCGGTAAGATGGGCGCGACCGGCGTCCCCTCGATTCGGAGCGCGATGGCCTGCCCGCCGACGGCGGCGACAATCGCGCCGGTCACGAACGCGCCGGTCCGAAGTATCGGTTCGGCGTCGAACTTCCACGCGAGTTGCTGGGCGAGGTTGCCGTAGCCGACGACGAGGACGCTCGCCACGAAGACGTGGCTCGGAAGCCCCGCGAAAGAAGCGAGGAGTGCGATTCCGGTCGCCGCGAACGCGAAGGCCGCCAACCCGTGGAGGCGTCCCTCCTGTCGGTCCGCTGGCCGGGCGAACAACTCGAACATCGGCCCGTCCGTGACCGATAGCGCGCCCACGGCGACTGCGCCGAACGCGATAGCTGACGCCGCCCCGAGCGACGGGGCGACGAGCGCTAGCGTCGAGACCGCGGCGTACGCCACCGCGCGCCGAACTCTCGTCGTCACGTTAATCTCCCGTTCCGCCGACGCCCACTTAATCTTCCCGAAGCGAGAGGCGGCTCCGGCCCCGAATCGTCAGACGAGCGTCGGACGCCGGGTCCGAAAGTGCTACGCCGACCGAATCGGGATGGTCGCCGACCGCGCCGCGGCGTCGGTCGCTCACGAGTCGTCGAGGAGCGAGCGCTTTTTCGCCTCGAACACCTCGTCTTCGATGTAGCCCGCGCGGTTGAGTTTACCGAGTTGCTCTATCCACTCTAAGGGGTCTACGTCGTCGTAGTCGATTCTGCTGGTGAGTATCTGGCGCTGGACGTACCGGATGGCGTCTATCACCTCGTCAACGTCGGGTTCGGGGACGCGGACGCGACACACCGGACCCCACGTCCGGCGGACCACGAGGGTCCCGCTCTCGCCGTCCCTGCTTCGGCCCTCTATCCAGTCTACGAGGTGGAACGGGATGCTGGTTTCGAGGGTCACGTCCTCGTCGGCCTCGAAGTCGGTCAGGTCGTAGGTCTCGTCCTCGCCGTTGACGAGTATCCGCTGGTCGGTCACGACGACTCGCTCGATTGGCTTGTAGGCATTTTCGAGGCGGCCGACGGTGACGCTGGAGGCCGGAAGCAGGTAGTGGGGTTGCTCGTCGTCGCCGAGGGGCGCGAGGAGGGCTTCGAGCGCGTCGATGTTGAACGTGCCTTCCGCGCGACTCCCGAGGCGCTTGACCCGGCGTCGCTGGATGCCCCGCCGCCAGTCGTCGGGGAAGTCCCACGCCTCGATGTCGGTGTGGAAGATGAGGAACTCGATGAGGTCGAGCAGATGCTCCTCGTCGAGGGGTTCGTGAACGTCGAAGACGTAGCCCTCGTCGTCGGTCTCCACGACGAACCGGCCGTTGTCGTTCTTGGCGTGGAACCCCACCACGTCGTCGTAGGCGACCGCTCGCTGTTCGTCGCCCGACTCCCGGCCGACGAGCAAGACGAGTCTGCGGTCGGTGAACGCCCCAATCGTCCGGTAGTTGGCGTCGGGTTCGAGTCGCGTCCCGTCGCTGGTGGTGATGACGCCAGCCTCGTCGTTGTGGAAGACGTAGTGGGGTTGCTCGTCGGCGTCGAGGTGCGCGAGTAGCGACTGGTCGTGGAGGTAGCCCGACCCCGAGAAGAACCGCTTGGAGTCGGTCTTCGTGAGAACTTCGGCGGTTACGGTGCCGTCCTCGGCGTTCTCCACGATACGTGAGACGTACTCCTCGTCGTACTCGTAGCCGCCCTCGCGGTCGTCGCCGAACAGACCCATACGTATTTACTTCGAAGGGTAACCGTACTTAATGATTCAGGTCGCGCTCGGAGGAATGGTACATAGTGTCACGACCGCGGCGTGGTTCACGATGGCGAAGGGTGAGAACGCCCCGCCCCGCGACGGCATGGTTTTTGACCGGCGAACACCAAACGTCTCTCATGGACCAAGTGACGCTCACCGTGCCCGAACCCATCACCGAATCGCTCCCGGCCGACGGCGAGGACGCCGCCCGAGACATGGAGCGAGCGGTCGAAGGGTGGGAGCGACGACTCAATCAGGCAATCGTCGAGGCCGACGGCGACGACGACGCCGCGGGCGCGGTGGTGGACGCGCTCGAACGCTTCGAGAACCGCTGGGAACAGTACGACGACTTCGTGGCCGAGTTGCGCGCGTGGGGCCAGTCGCCAATCTACGCCATGGCGTGGCGCGACCTGATGGGCGCGCTCGTGGGGCAACTCTACGACCACGAGGACCTCGCCGAGCGCATCGACCGCGAGCGCCACGCCCGCATCGTGAGCGACGGCATCCGACCCGGCCGATGATGACGCTGGAACTTCGCTTCTTCGCCAACTTCCGGGAGGCGGTCGGCCAGAAGACCCTCGAACGCGACTACCCCGACGGGACCACGGTCGGCGACGTACTCGCGGACCTCCGCGAGGAGTACGGTCTCGACCTCTTCGAGGACGGCGAACTCAGAACCCAACTGTCGGTCATGAAGAACGGCAAGGACGTGGTTCACATCGAGGGCGTGGACACCCGCCTCGCGGACGGCGACACGCTGAGCGTCTTCCCGCCGGTCGCGGGCGGAAGCGTCCGGCCGGACGCTTCCGCGGACACAGGTGGATAGATGCGCGTCGAGAAGTCCTATCGGGGCATCTCCGAGCGTCTCGCGCGCCGGTACCTCTCGAACCTCGGGGGTACCATCGAGGGCGACGGAGACGCCGAGGGCGACCCGGAGACCGGCGGCGACGTGGTGGCCGACGACTGGCGGGCCAGCGTCTCCTCCGAGAAGGTGAACATCGGTCCCTCGGTGACGCTGACGGAGGTCACGGTCGTCTTCGAGGGCGAGGAGGCGACGCTCGACTCGCTGGTCGCGGACTTCTCCCAGAAGGCGATGCGAGCGGGCGGATGAGCGCGACTCTCCGAAATCTACGACCATGACCGCCGAGAACCCAATCGAGGGACAGGTGTTGATTCTCACCGCGGCGAAGGCCAGCGTGGGCGGCCAGCGCGTCCCGGACCTCGTTGCCGAGGGCCGCCGCGCGGCGCAGGTCCGGGCCGACGAACTCCGCAGGCGCTACGAGCGAGTCCACGAGGACGACGTTCGGACGGTCTTCCTCGCACCCGAGGGGTTCTGGGCCGAGGTCGGCGACGACCTCGGGTGGTCGAAACGGGAGCGAGAGACCGTGGCCCGCGCGAACGCCGAGCAACTGCTCCGGGTCGGCAAGCGCGAAGGGAGGCGAGAAGAGTTCGAGACCGCTCTAGAGGTGCGGGAAGCGGTCGTTATCGGGGCGTGAGACGGTCGGCGGGGCGGACCCTCGGGGCGTCAGTCGTCGCCGGGACTCGCCTCGGGTGCTTCGGTCTCGGCGACCGACTCGTCGGCCGCCGCCATCGCCTCGAACCCGCGTTCGAGGTCCGCCACGAGGTCCTTGGGGTGTTCGACGCCCACCGAGACCCGGAGCAGACCGTCGGTAATCCCGAGTTCCGCGCGCTCCTCGGCCGGAAGCGGCGAGTGGGTCATGCTCGCGGGATGCTCGATGAGGCTCTCGACGCCGCCGAGACTCACCGCGAGGGTGAACTCCTCCAGCGCCGCGACGAAGTGTTCGACCGCTTCGAGACCCCCGTCCAACTCGAACGAGAGGACCCCGCCGTGGCCGTCCATCTGGTCGTTCGCGAGTTCGTGCTGAGGGTGACTCTGCAGTCCGGGGTAGTGGACCGCCGAGACCTGCTCGTGGGAGTCGAGGTAGGCCGCAACTTCCGCGGCGTTTTTCTCGTGCTGGCGCATCCGGAGCGGGAGGGTCTTGAGACCGCGCAGGACCATGTAGGCGTCGAAGGGAGCCATCACGTTGCCCATCCCGACCTGCTGGAGGAAGCCGATTTCCCCGGCGTACTCCTCGTCCGAGAGAACCGCCACGCCGCCAAGCGAGTCGCTGTGGCCGTTGATGTACTTCGTGGTGCTGTGGATTACCACGTCAGCGCCGAGTTCGAGCGGTCGCTGGAAGTACGGTCCCATGAAGGTGTTGTCCACCCCGAGCAGGGCGTCGTACTCGTCGGCGATTGCGGCCATCTCCTCGATGTCACAGAGCCGGAGAAGCGGGTTCGTCGGCGTCTCCATCCAGAGCATGGCGGTGTCGTCGGTGGCCGCGGCCCGGACTTCTTCGGGGTCGGTCGCGTCCACGAAATCGACGGCGACATTCAACTTCTCGCGGAACAACTCCTTGAGCATCGTGTTCGTGCCGCCGTAGAGGTCCTCGAAGGCGACGACGTGGTCGCCCGGTTCGACCGCGGCCATAATCGCCGAGACGACGGCGCTCGTGCCCGAGGCGAACGCCATCGCGTGGTCGCCGCCTTCGAGCGCCGCCACGCGCGTTTCGAGGGCGTGGCGGGTCGGGTTCGACAACCGAGTGTAGAGGAACTCGTCGGCGTCGGGGTCCAAGTCTTCGAGCGCGGTGTCCATGTCGATGCCTTCGACCGCGTACGTGGATGCGAGGTGAATCGGCGACGTAACGTCGCCCACGCCGTTCGAGAGGTCCGGCTCTTCGCCGTAGGTCACCGAGAGCGTCTCGAACCGCTTGCCGTCAGCCCCAGTCGATTTTTCGGGAGACATACACAACCATCGAACCTCCGACGGGGAGCTATTTCATTCCTTCGACTGGCTAATGCGCCGAAAGAATCTATCTCTCGGAAATATTACCGTCGAAAATACCGGCAGTTATTGCCATCCCTCCGGCGGAAATTTCAGAATCGGACAAGACTGTATCGAAGCACGCGCGGTCGTCCGGCGACCGCTGTTCACTGCGCCTTGGCGTAGACGTTCTCGGTGCGCGTCGTCCCGTCGAGTTGGGTCTCGGCCTCGTCGGTCTTCTCGAACCCGTGGTCCTCGTAGAAGGCGTTGCCCATCTCGTTGTCGGCCAGCACCATCGCCTGCATCCGTTCGGCACCCATCTCGGTCAGTCGTTCCTCCATCGCCTCCAACAGGGCGGTTCCGATGCCCTCGTGCCACCGGTCGGGGTGGACGTAGAGGCGGAGTACGTCGCCCTCGCCGTCGTCGGTCGCACCGTGGGCGAACCCGACGATTTCGCCGTCTTCGTCGGACGCCACGAGACACACCTGTTCGTCGTCACCGATGATTCCGGTCATCGTCTCGTCGGCGTACCACTCCGCCACGGCGTCCTCGATTACCGACTCCGGAACCACGTCGGCGTATGCTTTCCTCCACGACTCGCGGGCGACCGACCGGACGGTCGGGATGTCCTCCGTAGTGGCTTCTCGAATTTCCATGGTGGACGTTAGCGCACGACGGTGTTAGCAGTAGCGGTCGGATTCGTCACGCGTCGTCACTGAAAGAGGAAACGAACGGCTATCCGGCCCGAGGAACGGAAGAGACGGCCAGCGGTCGTCGTCCGCACGCACCCCTATCCACGCCAACGGAAAGTTGATATAGACGGAAAGGCTGTAGAAATCATGGAATCGTCGCTCGAATCGGCCGCTCTCGGCGTTCTACCGCTACTCGCACTGCTCGTCGGGTACGTCGTCTATCGCGCCGCTCGAACGACGGGAACGCCGAGTCCGTTCCGGCGCGGGGTCGGGACGGCGGTGGTTCTGCTTCTCGCGTTTCCGGCGGCGTTCGGTCTGACTGCGCTGTACCTCGGAAGCGACTGGCAGTACCGGGCACTCTACTTCGCTCCGCTGGTCTTGCTCGGCGTCGCACTGTATCTCTTCTCGGCGATGAGGCGACCCGTCCTCGATAAAGCAGAATAGCGGGTTCCGTCGCGCTACAGTTGACTGCCTTCGTTGGAGTCCGTCGTGTACGACCCGTCACTGCGCACGAACGTCTCAATCCACGGATACGTGTGCTGCACGCAACCGATGTTTCCACCGGCACAGAGGCGGAAGTGGCCCTGCGTCCACGATTCGTAGAACGAGTTGCCGTCGCCGCCGCGTTCGGTGTTGTCCTTGTGGCCGACGAACTGCCAGAACGCCGAGTCGGTGTCTCCCCAGCGTCGGCGATACGTGTTGCTCACGGTCGAACCGTCGTAGCACCAATCGACCTGCTGGTTGTATCGGTAGAGTTCCTCGCCGGACCCGTTTACGCCAATCCAGTTCGCAGTCACGGACTTACAACCGGACGCCATCGCGGACGCGTCTTCCGTCGTGAGGGCGTTCCCGTTACCGTCGGTGACTTCGACTCGGTGGTCGGTGACGGTGAGATACCGGACGACCTTCTTCTGCTCGCCTTTGGAGAGTCGCCGGAACGCCTCCTCGGGGTCGTCGGCGTTCTCGACTTCGCGTGCGAGTTCTTCCGCGGACTTTCCGCCGCTCTCGTTCGCGTACGCAGTGCCTGTGCCGACTGTCGTCACGAACCCGGCGAGGGCGGCTTTCTTCAGGAACATCCGTCGGTTAGATTCGTTAGCTTTCTCTTCGTTTTTCATCTAGTTTTCTTACCCAAATTATCGTTATCAGACTATAATATAAATATTTCTGTCTCTGAGTCTATATTGTATTAACATTCGAGTAGTAAGATATATTACTTCCGAGCGTCGTTAAATGTGTACTCGCTTAGCAGTTCGGCGGGCCACGCCGCCGCCGAGTCTAGCACGAAACGGACGACGAGAAGGAGACGACTCGCCGTCGCCGACGCGCACGGGAGGACGTGAAGTCGAGTCGGCGCGCCACCGTAACGAGCGGAGGAAATTAAATACTTATCTTTTAGCAATAATTTTGTTTCTTTAGAAATTGTTTTGCTATCTCTTCCGGTCCGACGTGGAGGTCCAATCGGTCTCGTGGACGAGGGCGTCGAGGTTCCCATCGACTACTGTCTCGACAGGGGAAACGACGGGACCACGACGGTCACAGTCCGGTCAGACCACCCCGCCGAAAACGGAAAACGAAGTCACGCCTCGGTCGTCAGTCGTCACCGGAGGCCGCCGCACCACCGCTACTGACGCCGGTTCCACCGGAATACTTTTACTTCAGACTCCCTACCGATGTTCGTATGGCCGCCGATTCAGGGAACGACGGGGACGAGCGAGAAGAAACCGACTTCCGCGACCCCGAACTGGCGAACGGTGACTCCGTGAGCGACCGCCTCGAAGAAATCGACTTCGAGGAGAGCGAAGGTAACTCCGTCGCCGAACTGCGTGGGAAAATCGACTCAGATAGCTAATTTTATCTGTGCGGTGGTCCGTTAGCTTCTCGACATGCACAACGTCGGGACGGTGGAGATACACGACTGCGTTACCGACGACCTCGCGCAGTTCGACCCACCCGAACAGAAGCGAATCCTCGGTGACGACGACAGAGGGATTCAGAAAGTAGAGACGAAAGTCGAGAAGTGGGGTGCCGACTTTCGGAACTACGTCACTCCGCTCACGGTCGCTACCGACGAAACAGTGTATCGACAGCGAATCGGGAAGAGCGACTACCGAGCGTACTACGTCAGATGAGGTGACACGCTCTGGTGTATCGGCGTCGGCGAACGCGACACGACGTACCAGCGTGACCTCGACTCTATCGTCAAACGGGCAGAAAAACTGTAGATTGAACGCTATCAGTCGTCGCCGGAGGCCGCCGCACCGCCACCGCTGACGCCGGTTCCCGGCCCAACGTCGATGCCCAACTCCTCCAACTTCTCGTCGGGGACCACGCCGTCCTCCCACCCGCGGACCTCGTAGTACTCGTCTTTGAGTTGGTCGAGTTCCACGAGTTGGCCCTCCGAACCGCCCTGTCCGGGCATCGCCTTGGGTTCGCCCTCCACGAACCGGACCGGCAGGTCGTCGTCGCTCCCGTCGAAGCCGACGAGGTTGTTGTAGTAGCGTTCGAGGTTGTAGATGCGCTCGCCCGCCTCCATCAGTTCGTCCTCGCTCACGTCGCGGCCGGTCATGCCGTTGTACTGCATGACGTACTCCTCGATGCCCTCCGCGAAGGCGTTGAACTTGCAGATGTCGAACGAGTCGCTGATGGCGTGGAGGTCTTGGAACGTCGCGCAGAGTTCTCCCTTCCCCTCGGGTTCGTGGGGGTCAACTTTCTCCGGGATGCCCAGAATCTCCGCCGACGGGGTGTACCCCCGGAGGTGGCAGGCACCGCGGTTCGAGGTGGCGTAGCCGATTGCCATCCCCTTCATCGAACGCGGGTCGTAGGCCGCCATCGTCTGGCCCTTCACGTCCAGCGACATGTCGGGGTCGCCGAGTTCTTCGGCGGCGCGCATCGCGCCCTCCGCCAGCAGGTCCGCGAGTTCGTCCTCGCGGTGGGCGACGCGCTCTATCATCTCTATCATCGTGTCGGCGTCGCCCCAGTCCAACCCCTCCTCAAGGTGGCCCTCCTCGGAGGCTTCCATCGCCATCGCCATCGTGTTGCCCACGTCGATGGTGTCCACGCCCATGTCGTTACACCGGTCTATCATCATCGCCACCTTGTCGCGGTCGTCGTTCATCG
This sequence comes from Halorussus caseinilyticus, assembly GCF_029338395.1. Lineage (NCBI taxonomy): Archaea > Methanobacteriati > Methanobacteriota > Halobacteria > Halobacteriales > Haladaptataceae > Halorussus > Halorussus caseinilyticus. The sequence goes on from NZ_CP119809.1 coordinate 2,477,512, forward strand.
AGTTCGGGCCGAGCGCCCACGCCGACTCGTACTCGTAGGACTCCATCCGGATGTTGTGGTCCTCGCCCTTGTGGTGGACCTGCACCTCGACTTCCTTCTTACAGGCGACCGGACAGGAGTGACAGGTGGGTTCGTCCACCAAAATATTCTCCCGGACGTTCTCGCCCGAGACGTTCTCGGCGTCGATGTTGGGTTCGGCGGCGTCGGCGTCCTGTTCGCTACTGGTGGAGGTGTACTTGGCGTTGCGAGTCGGCAGGCCGTCCATCTCCTCGGTCAGGTTCATCAGGACGTTGGTGCCGTACATCGACAGGCCGCCCTCGTTCGGGGCGGTCACGTCGGACTCCTGAATCACCTGCATCGCCTGTTTGTGGCCCTCTTGGAAGGTCTCTTGGTCGGCCGGTTTGGGCATCTTGGTCGAGGACTTGACCACGACGGCCTTGAGATTCTTCGAACCCATCACCGCGCCGGTGCCGCCGCGACCCGACGCCCGGTCGTCCTCGTTCATGATGCAGGCGTACCGAACTCCGTTCTCGCCGCCGGGACCGATGGCCATCACCGAGAGGTTCTTCCCGACTTCGCCGTCCACCTCGTCGCCGAGTTCGTCTATCGTGTCGTGGACGCCCCGACCCCACACGTGGGAGGCGTCTCGGAGTTCGACTTCGCCGTCCTCCACGACGGCGTAGACGGGATTTTCGGCCTCGCCCTCGAACAGCAGGCCGTCGAATCCGGCCCACTTGAGTCGCGCACCCGACCATCCGCCGTGATGGGAGTCGGTGACGGTGTTCGTGAGCGGGGACTTCGTGACCACCGCGATGCGACCGCTCATCACGGTCTGGGTCCCCGTCAGCGGGCCATTCATGAACGCCAGCAGGTTGTCCGGACCGAGGGGTTCCACGTCCGGGCCTTGGTCGAAGACGTACTTCACGCCGAGTCCGCGCGCGCCGATGTACTTGCGGGCGTCGTCGTCGTCGATGCTCTCGTAGTTTACCGCGTCGTCGCTCAGGTCGATTCTGGCGACGTGGTCTTGGAATCCGCCGAGGTCAGTCATGGTAACGTCGTACCCTTATATTGGGTCGGAAACGTGTTAGGAATTGCCGTGGTACCGTAACCGGTATAGGTTACGTCGTCGCGGGGAATCGCGGACCCGAGCGACGGTCGGCGAGCGCCGACCGTCGCTTTTTAACGCCGAAGGTGTCAACCCTTTGGCGATGAAGCTGGACGCAGTTCGACCGCCGACGTGGTTGCGGTGGGTCGCGGTCGCAGTCGTAGCCGGTGGCATCCTGTTCGCCTCGGTGCTGGACCCGCCGTCGAGCGCGCCGCCCACTTCGGGGACCGGTCCGGGTGGTATCGGGATGGACAAGTGGCTCCACGCGCTCGCGTACGCTGGTCTCGCGGGGACGCTCGCGGTCGCACTCGCGTCCGACCGCGGGCGCAGTCCTGCGGTCGCGCGCGACCACGAGCGAGCGCCCGACCACGCGCGTACGGCCGCGCTCGCGGCCCTACTCGCGGTCTGCTACGGCGTCGGCTTGGAGTTCGTGCAGGCCCCGCTCGCGGGCCGGTACTTCTCGGTGGCTGACATGGTAGCCGACGCGGTGGGCGCGGCGGTGGCGGTCGTCGGGTGGCGGTTACTGGTCGGTCGTCTCGGTGGGTCTCGGGGTCAGGAGCAGTCGTCGGAATCGGAACTGTAACTGAGTCACTGGAAGCGGAATTTGTACTTGTACTTACTCCGGCGCGCGCGTTGCTCGCGCGCGAGGGACGAGCATCGCAGGCCGGAGCGTAGCGAAGGCCGAGACGCGCAGGAGGTTGGGGAGGACGAGGTGCGGTCGTGATAGGAGTCGGCAGTAACTAGCGCGTTCCCGACGGAGATGCAGAGAAGCTAGCTACTGCCGACTCCAATGAGAACCGCACCGCACAGCACCGCAACCTCGAACCTCCCCAGCCTCCTCGTTCACTCCCGTCGGTCGCTCACTCGTCCCTCGCGCGCCGATGGCGCGACACGCTTCGCGGCACCGGAAGACAACCCGCGTCTTCCGAGCCTTGCTTCGCTTCGCTCAGCAAGACCGCGCCAGCACGCGCCGACGAAGTGAACTCGACGCCGAGTACGAGCGGACTCGACGCCGAGTACGCCGACGAGGAGAGAACGCGAGACGGATGAACCCGAAGCCGATTTACGCGCCCGAACGCTACTCACGCCCAATGAGCAAGCCGACACCCGACGTGTACGAGCAGGGCCGGGGGATGGACGCGCACAACAAAGTGATGCGCGAGATTCGTGCCCAGAAGGACAAGACCTACGACCCCCACGAACCCACCCGCGTCTGGATAGACGAGGACCGCACGCCCGGCGGCGTCTACCAGAGCCTCACCATCATCCTCAACACCGGCGGGTGTCGGTGGGCGCGCGCCGGTGGATGCACGATGTGCGGGTACGTCGCCGAGTCCGTCGAGGGCGGGTCGGTCGCCCACGACGCGCTGATGGACCAGATTCAGGCGTGTCTCGACCACGAACGCGAGCAAATCGAGGCGGGCGAGGCCGACGGGAAGTCCGGACTCATCAAAATCTACACCTCCGGGTCGTTCTTGGACGAGCGAGAGGTCGGCGCGGAGACCCGCCGAGCAATCGCCGAGACGTTCGCCGACCGCGAGCGCATCGTAGTCGAGAGCCTGCCGGACTTCGTGGACCGCCCGAAAATCGAGGACTTCACCGAGCAGGGACTCGAAACCGACGTGGCAATCGGTCTCGAAACCGCGACCGACCGGGTGCGCCACGACTGCGTGAACAAGTACTTCGACTTCGAGGACTACGTGGCGGCGAGCGAACAGGCCGAGCAAGCGGGCGCGGGCATCAAGGCTTACCTGCTGATGAAGCCGCCGTTCCTCTCCGAGTCGGAAGCCGTAGAGGACATGAAGTCGTCTGTCCGGCGGTGCGCCGAGTACGCCCACACCGTCTCGATGAACCCCACCAACGTCCAGCGCTACACCATGGTAGACCAACTCTACTTCCGGGACGGCTACCGCCCGCCGTGGCTCTGGTCGGTCGCCGAGGTACTGGAATCGACCGCCGACGCCGACGCCATCGTGGTCTCGGACCCGGTGGGACACGGGTCGGACCGCGGCCCGCACAACTGCGGCGAGTGCGACGACCGAGTACAGAAGGCCATCAAGGACTTCGACCTGCGCCAAGACCCCTCCGTCTTCGGGGAAGTAACCTGTGAGTGCGAGGCGACGTGGGAAGCGGTCGTCGAGCGCGAGAAGAGTTTCAGTCTGCCGCTGGCCCGATAACTCGGTCGTCGCTCCCGTCTCGACTCGTTCTGTCCTCCGGTTCCGAACTGTCGAGTCTGTTTGCGGGGGTAACGCCGCGACTGTTTCGAGGTAAGTGGGTCGGTTTCAACAGTAAGCAGTCCGAAACTCGGTTCAACGCGGCGTTCACGGGTCTAAGGCCCGCCTACGCCTCTGATACTCACCGGATAACAAAGTTCTCGGTCGGCGTCGGACTCTACCGGGGGGCACGCCGAGGGCGACGGTCGGCGACTGGGGGAGTTCGCCGGTCGTCGCCGACCCGGTGTGTCGGACACATGTCCGAGGGATGGGGCGACTACGAAACTATCTTCTGCTCGAACGGGTGGATAGAGATTCGCAACAGCGACGAGACCGACGACCAGTGGATAGCGAGCGACACGCCCGTCTCGATAGACCGATGACGGTTCCCGCAGGCCCGCTCTCTGCGTGGTCACTGCTGGCGGTAGTCGGCTGGCTGGTCGTCGTGGTACTCGTCTGGTTGCTGTTCGTCGCCTACGGTCGGGACCGGAAGTCCCGGTCCTGACCTACGCCTCGAACCCGCGCAGGATGCCCTGCCCGTCGGTACCGCCGACATCCGGGAGCGAGATGCGCTCCGGGTGGGGCATCAGCACCGCGACGTTCTCGGACTCGCCGAGGACGCCCGCGACGTTTTCTTTCGAACCGTTGGGGTTCGCCTCGTCAGTGACGTTGCCGTCCTCGTCGCAGTACCGGAAGAGGACGCGGTTCTCGTCGTTCAGGTCCGCGAGGTGGTCGTCGGTCACTTCGAACCGGCCTTCGCCGTGTGCGATGGGCAACTCCACGACTTCGCCCTCGTCGTAGCGGGCGGTCCACGGCGTGTCGGCGTTCTCGACTCGGACGCGGACGTGTTCGCACTGGAAGCGCGCGGAGGCGTTAGTGGTGAACGCGCCGGGGGTGAGTCGGGACTCCGACCCGATTTGCGCGCCGTTGCAGACGCCGAGGACCGGCGTTCCGGACGCGGCGGCGTCCCGGATTTCGGCCATGATGGGGCTGTTGGCGGCGATGGCCCCCGCCCGGAGGTAGTCGCCGTAGGAGAACCCGCCGGGGAGCATGATGCCGGTGGCGTCCTCGGGGAGTCCGTCCTCGTGCCAGACGAGTTCGGCGTCGATGTCGAGGTGCGAGAGCGCGCGGCGGGCGTCCCGGTCGCAGTTGCTTCCGCCGAACTGGATGATTGCGACCGTCATCGCTCTCGGACTTCGACCTCGTAGTCGTGGATGGTCGGGTTCGCCAGCAGACGCTCGGCCATCTCCTCGGCGCGTTCGGCGGCCGAATCCGCGGTTTCGGCGTCGAGGTCGAGTTCGAACCGGTCGGCCGACCGGAGGTTCTCCAACTCGAAGCCGAGTCGCTCCAGCGCCTGCTTGGTCGTCTCGGCCTCGGGGTCCAAGACGCCCTGCTTCAGGCGGACCGTGACCGTGGCGGTGTAGGCAGTCATCGGGTAAAGGTGGTCGTCCATGCTCAAAAGCCCTTTCGGAATCTCTGTTCGTTCCAAGAACGTGCATACAACCGGGAATCTTGCACCGAAGCGTTGCCTTTTACCTTCGAGCGCCCTCAACATCGTCAACTATGTCCTCCGAGCAGGTGAGACGATGAGCCAGCGCGAACTGACCGAGATTACCGTCATCGGCGACGACGACACCGGACTCGTCGCACGGGTCACGAGCCTGCTGTTCGAGCGCGGAATCAACATCGAGGACTTGGACCAAGCGGTCCGCGACGACCTCTTCCGGATGACGATGCACGTCGATACCGCCGGGATGGAGACCACCGAGTCCGACCTCCGGACGGAGTTACAGAAACTCGGCGAGGACCTCGGCGTGGACGTGCGGGTCAGGTTCCCGGACGACCGGGAGACCCGCCGCATCGCGGTGCTGGTCACCAAGGAGTCCCACTGCCTCGAACGACTCTGCGAGGCCGCGGCCGAGGGCGAACTCGACGCCGAACTCTCCGTCGTCGTCGGCAACCATCCGGACCTCCAACCGATTGCGACCGAGTACGGCATCCCCTTCCACGACATCGGCGACGCCGAGGGCAACCCCGACGAGGACGAACTCCTCGACTTGCTCGCGGAGTACGACACCGACCTCGTGGTGCTGGCGCGGTACATGCGCATCCTCGGGCCGAACGTGGTCTTCCGCTACGAGGGCCGCATCATCAACGTCCACCCGAGTCTGCTCCCGGCGTTCCCCGGCGCGAAGGCCTACCGGCAGGCCAAGGAAGCGGGCGTCCGCATCGCGGGCGTGACCGCCCACTACGTCACGACCGACCTCGACCAAGGTCCCATCGTGGCCCAGCGAGCGTTCAACGTCCCGGACGGCGCGCCGGTCGAGACGCTCAAAGAGCGGGGCCAACCCCTCGAAGCAGAGGTCCTGCTGGAGGCGGTGCGTCTCCACCTGACCGGCGACGTGACCATCCACCGCGGCCGGACCGAACTCCGCGAGAACGCCGACGAGAGCGAGACGTACCAACTCGGCATGGGTCCGGCGCTGGACCGAGCGACCCCCGACGAACCGACCGACGGGTCCGTCGTCGCACCGCTCGACGCCGACGACTGACGAGGGTCGAAAGAAACTTTTAGCCGTTCCTTAGCAATAATATCGTTTGTTTAGGAACTGTATCGGTTGCTTTCGGTCGGAGAACCTGCGAGACGGACCGACCGAGCAGTCGAAACGGAGAGTAGTTCAGCGGACGAAACTTTCATTGGAAACGAGGTGTGCGCTCGCCCGCGAGACGCCGACGAGTCGGCGTCTCAGAGGTTCCGAACCGCGGCCACCGCGTCCTCCAGCGAGGGCGCGTCGAACAACTCGCGGGCGACGTAGGCGTTCGCGCCCGCGGTGTAGAGGTCCCGAGCGGCCTCGACGACGCCCGCGTCGAGCGGTTCGGGCGACCGCTCGCACAGCGACTTCCAGTCGGCGACGCCCTCCGCCTTGGCCTCGGCCTTCGCCGCTTCGACGGCCTCTATCCACTCGGGTTGGGTGTGCTTGTGGTACTGGCGGACGAACTCCTTGCTGACCTGCTGGCCGTGGAAGGTAAAGCGGTTCTCGTCGAAGGTTCCCACCACGTCGCCGACCCGAATCTCGCCGTCGAAGTAGAGACACTCGATTTTGCCGTCCTCGTGAACCAACTCGGCTTCGGCGGCCCGTTCGGTCACGACGCGGTTGACCTCGCGGGCGACCTCCTCCAGTTTCTCGATGTCGGCCAGTCCCGCGATGCGGTCGGCCTCCGCCCGCGAGAGGTAGCGGTCGCCCTCCTCGTACTTGGTCGAGAACTCCACGATGGGTCGCTCCAGTTGGACGACGCCCTCGGGCCACTCCGTGAAGTCGAGTCCGTGGTCGGCGGGACTCGTGCGCCGCCGGAGACTCGACCCGACGGGGACGCTGTTGCGGAAGACGACTTCGAGCGGAATCAGGTAGTTGTCGCCCGCCGCGGCGTGGTAGGCGTCGTAGTCGTAGTCGCGGCCCTCGTGGGGCAGGTCGGGCACTTGGGTCAACTCGATTGCCATCTCGGTCGGCGCGTCGTCGGTCTCCGCGAGCGAGACGACCTCGCCGCCGTCGGGGTCCACCACGCCCCGGTAGTGGGTCGGGACGCCCTCGTCTTCGAGCAACTCGAAGTTGCACGCGCCCATCGAGCAGAGACTCGCGCCCTTGTCGGGAATCTCGTCGGGCATCTTGCCCCAGTCGAACACCGAGTAGTCGTCGGTGAAGACGAACGTCCCGCGGCCGAGGGTGTTGGCGCTCGGTTCGCGTTCGACGCGGAACTCCTTGACGCTCGTCAACGCAACCACCTCGCGCGCGCCGCACGACTCGCGTTCGCCCCGCTACCGCCGGTCCCGTCGGTGTCAGCCATGTGCGAGGGGTCGCCGCCGCCGGACTAAGGCGTTTCCATTCCCGTGCGTACTTTTCGACCACGGAACGCCGAAAGTATGCAACTTCGCGCATTGAACGCCCGGAGACCCGCCGCCAGCGAACGCTCGGCCGACCAACCACAACCGCGAACGCTCGGTCCGCCAACTGCCGGGAGGGATAAAGGGGCCGCCCGCTCGCGTTTACGTGGTCGTCTCCGGTGGCCCTATTCGAGCGCCGAACGAAGTGAGGCGCGAGAATATCCACCGGAGCGACCGCGAGCGGGCGGGGGCTCTCTGAGCGTTCTTCTTACCGGTTCCTACGGTCGGCGTCACGTCTCCGTCTCCGTCTCCGTCTCCGTCTCCGTCTCCGTCTCCGTCTCCGTCTCCGTCTCCGTCTCCACGACAACGACAACGACAACGACAACGACAACGACAACGACAACGACAACGACAACGACAACGACAACGACAACGACAACGACAACGACAACGACAACGACAACGACAACGACAACGACAACGACAACGACAACGACAACGACAACGACAACGACAACGACAACGACAACGACAACGACAACGACAACGACAACGACAACGACAACGACAACGACAACGACAACGACAACGACAACGACAACGACAACGACAACGACAACGACAACGACAACGACAACGACAAAACACGAACGCCCCACGAGACCCCGACACCCTGCCGTAACCCGTCGATTTTTACCCCTCGCACCCGTCGTGGCGGGTGATGGAAGACGCGGCCCGGACGAACGTCCCGCGCGGGCGATTCGACTTCAAGTACGTGCCCGAGACCGACCAGTCGTTCGAGAACGCATTGGCGAAAGCCGACGACGGCGAGCGACTCACCGTCGCCGACGGCATCGAACTGCTGACCACAGGCACCGACCGCGAGGGAATCGACCTCGCCCGGAAAGAGCGCGTGCTGGAGGCCGCCGACCGCCGACGCGCCGAGGTAGTCGGGGACGCCGTGACCTTCACCGCCAACCTCAACAACAACGTCACCACCGCGTGCAACACCGGATGTCTGTTCTGTAACTTCAAGGACACCGCCCAGAACTTCGAGGCGGAAAGCGAGGAGGGTCACGCTGGCTTCACCAAGACGCCCGCCGAGTCCCGCGAGACCGTCGAAGCGGCCCGCGAGATGGGCATCTACGAGGTCACGTCGGTCAGCGGTCTCCACCCGGCGCTGGCGCTGGACGACGAACACCTCGAAATCCTCGAATCGAGCGACCGCGGCGACCTGAACTACAAGTCCCCCGACGCCTACGAGACCGACCCCGGCACCTACGTCGAGCAAATCGAGGCGATGAACGTCGGCGGTCTCCACCTCCACTCGATGACGCCCGAGGAGGCCTACCACGCCCGCCGGGGTACCGACTGGTCCTACGAGGAGGTCTACGGCCGCCTCGCCGACGCCGGACTCGACAGCGTGCCCGGCACCGCGGCCGAAATCCTCGTGGACGAGGTTCGGTCGGTCATCTGCCCCGGCAAAATCGGCTCCGACGAGTGGGTCGAAGCGATGGAGGCCGCCGCCGCGGTTGGTCTCGACACGACCGCGACAATCATGTACGGCCACGTCGAGAACGAGGCCCACCGCGTGATGCACTTGAAGCGCGTCCGGGACCTACAGGACCGCACCGACAACATCACCGAGTTCGTCCCCCTCTCGTTCGTCCACGCGAACACGCCGCTGGCCGACCGCGGAATGATAGACGCGGGGGCGAGTACTCACGAGGACGAACTCATGATAGCGGTCTCGCGCCTGTTCCTCGACAACGTGGAGAACGTCCAGTCGTCGTGGGTCAAGTACGGCGACGAGCAGGGTCTCAAGATGCTGTCGTGCGGCGCGAACGACTTCATGGGCACCATCCTCAGCGAGGAAATCACCAAGCGCGCGGGCGGCGAGTTCGGCGAGTTCAGGTCCTTTTCGGAGTACGTCGAGATGATAACCGCCATCGGCCGGACGCCCGTCGAGCGCTCGACGGACTACCGCCAGACCCGCGAGATAGACCCCGAGAACCCGCCGTTCGGTCCGGAACTCGGCCCCGCGGCGGACGGCACGCCGCTGGTGGCAGACGCCGCCTCGGACGCTCCGGAGACGGTCGCCGACGACTGAAGGGGAGAGCAACGGGGAACACCGCACATGATGAACACCACCCACGCCGCGATGGGGGTCGCGCTGGCGGCCCCGCTCGCGGTCGTCGCGCCCGAACTCGCGCCCGCGGCGGCGCTGGCCGGGTTCGCGGGCGGGACGTTCCCCGACTTCGACCTGTTCTCGGGCCAGCACCGCCGGACGCTCCACTTTCCGGTCTACTACTCGGCCGCCGCGCTCGTTGCGAGCGCGGCGGCCCTCGCTCCGACCACGGCGACGGTCGCAGGCGCGTTCTTCCTGTGGTCGGCCGCGCTCCACTGCGTTACCGACGCGGCGGGCGGCGGTCTGGAACTCCGGCCGTGGGAACCCACCGACGACCGAGGCGTCTACGTCCATCCTGCGGGGCGGTGGATTCGACCGCGGCGGTGGATTCGCTACGACGGCGCACCCGAGGACCTCGTGCTGGCGGGCGTCTTCTCGCTTCCGGGCCTGTTTCTGTTCGACGGGGCGGTTCGGACGCTGACGGTCGTTGGTCTCGCGGTGTCGGTCGTCTACGTCGCGGTCAGAAAGCGCCTGCCCGAAGTCGAGACCCGGTTTCTGCGGTGACGACCGGACCGACGCCGATTTTCTCCTTGGACGTATCATAAAAACCAACTGACAACGTATTTCATCACATTTATGATAGCGGGTGGGAATGAACCACACACATGGACACCTCGATTAAGGTGTTGGTCGTAGACGACAGCAATTTCTACGCACAACTCGTCGCCGACACGCTCGCAACCGACTACGACATGGAGACGTTTACCGGGAACGACGCCCGCGAGGGACTCTATAACCTCGAAACGTCGGAAGTGGACTGCGTTGTGACCGACTACCAGATGCCGGAGTTAGACGGCATCGAGTTCCTCGAAGCGGCCCGCGAACGCGGTTTCGAACAGCCGTTCATCCTGCTGACGGGGACCGGGAGCGAGGCGGTAGCCAGCGAAGCAGTCGCCGCCGGAGTCACCCACTACTTCCAGAAACAGGAGGGCGAACAGCAGTTCGAGAAACTGGCGAACCAAATCGACAACGCCGTCGAACAGCACCGAACCGAACGGAAGTACGAACTGCTGGTAGACAACTCGCCCGACCTCATCGCACAAGTCAACGCCGAGGGCGAGTTCGTGATGACCAACGAGTCGATGGCCGACTCGTTCGGCGTGTCCACCGACATGCTGACGGGCAAGTCGCTTTTCGACGTGGTGCCCGACGACATCGCCGAACACCGACTCGAAGTCGGCCGGGAAGTCATCGAAACCGGCGAGACCAGACGCTTCGAGGACGGTTATCAGGGCGAGTACTTCCACAACGTCTTCGTGCCGGTGGACCTGCCGGGCGAGCGCGAGACGTTTCAAGTCATCGCCCGCGACATCACCGGACGGAAGGAGGCTGAGATAGAACTCAAAGAGACCGTCGAGAAACTCGAAGAGTCCAACGCCCAGTTGGAGCAGTTCGCCTACGTGACCTCCCACGACTTGCAGGAACCGCTTCGGATGGTTTCGAGTTACATGCAACTACTCGAACGACAGTACAAGGACGACTTGGACGAGAACGCACAGGAGTTCATCGAGTACGCGGTGGACGGTGCGAACCGCATGAAGGAGATGATAAACGACCTGCTCCAGTACTCGCGGGTCGATAGCCGCGGCGGGGACTTCGAACCCACCGACTTCGAGAACGTTCTCGAACAGGCCCGCGACAACCTCCGGGTGGCTATCGCCGAGAGCGACGCCGAACTCACCCACGACCCGCTCCCGACAGTCGTCTGCGACGAGAGCCAGATGGTGATGCTCCTCCAGAACCTCGTGAGCAACGCCATCAAGTACTGCGACGAGGGACCGCCGCGGATTCACGTCGCCGCCGAGCGAGACGGCGACGAGGTGGTCTTCTCGGTCAGCGACAACGGCATCGGGATTCCCGAAGACGAACGCGACGAGGTGTTCCGCATCTTCAGCAGACTCCACGGCAAAGACGAGTACTCGGGCACCGGCATCGGGCTGGCGATGTGTCAGAAGATTCTGGACCGCCACGACGGGAGTATCCGGGTCGAGTCGGAGGTCGGCGAGGGTTCGACGTTCTACTTCACCATCCCTACGGGAGGTGGCAACGATGAGTGACCGACTCGCGGGCGAACCAATCGAGATTCTGCTGGTCGAGGACAACCCCGGCGACGTTCGCCTGACCGAGGAAGCCCTCGAACAGGGCGACGTGCTGAACAACCTCCACGTCGTCGGCGACGGCGTGGAGGCGATGAAGTTCCTCTACTGCGAAGGCGAGTACGAGGACACCCCTCAACCCGACCTGATTCTGCTCGACCTCAACCTGCCTCGGAAGGACGGCAAAGAGGTGTTGAAGGAGATAGACGAGGACCGCGAACTCCGGCGCATCCCGGTAGTCGTGCTGACGAGTTCGGAGGCCGAGGAGGACATCGCCAAGAGCTACGAGTTACACGCCAACGCCTACATCACGAAACCGGTGGACATCGACCAGTTCATCGACGTGGCACAGAATTTAGAGGAGTTTTGGCTGTCCATCGTCAAACTTCCGCCGAACGATGAGTGAGCGAGCGAACGAGGAGACGGGCGACCAAGCCCGCGAGGAGACGACGGTCCTGCTGGTCGAGGACAACGACGGGGACGCCAGACTCATCGAGGAGATGATTCAGATGAAGGGCAACCTGCTGGACGACAGCAACAGCATGCCCAACGTCTCGCTGGTCCACGAGGACTGCCTCGCCGACGGGTTGGACCTGCTCGAATCGCGGGACGTGGACATCATCCTGCTCGACCTGATGCTCCCCGACAGTAGCGGCGAGGCGACCCTCGACTCGGTTCTCGACCAGACCCGCGAGGTGCCCATCGTCTTGCTGACCGGTCTGAACGACCGGGAGTTCGGCGTCGAGGCGGTCCAGCGCGGCGCACAGGACTACCTCGTGAAGGGAGAAATCGACGGCGAACTCCTCGTCCGGACGATGCGCTACGCGATGGAACGCAAGAAGAACGAGCGCGAACTCGCCCGCCGGAACGAGCAACTCGCCATCCTGAACCAGATTCTCGAACACGACATCCGCAACGACATGAACGTCGTCCGCGGGACGGCCGAACTCCTGCGCGAACGAGTCGGCGACGACCACGTGGAGTTCGTGGACCGAATGTTGGAGAACAGCCAGCACGTCGTGGAACTCACCGAAACCGTCTCGACCCTGCTGGAGACGATTACCGGCGAGCAGGACCCGGACCTCGAACCGGTGGACGCAGGCCGGATGCTCGAAGCCGAACTCCGGAAGGCCCGGACCTCCCACGACTGCGCGACGTTCGTCGTAGACGGCGGGATTCCCGAGGTCACGGTCCGGGCCAACAGCATGCTGTCGTCGGTGTTCAGCAACCTGCTCAACAACGCGGTCCAACACAACGACACCGACGACCCGCACGTCGAAGTCGGCGTCGAAGTCGGCGACGGCGCGGCGACGATTCGCATCGCGGACGACGGGCCGGGGATTCCGAGCGAGCGCCGAGAGGCCGTGTTCGGACGTGGCGAGCAGGGCATCGACAGCGAGGGCACCGGCATCGGTCTCTACCTCGTGGACACGCTGGTCAGTCAGTACGGCGGGTCGGTCCGGGTCGAGGACAACGACCCCCGCGGCGCGGTGTTCGTGGTCGAACTGGTGGCGCTCTGAGGGACAGTCGTCGTGAAAACGGGAACCGAGTCAGGTCGAGAGAACCGACCGATACCGATTTCCGGCCGCGCCGTCGCTCCCGATGGCGTCCAGAATCGTCTCCGAGACCCACTGGTCGTCGCCGTCGCCGCCCACCTCTTCGGGAAGGTAGCGCCGATACACCGGCAGTCGCTCGCGCAGGGGGACGCCCGCCTCGTCCGCGATGTCCTCCAGTTCCCGGAGTGCAGGCCACTCGTACTCGGGGTTGATGTGGTCGTCGGTGACGGGCGAGACGCCGCCCAAGTCGTCCACGCCGCAGTCGAGCAACTCGCGGGTCGGCGAGAGGTTCGGCGGGACCTGCACCGAGACTTCTTCGGGCAGACACGCACGGGCCATCGCCACGACGCGGCGCATCGTCTCGACGGAGGGTCGGTCGTACGACGACCGCTCGTTCGGGACGACGTTCTGGACGATGACCTCTTGGACGTGGCCGTATCGCTCGTGCATCTCGCGGATGGCGAGCAGACTCTCGGCCCGGTCACGCCAGTCCTCGCCGATACCGACGAGGATGCCCGTAGTGAACGGAACCCCCAACTCGCCCGCCGTCCGGATGGTGGCGAGTCGCTGGCCGGGGTTCTTGACTCGCGGTCCGGCGTGAGCGTCCACGTCGGCGGTAGTTTCGAGCATCACGCCCATCGAGGCGTTCACGTCCGCGACCACTTCCATCTGCTCGCGGGTCTGGTCGCCGGGGTTGCTGTGAGGGAGCAGGCCCTCGTCGAGCGCGATGTCGCACACCTCCCGGAGGTAGGTGTGGATGGAGTCGTGACCCCAATCGGCGAGTTGGTCGTGAATCCGAGCGTATCGGTCGTCGGGGTCGTCGCCGAAGGTGAACAGGGCTTCGGTGCATCCGGCGTCCGCGCCGGTCCGGAGGATGTCCCTGACCTCCTCGGGCGAGAGCAGGGACGCCTCGCCGGGCGCGTCGAAGTAGGTGCAGTAGGTGCAGGTGTACCGGCAGGCGGTCGTCAGCGGGACGAAGACGTTCTTGGCGAAGGTGAGTTCGTCGGCGGAGTCCACGTCGGCGGGTTCGACCCCGAGGAGTCGCCGGACTTCGGTCTCGTCGATGGTGACGGTTACGTCGTACTCGTCGGCCCCCGGAATGTCGGTACCTGCCATCTTCAGGAAAGTGCGTGACGGCGACGAAAAGAGTTTGGAAGTTCAGTCGGTCGGTCAGAGGAGGGTTCGTTGGAGCAGTCTGTCGAACGACCCGCCGTCGAGTAACGACGCCAGTTTCTCCGCCTCGTCTTCGGGGTCGTCCTCGTCCTTGTCGATACCCGCGGCCACTTCCAGATTGTCGCGGAAGGCGAGAACCGTGAATCCGGTTCGGGGGTCGCTACCGCGGTCGTTTTCGAGCGCGACTTCCTTGGCGACCATCTCGCGGCATCGACAGACTTGCTCCGCGTCGCCGATTCGGAGTCCTGTACCCTGATGGCGCTGTCGAACGCGCTCTCGGATGTCGTCCACGAAGCCGTCGATTTCAGTAGTGTCGAGGTCCACGAGGACGTACTTCTCTACTGGCTTGTTTGCGAGGTGGCGGACGACGGACGAGAATCCGGCCTTCAGATTCGGTTTCCCGTTTTCAGATTTGACCAGCAGGTTGTAGTCGTTCCACCCATCGAGGAAACGCCGAATCTTGTTCGACTCTCGATTGCGCATCTCGTCTTTCGAGACGTTTTCGATTACGAGCGGGTCGATTCGTGGATTATCGTGATACCTGTCGAAAAACTTTCTCACGAAGCGCACGTCGCGTTTCCCCTCGCTGAAGACTATCTTCGACATCGGAGCTAAATCCCTCGAAGGTCGAGATGCAAGTCCTTGAGGTCGTGTTCGGCAGTCTCGTAGTCCAGCACTTCCGCCCCGAAGTCGTCCATCTTGACGAGCGAGAACTCGTCTTCGAGGTAGTCGCGCTTCTCGTCGGGCATGTCGGCGAAGAAGTCTTTGATAAAGTCGTGGTCGTGCGTCGTGATGAAGAACTGGACGTTCTCGTCGCGCGCGAGGTCGATGAGGAAGTGGACGAGTTTGAGGACGTATCCGGGGTGCATGTGGTTCTCGGGTTCCTCGATGAGGACGATTTGGTTCTCTACGTCGTCGTCCATGAGTTCCCACAGGAGGCCGACTATTGCTTTGAAGCCGTCGCCCATGAAGTCGAAGGGTATGGGTTCTTTCTCACCGTCTTCGGTCTCGAAAATCAGGGTGTCCAAACTGAAGGATTTCAGGTTGTCCACGATGTCTCTCTCCTGAATGAAGTCACCGATGTCGTCTATTTTGACTGATTCTTGATTGTCGTCGGTTCGTTTAATATCATCAGTTGTAGCGGTCGATTTGATGAATGTGGTCAAATTGGTGGGAGTTGGTCGTTCTACGAATGTATTTCGGGGTGGAAGTCCGAGTTCCACTCTTCTGGAAGAAAATTCGAAGTATCCCCTTGGACCTCGCTGATTATGGTAGAAACCTAGATTGTCAATTTTCTCGCTTCCGCGGAACTCGTCTACCACGTCTTCTAAAATATCTCTTATAAGAGTGGTGCTTCTTTTTCCACTCAAAAAGCAGGGATACTCTCTATCCGCAGTAGAAAGTATCAAAATCTCGTCCCGAAGTCCTTCAGTTGGCTCCCTAACTAGTTTCTCTCTTATTGCATCCACCAACGAGTTCCGTATATTCTCGTATATTTGCCTCGGAGCATCTGCTTTTTCTTCAGAGGGGACTTCTGACTTCTCGTCAGTAGTGAACTGCGCAAGACTCATCTGAAATCCTCCGGTGTTGGAAGCAATCTCAAAAAATAAATTCTCTGCTTCTGATAGCGACGGCTTTCTAATATTGGCTTCAAAACTCGCTGAATCACTTTCACCGGAAATTTCAGCAGAATCGAATTTCGTATTGATTACTGAATCGAGATTGTCGTCGAACTCTTGAAGATTCACCGGTTCGAAAAGCAAATCCACCGCTTCCAAAAGAGAAGTCTTCCCAGTATTGTTCCTGCCAGTAATCAAGTTAATGTCGGTAGGCTCGAACTCGACGTACTCCAACCCTTTGAACCCCTCAATCTCGACGTGTTCGAGTTCCGTCATCGGTAGTCGCTCACCTCCAAGTTGCCCGTCATGACATAAAAACCGTCGCCTTCTCCCAATCCCTACTCCCGAACCACGCCCACCCGACTCTCGTCGCTGGCCAACTCGAATCCGGCCGCGCGCAACCACTCGAACGACGCTCCCGTCGCTCGCGGTTCCACCGCTCGCGCGTCCGAGGCGCTTCGCGCCTCGCTCCCCCGTGAATCAGCACCTCCGCGAGGTCCGCGCGCTCGTCCACGTCGGTCGCCAGTCGGTGCGAATCCACCACTCGCACCTCGGCACCCACCTCGCGGGCGGCGGTCAGGTGGTCCAGAAACGACGTGCCGTGGTAGTCCACCCGAAACTCGGGGTGGCGCACGACGAGCGCGTTCGTCCCGCCGCCGCGTCCCGGCGCGATGGCGACTTCGCCGACGGCCGCCGACTCGTCGCTCCCTCGTCCGTCGTCCCGTTCGCCGCGCTCGAACAATCGTTCGAGCGCGGCGGGGTCGCCAGCGCGAGGTCGGCCATCACCACCGCGACCGGGCCGTCGGTCCCCGCGAGGACCGCGTTCACGGCCTCGGTCAGCGGTCGGTCGTCCACCGTCACCGGCGCGTCGGTCTCAACCGGCGCAGTCGCCAGCACCTCGGGGTCCCGGCCGGTCGCCCGCACCGCGGCCAGCACGTCGGCCAGCATCGCCTCGGCGAACGCCGCGCGTTCGTCGGGCGACAGCACGTCGGCTAACCGGGTCTTCGGTTCGGTCGCGGCGTACGGAACGACGACTCGCATCTCTTCGGAAGTCGCTCGGCCTGCCTTAAGAGGCTACGGAATGACGGTGGTAACCACGGTACGGTCGCTGGTTCAACTTCGAGTCTCGGCCGCTCGCCACGCGACGGCACAGCAACCGCGGGAACCGGAAGAGAAAACACCGTCTTTCGCAACGAATTATATTGCTAAAGAAATTGTATCTCTTCTTGAGAGCAATACAAAAATGTCCACGCGCCGTGTTTCTCGGCGTCCGTATTCGTCGGCGGACGGACACAACGTGACCGTCCGCCGGGTTCGCCGCGCCCCGCGCGGCGGACTCCCGAAATCTCCCGAAATCGGTCCGGAACCGAGTCCGCGTCTAGCGGAGTTTGTCGTAGTCGTCCTGATTCTGCGAGCGATACCAGAGCGCGCCGCCGACGACGACGAGCAGTGCGAGCAGTCCAGCGCCGCCGTAGAGGAGCATCTGGGTCTGCTCGTTCGACTGCTGGGCCGAATCCGCGCTGTCGGCCGCTTTCCCGGCGAGGTCGCTCGCCAGTCCGAAGTTCTCGCCGTCGAACGCGGACACGGCGTCCGAGAGCGTACTCTCGGCGTCCGAGACGCCCGCACCGCTGTCTTTCGCGTCGGCGATGGTGTCTTCGGCGTCCTCGATAGCCGACCGTGCCTCGTCGCTCTCCTCGGTGTAGGGCCGGAACGTCCACGGGTCGGCGATGGTCTCGCTACTCCCGCCCTGCCGGACCTGACTCAGTTCGGCGAGCAGGAGGCTCTGGGCCGGGTCGTAGGTGAAGTTCGTCACCTCGGGGACCGTCCCCTCGATTTTCACCTCGACCTCGTAGGCGTCGCTCTTGTCCAGCGCGTGGTCGAACGACTGACCGTCGTAGGACTTCTGGTCTATCTTGTCGCCGCCTTGGTCGTAGAGTTTGACCGTCCACGTCACGTCCGTCAGGTGGGTCGTCCCGTTGAGCGTCCACGAGTCGTACTCGCTGAACGGTTTCTCGATGGTGAACGTGGTCGTCACGTCCGACCCGACCTTCGCCTCGCTGGGCGCGCCGCTCGCCGACGCCGACATCGCCGCGGCGGGACCGACCGCCGAGACGACCAGCGTGGCCGCGAGCAACAGCGTCAGCAGTTTAGAACAACGGTTCGAGTTCATCATCGTCGTCCTCCACTAGTTCTTCCAAGTTCTCTTCGCTCTCCTGCTGAATCTCGTCGATGTTGTCCTGTGCCTCGATTGCGACTTCCTGTAGCTCCTTGATTCGCGGGACGTTGTTGACGCCCGACAGGAGGACGACGCTGGCGACGTACTGGGAATCGACCACCGGGTAGTCGCCACCGCGGACTTCCATCGAACCGGTCTGCTCTTCGAGCCACTTCCGACCGCGCTCTATTCCCTTCCGGTTGAGGTGCTGAGGCGGGCCGCTCAACACGAGGAGGGCGCGCTCGGTGCCCTCGATTTCGCAGGGCAGGGTGAGTCGCCCGAGTGCCGCCTTCCGGACGAGGCTGGTGATGCGGTTGGTCGTGTTGGCGCTGTCGGGTTGGTTCTCGTCGCTCCCGGTGAACCGCGAGAGCAGGCCGTTCGAGGAACTGCTGTTCTCGACTTCCTCGGCGGCGTAGCCGATGGTAGAGACGCCCCCGCCAGCGAGCGTGTTGATAATCTCGCTGGAGTCCACGACGCTCTCGGCCACTTCGTCGTCGCCGCCGACTTCGCCCGCGCCGAAGAGGATGCCGAACCGTCGGACGATTTCCTCGTTGATTTCGGCGTAACCGCTCTCGATGGATTCGCCAGACTGTCGCCACGCGTCGTTGTCGAACACCATGAGGTTGTCAACCTCGCGGACGAACGTCTGGAACGACCGCGCGGCGTTCAGCGTGTAGATACCCCCCTCGTCGCTACCGGGCAGGATACCGAGACCGTACACCGGTTCGGTGTAAATTCGTTTGAGGTGCTTTGCGAGAACCGGGGCACCGCCAGAACCGGTGCCACCACCCATCCCCGCGACGATGAGGAACGCATCGACTTCGTGGACAGGGATGTTGTCGATAGCTCCCTGAATCTCGTCGATGTCCTCCTCGGCGATTTCCGCGCCGAGTTCGTTGTCCGCGCCGACTCCGTGTCCCTTTACTCGGGATTGACCGATGAGGACTCGATTGTCCTGGGGAACCTCGTCGAGTCCCATCAGGTCGGCCTTCGCGGAGTTAACCGCGACTGCCGACCGGACGATGTCGCTTCCAGTTCGCTGGTCGTATTCCAGGAACTTGTCCACGATTTTCCCACCGGCCTGCCCGAAACCAATCATTGCGAGCTTCATTTTCCGGACCGTACTCCGTTGGGAGAAATACAACCACGAAGGGGTGATAATCCTTTTGGTCCGTCCCACGGAATCCGGAAACGGCGCGTTACACCGAATCGAACCACGATAATCGGACGTTTACCGGTCGCGCGAACCACCACCAGTTCCCGAACATGTCCTTTTAAGTTTATAGCCGCGCAGAGATGTCCACCTGCTGGTAGTCGAACGGCATCGGACACGCGTCCGACGGCCGTCAGACGAGGGTTTTGCCGACCGCCCGCCGAGACTACCGGCTCGGGAGTTCGAGATACCCCGAGAGAGTGGTCAAATCGGTCTCTGCGACGCCGAACGCGTCGATGTCGTTGTGGGCGACCACGTTGTCCACTTCGAGCGACCGGTACTGGTCGTTGCCGAACGGGACGAACGGTACCGGGTCGGCCGCGGCCAGTCCGACTCGCGCGAGCGCCATCGGCAGGGGGAGGACCGTCACCGACTTGCCGTCCGCGCGGTAGGCGAGGCGGGCAACGTCGGCCAGCGTCAACACCTCCGGGCCGCCGATTTCGTACGTCTCGCCGTCGTGGTCCTCCTCGACGCCCTCGGCGAGCATCGGCGCGAGGTCCCCGACCCAAATCGGTTGGAAGCGCGAGCGTCCGCCGCCCGGCAGGGCCGTGACGTAGGGCGTCGTGAGCGTCTTCGTGAACGAGACGAACTCGCCGCCCTCGCCGAAGACGACCGAGGGCCGGAAGATGGTGTAGGCCAACTCCGAGTCTCGGACGACTTCCTCGGCCTGCCCCTTCGAGCGGAGATACTCGGTCGGGCCGTTCGAGTCGGCACCGAGCGCGCTCATCTGGACGAGTTTCCGGACGCCGTGGTCCTCGGCGGCCTCGACCACGTTCTTCGTCCCGCCGAGGTGGACTTTGGTGTGGGACTTCCCGCCGGAGGGCTTGAACAGCGGCGAAAGCGCGACGAGGTTGATTGCCACGTCTTGGTCCTCGAACGCGCCTTCGATGGAGTCGTAGGCGGTCACGTCCCCTCGCGCGCGTTCGACGCCCGCGGGGAAGTCGGCCTCGTCGGGGTCGCGTGCCAACGCCGTCACGTCGTGCCCTCGCTCTACCAGTTCGGCGACGAGGTTCGTGCCGATGAAGCCGGTTCCTCCGACGACGAGAATGTTCATGTTCGGAATACGTACCGACGAAAAGTAAAACTAACTGCCGCGTCGGGCGTTTCCGGAAGTGATTCGCCGCCCGACGGCCGGTGAGCGAGTCGTCGCGGACCGGTCCGCGACGACTCGCCGGTCTTAATACCGCGCCGAGACCACCTCCGAGTATGCTCATCACCTTGGAGGGTCTCGACGGGAGCGGCAAGACGACCGTCTGGGAGGTCCTGCGCGAGGAGTTCCCCGAGTTCGTCTTCACCCGCGAACCCACCGAGACGTGGTACGGCGAGGCGGTGAATCGCTCTATGGAGGACGACGACACCGACCCGCTCGCCGAGTTGTTCCTCTTCACCGCCGACCACGCCGCCCACCTCTCGGGGACGGTCCGGCCTGCGCTCGCAGACGGAAAGGTCGTCGTCTCGGACCGCTACTCGGACTCGCGGTACGCGTATCAGGCGGTCAGCATCGAGGGGCGGGTCAAGCGACCGCTGGAGTACATCCGCGGAGTCCACCAACCGTGGACTCGGCCGCCGGACGCGACGCTCTACTTCGACGTAGACCCGGAGACGGGCGCGGCCCGGAGCGGCGCGACCAACAAGTTCGAGCAGGCGGCGTTCCTGAGTCAGGTCCAGTCGAACTACGAGCGACTCCTCAGCGCCGAACCCGAGCGGTTCGTCCGCATCGACGCCACCCGGTCGCCCGAGGCGGTCATCGACTCGGCGGTGGAAGCGGTCGAGCGACTGCTGGACGACCGGACCGAGCGTGACGGAGGCGAACGCGACGGGGCCGACGAGTAGGTCTTTGGGTGACGGCCACGTACACCGACGCATGACCGACGAGGACGCCGGTCGAGGCGAGGACGACGCCGGGCGGTCGGGGTCCCGCGAACGTGCCGCGCACGCGAGCGACGCGCGCGAGAGCGAGAGCGCAGGCGAGCACAGCGCGCCCGAGAGTGCGACGCGAGCGAGCGAACGCGAGCGTGCGAACGCTCGCGCCCTACGCGAGGACCGCGACGGCGGCGGTCTCGACCTCTCGCTCCCGCCGATTCTGCTCCCCGACGTGCGACTCCCCGAGCGGATTCGACTCGTCTTCCCGGTTCCGGACCCGCCCGAGAAGGTCTCCCGGCCGACCCGGATTCGGGTCTCGTGGGTCATCGTCGCCGTCGCCCTCGCGGACGCGCTGGACGCGCTCACAGTCGCGTTCGCCGGACCGAAGACGCTGGCGTGGGTCCGCGCCGTCGCCGGGGTCCTGCTCTCGGTGGTCCTCGTCGGCGGTCCCGGCCTGCTCTACGCGTGGGAGTTGCTCGCGATTCTCGGCGGGGTCGGGGTGCTGTCGGTGGCCCCGACGCTGACGCTACTGGTTCTCGCCCGGATTCTGGTCTCGGAGTAGCGTGGGGCGGGGAAGCGTAATCGGACGATACTCACCAGAAGAGTCCCGCGATACTGGAAAGGACCGCCCGGCGCGCGCTGGCGCGACCTCGTGTCGCGCCAGACCGCGCGAGGGACGACCGAACGACCGGAGGGAGTGAGGGAGTCGGTTGGGGAGGACGTGGCCCGCGGTAGCGGTGCAGTGCTGTGCGGTATGATTGGTTCAAGCCTGAAGCTAGCTTCTTCTGTACGTCCACCGACTCACTCACCTCCTCTCCACGTCCACCGATTTACTCACTTCCTCTCCACGTCTACCGACTCACTCACCTCCTCTCCACGTCCAGCGAGCCGCCGAGAACGCTACAGAGAAGACCGTTTAGAAAGCCCCCGCGCGCTCGGCTCCCGCGGCTCGGTGCGGTCCTCGGTCGTCACTGCGCTCCTCCCTGCGGTCCTTCCGTCGCCGGGGTTCGCCGAGCGCGCGGCCCCTTTATCCACCCGTGGCGGTTGGTCGGCCGAGCGTCCTCGTGGAGAGTTCCACCGAGCGCGTGCCGTGGCGGTGGAACGGGTAGAGCAAGACACACAATTCCTAAACATATATAGATAATGCTGAAAGAATCGTACAGAAACCTCCCGAACGCACACCGCTCGAAAGGCCACGGCGATACCGCGGATAATCGCCTTTTTACCGGCGCGACGTGTCACGTCCGAACATGAACGACAGCGAACTCGCCGCCGCAATCGACCACACCGTCCTCGGACCGGAGACGACCCTCGACGACGTGAAGCGCGTCCTCGACGAGGCCGACGAGTACGGCATGAACGCCTGCATCCCGCCGTGCTACGTCGCCGAGGCCGCCGAACACGCCCCCGAAGTCACCCTCGCCACCGTCGTCGGGTTCCCCCACGGCCAGCACGCGACGGCGGCCAAGCGCGAGGAGGCCGTCGTCGCCTACGAGGACGGCGCGGACGAGTTGGACATGGTGATAAATATCGGCCGTCTGAAGGCCGGAGACGACGAGACCGTCCGCGCGGACATCGAAGAAGTCGTCGCCGCCGTCCCCGTCCCGGTGAAGGTCATCATCGAGACGGCCCTGCTCACCGACGACGAGAAGCGCCGGGCGTGCGAGGCCGCGGAGGAGGCCGACGCCGCGTTCGTCAAGACCTCCACCGGGTTCGCCGACGGCGGCGCGAAGGTCGAGGACGTGGAACTGATGAGCGAGTACCTGCCGGTCAAAGCCAGCGGCGGCGTCGGTAACTACGAGCAGGCGAAGGCGATGCTCGACGCCGGGGCCGAGCGCATCGGCGCGAGTTCGGGCGTCGAAATCGTCGAGGACTTCCGACGGAACTACTGAGTCGTCGGTACGACCCGGAAGCGGGGACGGTCGGCGCGAGAGCGACGTTCTCAGTCGTCGTCGCCCGGCGACCCTTGGCTCTGTTCCTGCGACGACATGCTCGACGCGCTACTCCGGGCGGTGCCCGCCCAGCGGTTCATGTTGTTGGCGATGTAGTCTTTGCTCCCCCACCCGAATCCGACGCCGATGGCAAGCGCGAGACCCGCCGCGAGACCCCACGCCAGCGCCTGCGCGAAGATGTACAGCAGTTCCACGTCGATACCCATCGTGTCGAGACCGATGACGACCGCGGTGAAGTAGAGGAACATCCGGACGCCCGTGGCGAAGTACTGGGTGTACGCCGATTGGGCCGCCGCGCGGGTCCGGGTGATGGCGTCACCGATGAAGTCGGCGACGATGAACCCGCCGATGATGACCACCAGTCCGGCGATGAACGCCGGGAAATACGACACCGCCGTCGCTATCCACTCCGAGAGGATAGGGATAGCGAGCGTGTTCGCGGCCGCGAGGATTGCCAGCGCGTAGACGAACCACGCGGTCACCGACCCGAGGAAGTTCGACAGGGCGTCCCGTGAGTCGCCCATCATCCGACCGAGCGGGGTGTCGCGCGCGCTCCGGTCGAGTCCCGCTTTGTCGGCCACGCCGGAGACGACTCGCCCGAGGGCCTTGCCGACAACCCACCCGATGAGCAGGATGATAATAGCGCCGACGAGTCGCGGAAGCGCGGCCACGATTTCCGAGAGGGCGTTACCGAGCCACTCCGGAAGGTTTCCGAACAGTTCTCCGCCGTCCGCTTGCAGTAGTACGTATGGTGCGTTCATGGTTTCTCGCCGGGTAGACCGGCAGAAGATAGCAGGTGGTGGTCGTAGTTTGTTCTTGGCCGCATACCGGCCGGGGCGTCTCACCGCGTCGGCTCGGTTTTCAGAGCCCGAACATGCAAAATACGCGGCCGTGTAGGAATCTAGAACGGTCGCGCGAGCGGGGAGAAACAGGGGATGAAACGGGACGAAACGGACACGTAACTGATAGCTCAGCGGAAAAAACCCGACAGAGCGAGCGCGCCGTCCGCCGAACCGGTCAACGGGCCAGCGGCCGACCGAGCGCCATCGACTCGGACTCATTCCTCGGATTTCCGGAAGCTGTCGGGGTTACGTCGGCCAGCGTCGGCGACCCGACGACTCGGCGGCGAACGTGTCCCGAGCGAAGGAGATGAAACGGGCGTTTTCTACTCGCCGCCGAGTCCGAAGAGAATCGGTCGGGACTACCCCACCAGACCGGTCACGCCCGCAGTCTCCAGCAGGAGCCACCCGACGAAAATCCCGTACGAGGCCAACAGCGCGTAGGCTTCCCCGCTCGTGAGTTCGAGGTCGGTCCGAGCCAGCGCGAAAAACAGCACCGTCGCCGCGACGAGAGCGGCCATCATCGGGACGGCCACCCCGAAGTTCACCGTGGTCGCGCCCGCGACCAACACGCCCGCGGGGAGCGCCACGAGCAGGTCGAAGACGTTGCTCCCGAGGACGTTGGCGAGACTCGTCACGCCCTCGCCCTTCTGCGAGGAGCGCACGCTGACGAACGTATCGGGGAGGCTGGTGACGATTGCGACGACGGTCAGCCCCCAGAAGAAACTCGGGATGCCCAGTATCTCCTCGAAGTCGAGGACGGCCCCCACGAGTCCCTCGACGCCCACGACGATGACGACGAGGCTCACCGCCAGCGTCCCCCAGAGTCGCGCCGGGTTTGCGTCGGTGGTTCGCGCCTCGCGCAAGTCGCGCGTGTCGAGATACTGGATGAAGATGTAGAGTCCGTAGAGCGCGACCAGAAGCAGGGCGAGCGGCCGGGTCAGCGTCCCGGTCAGCGACCCGGCGGACGCGGGGAAGTAGATGACCGCGAACGAGAAGACGACCAGCGTGGCCGCTACCGCGACCATGTAAAACTGGGTCTCCTTGAACACGACCGCTCGGTCGGCTTCGAGGTTCTCGGTACCGGCCAGCGTCGAGACGGCCGGGATGACGAGGATGTTGAACACCGCCGACCCGACGATGGCCGCCGCTCCGAGTTCGAAGTCGCCGTGAACGACGGTGGCGATAACGGTACTCGACAACTCCGGGAAACTGGACCCGACGGCGGCGACCACCGCCCCCTGCACGATGGCGGGCAGGCCGTAGTAGGCCGCCAATTTCTCGGCGGCGTCTTCGAGCCAGATGCTCCCCTTCCAGATGATTGCAGTCGAGACGGCCGCGACGACGAGCGACAGCGCGAGCGACACAGCAAAGACCTGAACGCGGGGGGACAAGTCGGTTGGGGGTCGGGAAGATTCGTCGCGCTTTTGCCCGCGTAGCCGAAACGAACTGCCAGCGAATGGCCCGGTATCACATCGAAACCTACGGTTGCACGTCGAACCGGGGCGAGAGCCGCCAGATAGAGCGGCGGCTACGGGACGCGGGCCACCACCGCGTCGAGGGACCCGACGAGGCGGACGTGGCTATCCTCAACACCTGCACGGTGGTCGAGAAGACCGAACGCAACATGCTCCGGCGGGCCGAGGAACTCGAAGCCGAGACCGCAGACCTCATCGTGACTGGCTGTATGGCCCTCGCACAGGGCGAGCAGTTCCAACAGGCCGAGGTGGACGCCGACGTACTCCACTGGGAGGAGGTGCCCGAAGCGGTCACGAACGGCGAGTGTCCGACGACGACGCCCGACGCCGACCCGGTGTTGGACGGCGTTATCGGCATCCTCCCCATCGCCCGCGGGTGCATGTCCGACTGTTCGTACTGCATCACCAAGCAGGCGACCGGCAAGATAGACTCGCCGCCCGTCGAAGAAAACGTCGAGAAGGCCCGCGCGCTGGTCCACGCGGGCGCGAAGGAGATACGGATTACCGGCCAAGACACCGGCGTCTACGGGTGGGACGACGGCGAGCGCAAACTCCACGAACTGCTCGACCGCATCTGCGACATCGAGGGCGACTTCCGGGTTCGGGTCGGGATGGCGAACCCGAAGGGCGTCCACGGCATCCGCGAGGAGTTGGCCGAGGTGTTCGCCGAGAACGAGAAGTTGTACAACTTCATCCACGCGCCGGTCCAGTCGGGGTCCGACGACGTGTTGGGCGACATGCGCCGCCAGCATCAGGTCTCCGAGTACGTCGAAATCGTGGAGACGTTCGACGAGTATCTGGACTACTGGACGCTCTCGACCGACTTCATCGTCGGTTTCCCGACCGAGACCGAGGAGGACCACGCCCGGAGCATGGCGCTGTTGGGCGAGACTCGCCCGGAGAAAATCAACGTCACCCGGTTCTCGAAACGACCCGGCACCGACGCCGCCGACATGAAGGGACTCGGCGGACAGGTCAAGAAGGACCGCTCGAAGGCGATGACCGACCTGAAGATGGACGTGGTGGCCGACGCCTACGACTCGATGGTGGGCGAGACTCACGAAGTCCTCGTCGTCGAGGAGGGCACCGGCGACTCCGTGAAGTGCTACGACGAGGCCTACCGACAGGTGATTGTCCAGAACGCGCCCGACCGTGGCGTCGAAGTCGGCGACTTCGTGGACGTAGAGATTACCGGCCACAGCACGGTGTACGCCTTCGGGGAACCAGTCTGAGAACGTAGTCGGGCAGGCCGACTGCGAGTGCGCGAAAAAGGGGAAGCGTCGAAGTTAGGGACCGCTGGTCGCGCCGCCCGAAGCGAGCGCCGGGGCGACCGTCGTCCAGAGCAGAATCAGCGACCACAGGGCGGTGACGGCTCGCGGGCGATTCGAAATCCACTGCCGAAGGGCTGATTTTTCGGACATTACGTCAGAAATTCACCGGTCTAGTTTGTTATATCTTTCTAAAATTTAGATAAGTAACCGTGGGGCGGGGTCGGACGGTCACTTCCGGGCCGGTTCCTCGTCCACCAGTTCGTCTATCGTCTCGTCGTCTTTCCACTCGCCGAGTTCCTTCGGGTCCACGTGGACGAACACGTCGTCTACCTCGTCCAACTCGCGGATGGACTGCACGATGTCGGTCTCGATGTCGTGGGCCTCGAAGAGAGTGCGGTCGCCCTCGACTTCGATGTGGAGGCTCACGTCGATTTCCGGCCCGACGTAGTGGGCGATTACGTCGTGGGCACCCTCAACGTCGGGGTGGGTCAGCGCCCGCCGGACGATTTCGGCACGGAGGACCTCGGGCGGTGCGCTCCCGACGAGGTAGTCCACGTTATCTTGGACGATTTCGTACCCGGTGTAGAGGATACCGACCGAGACGACGCCCGCCGCGAGAGGGTCTAACACCGGCAGTCCGAGACCGGACCCGAGGACGCCGACCAGCGCCGCCCCCGCGGTCAAGATGTCGTTGCGGTTGTCCAGCGCCGTCGCCGTCAGCGCCGGGGAACTCGTCTGCTCGGCGGCGCGCAGACAGTACCGATACAGGCCGAACTTGACGGCGGCGGTTCCGACAAGCACGCCCACCGCGGCGAGAGAAGTTCCCCCGGCCCCGAACTCGCCCGAGAGGACGGAAGTGGTCGCTCGCCAGAGGACCGCCCCGCCCGCCGCGAACACGCCCACGGCGATGAACAGCGAGACGAACGGTTCGATGCGTTCGTGGCCGTGGGGGTGGCTGAAGTCCGGCGGACGGGTCGTCAGGTAGAGACCCGCGAGGATGACCACGCTGTAGGCGGAGTCGGCGAGGCTGTTGACCGCTTCTGACCCGACCGCGAGACTGCCGGTCGCCCACCAGACGCCGCCCTTGGCGACGACCAACAGCACGTTGGCCGCCAAGATGACGGCACCCACGCGACGGACGGTCCGTTGGCTCATCGGTCGCCTTTCGTACTCCCGAAGCAAGGTAGTGTCGTTCTCTACTCGATGCGAACCGCCCCGTCGCCCGACCCGTCAGTGCCCTCCTGTTCGGCGAAGGCCTCGCGCACCCGGTCGTAGGTCTCGTCTATCGCCTCCACGACGACCTTCGTGTCGGAGACGACCGGCATGAAGTTGGTGTCGCCCTCCCACCGCGGGACGACGTGGGTGTGGAGGTGGTCGTCTATCGACCCGCCAGCGCCCTGTCCGAGGTTGAGACCGGCGTTGAAGCCGTCGGGCGAGAGCGCGGTTTCGAGGGCGTCGAAGGTCCGCTGTTTGAGGCGGGCGTGGTCGAGGAGGGTCCCCTCCGAGAGGTCCCGGTAGTCGCCGGTGTGTTCGCGGGGGATGACCATCGCGTGGCCGGGGTTGTAGGGGTAGTTGTTGAACAGCACGAACGCGTGGTCGCTCCGGGCCACCACGAGGTTCTCCCGGTCGTCGTCCCGGTCGGGGAGTTCGCAGAAGACGCACCCCTCTATTTCGTCTTCGTCGCCGTCTCGTTCGACCCACTCGATGCGCCACGGTGCGAAGATTTGCTCCATGCCCTCTGGTTGGGGAGAGAGGGTTTTGCGTTCCCCGGTTCGTCTCGGTCGGTGGGCGAATCGCCCGCCGACCTCGGTACGCCGGGAACGTCCGGCCGAGAGGTCTCGGAGACCGATTTCTCCGCGCGAGACGACGCGAAGAGACAGACATCTTTTCAAGCGTTCGCCCTTTCAGGAGTTACACGAATGTATCTCGTCATCGTCGGTGCGGGCGATATTGGCTCGCAACTCATCGAAATCGCGACCCAGAACGAGAACGACGTGGTGGTCGTGGAGAAAGACCCCGCGAGGGCCGAAGCCGCCGCCTCGAAGTTCGACGCGCTGGTGTTGAACGACGACGCGACGATTCTCGACACCTTGGAAGAGGCCGGTGGTGACAGAGCAGACGCCCTCATCGCCACGACCCAACACGACGCGACGAACGTCATGGTGAGTCTGCTCGGGAAGGAACTGGAGATTCCCTCCATCGTCTCGGTCGTCCACAACCCCGAACACATGAACCTCTTCCGCCAAATCGGGGTCAACGTCATGGAGAACCCCCAGCGACTCATCGCCGACTACCTCTACCGGGCGGTCAAACGCCCCTCCATCAAAGACTACATGCGAGTGGGCGACCGGGCCGAAGTGTTCGAGATAACCGTCACCGAGGGCGCTTCGGTGGCCGGGAAGACCCTCTCGCAGGCGGCCGAGGAGGGACTGTTTCGGGGCGGCGTCCTCGTGGTCGCCATCGAACGCGGCGAGGACATCATCACGCCGCGGGGCGACACCGAACTCCGGGTGGGCGACCTCGTGACGGTGTTCTCGGAGTCGGGCGCGACACCCGACGTAACGGACATCTTCGGCCACCGCGAGGACCACGAGGCATGACGCGACGGCGTACCGTCCGCGGCGTCCCGGCGGACCTCGCCACTATCCTCCGAGACGTGGGTGCGCTGGTGTTGATGCAGGCCGGACTGATGGCGCTCAGCGTCGCGGTCGCGGGGGTGTTCCGCGAGTTGTACGTCGCGCTGGCGTTCCTGCTCGCGGGCGGCGTGACCGCGCTGGTCGGCGCGGTCACGCGGAAACTGTTCGCCGAGGCACCGAACCCCCAGATGAAACACGGGATGGTCATCGCCGCAGGCGGGTGGTTTGCGACGGCGGCGTTCGGGTCACTCCCGTTCGTCTTCGCGGCCTACCTCGTCCCGCCGGACGTGATGGCGACGTTCGTCCCGGCGGGAGCGGAGTACGGCCAGTCGAGTCTCCGGTACTTCCGGAACCCGCTCCACGCCTTCTTCGAGAGCATGTCGGGGTGGACCGGGAGCGGTCTCACGATGGCGGTCCACGAACCCTCGCTTCCCCACGCGATTCAGTGGTGGCGCTCGCTCATCCAGTGGGTCGGCGGCGTCGGCGTCATCGTCCTCACGACGGCCATCCTCGCTCGGCCCGGAAGCGGGAGTTACACCCTCTATCAGGCCGAGACCCGAGAGGAGCGCATCCACCCGAGCATCGTCCACACGGTCCAGACCGTCTGGAAGATATTCGTCGGCTACACCGCCTTCGCGGTGGCGGCGCTGTTCGTCGCCATCTACCTGAGCGAACCGCTCTCGCCGGGGACGGCGTTCTGGCACGCGCTCAACCACGCGATGACGGGTCTCTCGACCGGCGGGTTCAGCGTCACCGACAACTCCATCACCTCCTACGACTCGACGCTGGTCGAGACGGTCCTGCTCCCAATCATGACGCTCGGAGCAATCGCGTTCCCCATCCACTACCTGATGCTGACCGAGAGAGACCCCCGTGCGCTCTTCGAGGACGTGCAGACGAAGTGGCTGTTCGTCCTCTTCGGTCTCGGTGCCGTCGCCCTCACGGCCCAGAATTTGGTGACGCCGCAGTTCGGTGACGCCTTCCTCGGGCGGGGTGACGCCTTCCGGGACTCGACGTTCCAGTTCGTCAGCGCGCTCACCTGCACGGGATTCCAGTCCGCGCCCATCGGTCGGTGGAGCGCGGGCGGGAAACTCATCGTCAGTTTCGCCATGACGCTCGGCGGGGCGGCGGGTTCGACCGTCGGGGGCATCAAGATAATCCGGGGCTACACCATCGGGAAGGGCATCACGTGGCAGTTCTCGCGGGTTTTCCTCCCCTCGTCGGCCGTCGTGAACGTCGAAATCGGCGACCGACTCCTCGACCGCGAGGGAATGGAACGGGAGTTCAGCGAGGCGGCCATCGTCAGCATGCTCTGGCTAATCATCCTCTTCGTGAGCAGTCTCGTCCTCGTGAACGTCGCGGGACCGTCGTTCACCTACGCCGACGCCCTCTTCGAGGTGGCGAGCGCGCAGGGCAACGTCGGTCTGTCGTCGGGCATCACCGGACCCGAGATGCCGGTGGTCGCCGAGTCGATGTTTCTGCTGAACATGTGGATAGGCCGACTCGAAATCATCCCGATTCTGGTCTTCCTCCGGTCGGCCCTCTACGGTCTCGACCCCTGAAACAAGTATATAAAAGCTCCGGCCGTTGCACCCAGTTTTTGTTTCATTACTCCCGCTAACGAGTCTATAAACTGTTTCATCCATTCTCGTCCCACGTAGCGGGTGAATCGCAATACGGCGTCGGAATGAACGGTTCGAACGCCCCCCAACGGATTGGGGTTTTTATGCTCCTATCAGCGCAAGGAGAGAGTGAGAGGAAGGTCACGATGGCAACACAAAACCAAAGCTTCCAAGCGATAACCGAATCGTGCGACGAATGCCAGCGCGAGACGCCACACGATGTCTCCGTCCAGATTCGGACCGAAAGCCAAAAGCGAGAGAACGCGGAGTTCTCACGGGAACCGTACCGCGTCACGGAATGTCAAATCTGTGGCGAGGAATCTAGCCAGCGGATGAACAACGCGTAACGCCGCCACCTCCCCGCGTAGCGGGGTGGAGGTTTCCGACGGATGCGTCACCGTCGTTCGCTCTACATCTGGGGAAAGGGCCGGACGCGGAGTCCGGCGCGAAGCGACTTTTCGTTTTTCCGGACGTTTCCGACCGACTGGAGTCCACCGTAACTGAAAATTGTTTCTTCGGGACCCGTCTCGCGCCGTCTAAACTACTCCGTCGTCACTTCACACCCGTCCTCGGTCACGATGAGGGTGTGTTCTTTCTGACTGACGAGGTTGCCGTCGTCTTCCTTCAGAACCGGGTAGCCGTGGACGACGTTGTTCATCTTCAGGCGGCGCAGGGCCATCCCCGCGCGACCCACGTCCAACCACCGAGTGGCGAACGGGAGCGTCTTGAACTCCTCGGTAATCTGTTCGAGGGCTTTCCGGGCCTGCCGGTCGCGGACCGACCCCTCGCGTTCGAGCGCGAAAATCTCCTCGTCGTTGCCCTCGTGGACCTTCCCGGTGCCGTCGGTGGCGAACGGTTCGATAGCCACCACGTCGCCGACTTCGAGTTCGACGCCTTGGGAGACGGCGCGGTTCGGAATGTTCGGCGAGACGTGTTGCTGGTACTGGTCGAGTCCGTGGCCGGTGAGGTTGACCACGGGGTTGTAGCCGTAGCCGTCGATGACCGACTCGATTTCCGCGCCGATTTCGCCCGTCTCGACGCCGGGTTCCACCACGTCGAGCGCCGCCTCCAGCGCCTCCGCGCTGGCTTCCTGTAGTTCCGGGTTGCCCGATAGGTCCACCGTAATCGCGGTGTCGGCAATCCAGCCATCGACGTGGACGCCGATGTCGAGGTTGACCATCTCCTCGCCGAACTCGGTGTCGTCGTCGGCGCTCGGAGTCGCGTGGGCCGCTTCCTCGTCCACGCTGATGTTGACGGGGAAGGCGGGTTCGCCGCCGAGTTCGCGGATGCGCTCCTCGGCGTACTCGGCGACTTCCAACTGGGGCGTCCCGACTTCGACGCGGTCTGCGGCCTCCTCGCGGACCTGCGAGAGAATCTCACCGGCCTCTCGATGCTTCTCGAACTTCTCGGCTTCGAGGTCCACCTCGGTTTCGCTCATGCCCCTACGTTGGCCTGAGCGCCGGAAAGAGTTTGCGTCTCGGGGGAAGTCACCGGTTGGTCGCTGGTAACTCGCCACACTTTTCTGACCGACTACATATCACCGAGCGGTTAGGGCGGTCGTACCCGAGAGATAATTCGGCGGTAACGGCAGTAATAGCCCGTCAAAACCCCAAACGGTACGAAACGGTTAGTCCCGTTTATTGGCGATTCCGACGATATGATTGCCTGCATATGCAACGAGAAACCGGCGCAGTGCTGATGGTGACAGCCCTCGTTCTCGCCAGCGTTCCGCTGGCGACCCTCGGAGGGTCGTCGCCATCGGCATCCGGCGAAGCGAACGGAGTAACATTACAGAACGTCACGGTCGAACAGTTGGAGTTGGCCAACGTCACAGTCGAAGACGCGACGATTCAGACGATGCACGCGAGTTCGGTGAACGTGCAGAGTCAGAATCGGACGCTCGAAAACGCGACGTTGCAAAATCTCAGACTTCAGCGTCTCTCGATGGAGAGCGTCTCGGTGTCGGACCTCCAGACCGACGACCAGACGCTCTCGCAGGCACTGAGCGGCAACACCTCAGTCCAGTCGGCCACCGTGCGGGACCTGACCATCCAGCGGATGAACGTCTCGCAGTTGACGGTCGGGAACTTCCGAGTGGTCTCCGAGGCGGGCCAGCAGGCCGGTGGAGAGACGACCACCGAAGAGGCGGCGCTTCAGGAGGAGACCACCACCGAGATGGACCAAGAAACGACCACCGAGATGGACCAAGAAACGACCACCGAGATGGGTGAAGAGACCACGACGATGGAGGCCCAAGAGACCACGACTGCGGCAGGCCAAGAGACCACGACTGCCGCCGCGGGTCAGACCCAGATGGATTCGGTCACTATCGACAGCGCGACCATCCAGACCGTGGACGTGCAGGAGATGTCCATCGGGACGCTCGTCCTGATGAACGTGGACACCAGCGC
Organism: Halorussus caseinilyticus; assembly: GCF_029338395.1. Lineage (NCBI taxonomy): Archaea > Methanobacteriati > Methanobacteriota > Halobacteria > Halobacteriales > Haladaptataceae > Halorussus > Halorussus caseinilyticus. The sequence goes on from NZ_CP119809.1 coordinate 2,510,842, forward strand.
GGTCACGACGCAGGCCGAAGAGACCACGACGGCCGCCGAGGAGACGACGACTGCGGCCGAAGAGACCACGACCGAGATGGCAGAGGAAACCACTACCGCGATGGGCGAGACGACCACCGAGATGGGCGAAACCACGACCGAAGAGGCCGCACTTCAGGAGGAGACCACCACCGCGATGGGCCAAGAGACCACGACCGAGATGGGCGAACAGGAGACTACGACCGAAGAGATGGACGAAGAGACGACCACCGCGGCAGACGAAGGTGCGGGGGCACAAGACGGCGAAACGACCATCAGTAGCGTCTCCGTCGGGAGTGCGAGCGTCGGTACGGCGACCATCGGGTCCGCCTCGCCGAGTTCGGTCCAGATAGGGAGCGGCGGACTCGCAATCGTCGCGGTCCAGAGCCTCGACGCGCCCTCGGAAGTCCAGCAGGGCGAACAGTACACCGTGCGGGCCACGCTCGTCAACGTCGGCAACGAGCGAGTCACCAAGCGGGCGTCCTACCGCATCGGCGGTAACGTCGTCGAGTCGAGTCTCGTCCAGATTCCCGCTGGCGGTGCCGGAACCGTCACGCTCGAAGTCAACGTCGGGCAGTTCCCCGAAGGGACCTACACCCACGGCGTCTACACCGACGGCGCGCGTGCGACCGCCGAACTGTCGATAACGGCGGGCAACCAGACCGACACGGGCGAGATGAACGAAAGCGGCCAAGAGACCACGACCGAAGGCGGTCAAGAGACCACGACTGCCGCGGGCGGCGAGACGACCACCGCGGAAGCCTAGCGGACCACGGAACTCGACTCTTCTTTCGGGTCACTCGTCGGCGTAGCGACTGCTCACGGCGGTCTGCATCGCGTCGGAGTTGAACGCGCTTCCGGCGTTGCCGTCGCCGTCCAAGACGATGACGCCCGCCGACGACCCGGTGAGTTCGGCGAACTCCTCGATTGCCCGGTCGGCCGCGGATTGGGCGTCGTGGCCCGATTCGAGGTGCCGGACCGCCCGGCGAGTGAGGGTGGTCTTGGCGATGTCCTCGCCCGCGCCCGTGGCGCTGGCCGCGCCCGCGGGAGCGGCGTAGAACCCGCTCCCGATTTGGGGCACGTCGCCGACCCGCCCGGCCAAGGCTAACCACCGGCCGCCGGTGGAAGTCGCGGCGGCGAACTCGTCGCGGTCGGGGTCGAACGCGACCGCGCCCACGGTGTCGTGGTCCTTCGGATTGTCCCCGTCGGCCGCGCTCTCGGGACTCCCGCCGAACTTCTCGCGCAACCAGTCGAGGTGTTCGCTCGGGGTGCCTTCGGGGACCGAATCGAGGTCCTCCCACTTCTCGCGGGTGTCGTCGGACCAGAGGTCCACGCCGGTCTCGACGACGCCGTAATCCGCGGCGAGGTCCACGGCGTGGTCGCCCGAGACGAGGACGTGGGGCGTCTCCTCCATCACGACGCGGGCGGCGCTGACGGCGTGTTCGACGCCGGGCATCGAGCAGGCCGCGCCCGCCTCCCGGTCGCTGGTCATCACGCCCGCGTCGGTCCGAATCGCGCCGTCGCTCTGGACCGCGCCGCCGACCCCGGCGTTGAACCGCGGCGACGATTCGAGGACGCGAACCGCCGCCTCCACCGCGTCGAGGACCGACGACTCGCCCGCGCCGGTCTCGGCCGCCTCGTCCAACACTGCCTGTCTGGGTTCGGGTTCGTCGGGGTCGCTTCCGGCCCCGCCGTGAACGATGACCTGCATGCGAGGGCGTGGTTCGCGCGGGTTCTTAAGTCCGGCCAATCGGCGAGCGAGCGACGAGACGACGCGAGGGTCGAAGGCGAGGCGAAGGCAATGCCGGAAATCTATAGGTAGGGAAAACTGTTAGAAATACTGCCGTAGGCACGTTTTCGATTGCTTAAACAATTGTTTGAATTGCTTTCGAGCAGAACGGACCGGTGTTCGACATCCGCGCGCTCCCGGCATCTCTGTTCACGCTGGCGCGCGCTGGCGCGGCCCGCAAGTGGCCGCGCCACCGTCGCGCGAGGGATGACCGAACGAGCGGAGCGAGTGAGGGAATCGGTTGGGGAGGGCGTGGCCCGCGGTAGCGGTGCGGGGCGGTCGCGGTTCTCATCGGTTCAAGCCTGAAGCTAGCTTCACGGGTCCTTTCCGTCTGTCGTCCACAGGTCGTCGTCCTGTTCGCTCTCTCCGGAACAACTCCACCACCGCGACCACCCTACCACCACCACACAACCATCACCACAGCACCTACCTGTTCGGCGACCAATCAGTAAACGACCATGCCTACCTACGTCAGAGACGCCGCCGCCGACTTCGAGGAAATCGACCGCTGGCGCGACGGCCGCGGGTGGATGGCCCACCCCGAGGAAGACGCCCGCCGCGCCGGTCACGCGATTCGGGGCGACGACGGGGGCGTCTGGCTGTTCGACCCCCTCGACGCGCCCGGTGTGGACGAACTCGCCACCGAACTCGGCGACGTGGCGGGCGTGGTCGTCCTCTCGAACTACCACGCCCGGGACGCCGGGCGAATCGCGCGCCGTCACGACGTTCCCGTCTACCTCCCGGCGTCGATGACCCGCGTCGGCGAGCGCGTCGCCGCGCCGGTCGAACGGTGCGCCGCGACCCTCGGCGACTCCGGCTTTCGAGTGCGTACTCGAACGCCGCTTCCCGGGTGGCGCGAGGCGGTGGCCTACCGGCCCGCCGACGGCACGCTCTACGTCCCCGACCTGCTCGGGACCGCACCGGTCTACCGGGTCGGCGACGAACGACTCGGCGTCTACCTGTTGCGCCGACCGGTACCGCCGCGGGACCTGCTCGGCGGACTCGAACCCGAGCGACTGCTGTTCGGCCACGGGAGAGGCGTGTTCGAGGACGCCGCAGACGCGCTCTCGGGGGCTCTCGACCGCGCACGCACCGGTTTTCCGCGGGCGCTTTTGACCAGCGGGCCGACCCAGATTCGGGCGCTAGTCGGCGCGATTCGGGAGTGAGTATCGTCCACAAACTAGGAATTTAAGGGAATTTATGGCACTCACGCGGCTAAACGGCAGGCCTTTTATCCCTCTCCCACGCAGGTTCGGATGTTATGAGCTACGACAAGGTGGAAGTCCCCGAAGGCGGGGAGAAGATTACCGTCGAGGAAGAAGGCGAGGACGGACTGGACGTTCCCGAGAACCCGATTATCCCCATCATCCACGGGGACGGAATCGGGCAGGACGTTGGCCCGGCCGCCCAGAAGGTCCTCGAAAAGGCCGCCGAAGCGACCGGCCGAGAGGTCCATTGGATGCGCCTCTACGCCGGCGAGAGCGCACGACAGGAGTACGGCGAGGACGTGAACCTCCCCGACGAGACGGTGGACGCCATCCGCGAACACCGCGTCGCCATCAAGGGTCCGCTCACGACCCCTGTCGGCGCTGGCTTCCGGTCGCTGAACGTCGCGCTCCGCCAGACCCTCGACCTCTACGCCAACGTCCGACCGACCTACTACCTCGACGGCGTTCCGTCCCCGATGAAAGCGCCCGAGGAGATGGACATGGTGACGTTCCGGGAGAACACCGAAGACGTGTACGCGGGCATCGAGTGGGAACAGGGCACCGAGGAAGTCGAGAAGGTCCGCAACTTCGTCGAGGACGAGATGGACATGGACGGCATCATGCACGAGGGACCCATCGGTCTCGGTCTCAAGCCCATCTCCGAGAAAGGGAGCAAGCGCCTCGTCCGTGAGGCCATCGACTACGCCATCGAGAACGACCGCGACAAGGTTACGCTGGTCCACAAGGGCAACATCATGAAGTTCACCGAGGGCCAGTTCGGTTCGTGGGGCATGGAAGTCGCCGACGAGGAGTACCCCGACGAGGAAGTCTTCGCCGCGCCCGATTCGCTCTGGGAGGAACAGGACGAAGTGGACATCCCCGAAGACGCCGTGATGGTCGAGGAGCGACTCGCCGACGCGATGCTCCAGTGGATGCAACTGCGCACCGACGAGTTCGACGTTCTCGCCATGCCGAACCTCAACGGCGACTACCTCTCGGACGCCGCGGGTGCCCAAATCGGCGGTCTGGGCATCGCGCCCGGCGCGAACTTCGGTGACAACCGCTGTCTCGCCGAACCGGTCCACGGCTCGGCACCCAAGCGCGCCGGACAGGACATGGCGAACCCGACCGCGCTCATCCTCTCGGGTCGCCTCCTGTTCGAGTACCTCGGGTGGGACGACACCGGCAAACTCATCCGCGACGCCGTGGAAGAGACCATCTCCTCGGGCAAGGTCACCTACGACCTCGAACGCCAAATCGAGGGCGGCGAGAAACTCGGCACCACCGACTACGCCGAGGAAATCTGCGCGAACATCGAAGACCTCGCGTAATCGCCGACTCCGGAGAATATCTTTTCTCGACCCGACCGCTATTTTTCCGACCGCTACGCGGGACAGTCGCGACGACCGAGCGATTAATAAATCTCACCGCTTTCATTTAAATACATTACTAGATAATTATAAAATAAATGGGCGCGATGACGCAGTATGGTAGAACCACCCGACCAGTCTGACCGCATCGACAGCGAACGCCGGACGCTTCTGCAGAGTGTTGCAGGTCTCGGGGCCGCCGGTCTGCTCGGGGGCGCGAGCGTCGGGTCCGCAGGGGCCGTCACGACCGGCGGATGGGACTGGTTCGGCGGACTCGAACACACCGCACTCGGGAGCGCCGAACCGACGCTGGAAAACGGGTCGCTCGTCGTTCCGGGTCTCGACGACACCGGCGAGTCCGGCGTCGGCGTCGGACTCGGCGAAGCGGGCGGCATCACCGTGAACACGACGCTAGACCCGTCGGTCCCGGTAGACTCCTACCGGGAGTTCCGAAATCGCGGCGTCGTCAACGGCGAATCGGGCGTCGGAATCGGTCGGTTCCGGACCGTCCGAACCGACTCGCCGAACGGGTTCGCGGTCGAACCGAACTTCGAGAACCTCGGTTCGGGGTCGTACACGTTCGAGGTGTACGACCGCGGCGACCGCGTCGGGAGAGTCGAAGAGGCGACCGACCCGTCGTACATCCCCGACCGTGACGTGGAGTTCGAAATCAAAATCGTCGTCATCTGGACCGACGCCGGGCCTATCATCAAAATCGTCATCGTGGGCATCGAAGACCCGATAATCGGTCCGCGGATGGACGAGTACGTCGGCGACGAAATCCGAATCCGACCCGAGAACCTCGATGCGGTGCCCGATGCCGCGACCGGTCTCGACGTGGTCGGTGTGGGCCGAGAACAGTTCACCATCGACGACGAAGCGGTCCACGCTGTCGGTCGTCCCCACCGCCGACTCGGGAACGCGCGCTTCGACCCGGTAAACCTCGGGTCGTCGCTCGGCGTCGGAAACGTCGGGTCGTCCGGCGAGGACGGATTCGGCATCGACCTCGACGGCGTGCAGTCGTTCGAATTCGAGTACCGCGACCTCGACCTGACCGTCGAAGGCGCGGTTCTCGAAGGCTACTACTTCGGGCCGTACGGCGGGTGGCCCATCGGCCCGCCGCCGGTCGCGTCACTGACGAACGTCGGCGGCGAACTCGAAATCCGGGCCGACTTCACGGAAGTCGGGAGCGAGGCCGTTCACGCCCGCGTATTCGAGGGCAACGACATCGTCGGCGAGACCACCCTCGAAGCGGGCGTCGTCGGCACCATGCCCGCCGAGTTCGTGGACGGATGGTGCGGGTCCGACGGCGACCCGCCGGGCATCGAGTTCCGACCCGGAGACGGCGGCGACCCGGTTCCGCTTCCGTTCGCATTCGCCGACGGCACCGAACTCGAAGGCGACCGACTCCGCCTGAGTCCCGTGAACCCGACCGAGGACCTCTCGGGACTGTCGGAGTTCGGCGCGAGAGTGGCGAACGTCGAACCGTTCGGTATCGTGAACGAGACGCTCTGAACCCGGAACGAACCGGGGTCGGACTTTTTTGTCGTCGGTAGGTTAAATTCTCCTATGGAGAGATTTATAAAACTTCGCGTGAGTGATTAACACATGAGTACGAAGGAGGCACCGGGGAGCGGCAGTCGCCTCGACGAGTGGCTTGGAGAGAACTTCGACCAGCTCCTGCCGTGGAAACGACGTGCAGAAGCGTTCTACTACGAGAAGCGCGCACAGAGCGCCGAGAACAGCGGCGACTACGAGACGGCGGTAGAGTACTACGACCGGGCGGTCAGCGTCCGGGGTCGCCTCGGCGAACGGGAGAAGTCCGTGGACCTCGGACTGCGACTGGCGAGGGCGGCCCGCCAGAGCGGGGACCTCGGGACCGCCCGCAAGCACTACGAGCGCGTGGTCGAACTCCACGCCCGTCAAGAGGACGCGAACGGGGCGCTCGACGCTTTGGAGCCACTGCTCGACATCCTCCAAGAGGACGGTAACGACGCCGAAATCGCCCAGTGGTGGGGCCACGCCCTCATGATTCTCGGAAAGGCCGAACCGGGCGAAGTTTCGGAAAAGCGCCGGAACGACCTCATCCAGCGCTACGCCGACGAGATTCACAGCGAGGACAGCGCGGGCCGCCTCTACGGGTTCGCGCTCAACCGGTTGTTGGCCGACGAAGACGAGTCGGGCGCGGAACTGCTCGACGCGACGTGGGAGCGCCGGGATGTCGTCCGCGAACAGGTCGGTCAGTTCCGGGTCGTCCTCGCGGCGGGCGTCGGAAGGGTCGCCCACGCCGAAATCGCCGGTCGGGACGTGGACCGCGAGGAGACGCTGGCGTTCGTCGCCGACCACCGACAGCGACTCTCGGACGCCGCGACTGCGCTGTTCGAGTACCTCTACGACGGCGAGACCGACACCGACCCCGACGACCTGCGGTCCGGCATCGGACCGCAGAACGAGGCGGAACTCCGCGACGTGGAAGCCGAGGTGTTCGGCCGATTCCTCGCGGAACTGGACTGACTGTCGAGACGGGTCCTTTTTTTTCGACTCCCACGCTCCCCGAGCAATCGCGCCCGAACGCCGCCGACGCCTCGAAATTTCGACCGGAAGGACGCCTACGCCGAGTCGAACCTTTAGGTACTCCACCGTCATCGGTACGCACGCATGGAAGTCGTACCAAAAGACGCGGAAGAATCGACCGAGGCAGTGGCGGGCGTCCACCTCTCGCTACTCGCCGGTGCAGACGAGATGAACGTCCAGCACTTCCTGATAGAACCCGGCGCGGAGGTGCCCGAACACGACCACGAGAACGAGCAGACCGGCTACATCACCAACGGGACGCTGACGTTCGTCGTGGACGGCGAGGAAATCGACGTGAGCGCGGGCGACTCCTACGCCATCCCCGCCGACGAACCCCACGCCGCCGAGAACCGCGGCGACGTGCCGGTAGAGGGCGTGGACGTGTTCAGTCCGCCGCGGGAGAACCCCGACTGGAAGGACTGACGGCCCGAGAGACGGCGCGGAGACGGGCGACTCGTCGTGACGGTCGCGTCGGGACCGAGCGGTACGACGGAAGCGGACGCGCGGGTGGCGAACGAGCGGGGCTACTTCTGGGAGGCTTAGAGAAAGCTACGTAATCGTAAAAGAAATCTATAGAAGTGGAAAAGAAAGAATTTCAGTGTCTCGGCGACCCGCCAGTCGCGCGAGTCCGAACATTCACGTACGAAAAAGCCCGACCGATGAGTATGTACGCCGTCGTGGGGTGTAGCGACTGTCAGGCGCTCAAAATCGTGGAGGGTCGTCCCGAGACCACCCAGTGTCCCCGGTGTGGCAAGCGCCGGAAGTTCGAGAAGTTGCGGACGTTCGTGGAGACCGACGACGAGGACCACGCCCGCGAGGTCCGGTCGTCGATGCTCGCCAACCGGCAGGACGAGGGCGAGGCGTTCGCGGAACTCGACTCGTTCGCCGAGATGGAGTCACAGGTCGAGGACGTGGGCGTCTCCGACGAGGAGTATCTGGAGGCGTCGGGCATCGACGCCGAGGAAGTCGCCGCGGCCGCCAACCGCGTGGAGAACCGGTCGGCCAGCACGCGGGGCACCTCCCGGAAGGACACCGTGCTGGCGGCCCTGCGGGAACTCGACCGGCCGACCGAGGACGAGGTGATTTCGTTCGCGGACGAGCGCGGCGTCCCGGCCGAGTACGTCCGCGAGGCGCTGGAAAAACTGGCGCGGCGCGGCGAGGTCAGCGAGAGTCGCGGCCGGTATCGGTTGCTCTGAGCGTCCGAAAAGACGACTCGTCACGCCAGTCCCGTCGCTTTCCACAGCGAAACCGCGAGCGTCAGGACCGTCAGCACGAGTTTCAGCAGTCGCAGGAACTGTGCGAACCGCGAGTCGGTGAGGGAGTCGTCCCTCTCGGAAGTGGTCGCGGTCATGGCAAATGGTCCCTCGGTGGCGGCGCGCGACGTTCGCAGGTAGGGGTGACAGCGGGGTCGGGTGGAGACCGAATCGAACTGCTGGAGTCCGCGCCTCACGGAGGCGGCAACGCTGGGTGCAGGAACTCACCGCCGCCTCCGTCGGCCACTCGGGGACCACTTTCGGCTACGAGCGAGAGAGGGATAAACCTCAGCCACGTGCGCAGTGAAAGTAAAAGTGGTCGCGCGGCCGGAGGTTCGGACGACGGAGCACGGCCACCCGGAATGGGAACTGTTAGGGGTCGCGCCCGCCATCGCCCGGACATGACCGACGATTCCGGCGCTTCCGACCCGGACGCACTCGCCGAGAAGGTGCGCGAGGGAGAACTGCGACTCCACGAACTGGACGAGTACGCCGATCACGAGACGGCCGCGGCCGCACGCAGACGACTGCTGGAGGCCGAGACGGACGCCGACGTGGACGCCATCGGCGACTACGCGTTCGACGCCGAGCAAGCCGACGCCAACATCGAGAACATGGTCGGCGCGGCCCAGATTCCGATGGGTGTCGCCGGACCCGTGGAAGTCGCGGGCGGCGCGGCCAGCGGCGAGTTCTACCTGCCCCTCGCTACGACCGAGGGCGCACTGCTGGCGAGCGTCAACCGCGGTTGCTCGGTCATCGCGTCGTCGGGGGGCGCGGACGCCCGCGTCACCAAGTCGGGGATGACCCGCGCACCGGTCTTCCGGGTGTCGGGCGTCGCGGAGGCCGAGGAGGTCGTCTCGTGGGTCGGCGAGAACGCCGACCGACTCCGCGAGGCCGCCGAATCGACCACCAGCCACGGCGAACTGCTGGACATGGACACCTACGTCGTCGGCGACTCCGTGTACCTCCGGTTCGTCTACGACACCAAGGACGCGATGGGGATGAACATGGCGACCATCGCCACGCGGGAGGCCGCCGAACTCGTGGAAGAGGAGACGCCCGCCTCGCTCGTGGCGCTCTCGGGCAACCTCTGCACCGACAAGAAACCCGCCGCCATCAACGCCGTCGAGGGCCGGGGCCGGAGCGTCACCGCGGACGTGAAGATTCCCCGCGAGACGGTCCGGGACCGACTCCACACCACGCCGGAGGCCATAGAGGAGGCCAACACCCGGAAGAATCTGGTCGGGTCCGCCAAAGCCGGGAGCCTCGGGTTCAACGCCCACGCCGCGAACGTGGTCGCCGCGGCGTTCCTCGCCACCGGGCAGGACGCCGCGCAGGTCGTAGAAGGGAGCAACGCCATCACGACCGTCGAAGCCCGCGACGACGACCTCTACGCCAGCGTCAGCCTCGCCAGTCTGGAGGTCGGTACGGTCGGCGGCGGGACCAAACTCCCTACCCAGTCGGAGGCCCTCGACGTGTTGGGTCTGCGCGGCGGCGGTAATCCCGCCGGAAGCAACGCCGACGCCCTCGCCGAAATCATCGCGGTGGGCGCGCTCGCCGGGGAACTCTCGCTTCTGGCCGCCCTCGCGTCCCGCCACCTGTCGAGCGCCCACGAAGACCTCGGGCGGTAGGCGGGCGAGTCGGACCGCCTCGGCGCGCGCAGGCGCGACTTCTCCACTCCCGGCGCGCGCTGGCGCGGCGCACGAGCGCGCCGCGCCCATTCGCGCGAGGTCATCGGGAGCGAAGCGACCGATGGCTCGGCAGACGCGGGTTGTCTGCCGGGGGACGACTGAGCGAGTACCCGAAGGGTACGAGTGAAGGAGTCGGTTGGGGAGGGTGTGGCCCGCGGTCGCGGTGCGTTTGGGTGGACTGAAAGGGGCCGCGCGCTCGCGCTTGCGTGGTCGTCTCAGCGCGGCCACTATTTCGCGCGCGTAGTTCTACGCGCGCGAAATATCCCGCTGAGCGACCGCGAGCGCGCGGGGGCTTTCGAGAACGAAGTTACCGAAGCTCCGTTCTCGGTCGTTACTCCATCTCCGACTCCCGCCGCTATCTCCCATCCGTCGAAAAAGCGCCATCGCGCATCCGGTAGCCACAAGAACGCCGAGTCCCAAGACCCACGTAGCAATGGTCTCGGCCGCGACAGTCTTCGGGTTCCTGCTCATCATGGTCGTCAACACCGTCTTGGCGGCGGTCGCCATCCGATTCTTCCGCCTCCGCCTCACGACGACGTGGGGTGCGGTGGTGTACACCGCGGTCCTCGTCCCACTGCTTTACTTCGGGACCACCATTCTGCTCTCGGGATTCATCGGATTCGGCGGGAGCGGCGTTCAAGACCGGGGAACGGCGCTCATCTTGGTGTGGGTCGTCCCGTTCACGCTGGCGGTATCGCTGGACATCTTCTGGTTGCCCTCGCCCGACGAGGTGGAACTGCCCGACAGCGCGCGGTGACGCCACCCCTTCGCTTTTGCCGTCTCAGTCCGTACTCCCCGGCCATGAGTCACTCCGACGCCGAGGTCCACCCGACCGTCGAGGAAGTCGCGGCCGACATCGCCAGCATGGAAATCCGCGGGGCGGCGACCATCGCCGACGCCGCGGCCGAGGCGCTGGCCGACCAAGCCGAACACAGCGACGCCGAGACCCCCGAGGCCTTCCGAGCGGAGATGCGCGCGGCGGGTCGCCACCTCCGGGGGACCAGACCCACCGCGGTCAGCCTCCCCAACGCACTGCGGTACGTCCTCCGCGGGATGCAGGGGAGTACGGTCGAGCAGTTGCGCGGGACGGTGGTCGAGAGCGCCCGCGAGTTCCAGCGCGAACTCGACCAAGCGCAGGACAACCTCGGGGAAATCGGCGCGAACCGCCTCCGGGACGGCGACACCGTGATGACCCACTGTCACTCGACCGACGCGCTCTCGTGCGTCGAGAAGGCCCTCGAACAGGGCAAGGAGATTAGCGCCATCGTCAAGGAGACCCGCCCGCGCAAGCAGGGCCACATCACCGCCCGGCAACTCCGGGAGTGGGGCGTGCCCGTTACGCTGGTCGTTGACAACGCGGCCCGACGGTATCTGGACGAGACCGACCACGTGCTGGTCGGCGCGGACTCCATCGCGGCCGACGGGTCGGTCATCAACAAAATCGGCACCTCCGGACTCGCGGTCAACGCCCGCGAGCGCGGCGTCCCCATCATGGTCGCGGCACAGACGCTCAAACTCCATCCCGACACGATGACTGGTCACACGGTCGAAATCGAGATGCGCGACGAGCGCGAAGTCCTCGCCGCAGACGAAGAAGCCGAAATCGACGGCGACATCGGCGGCGACGGCCTGACCGTCGAGAACCCCGCGTTCGACGTGACGCCGCCGCGCTACGTGGACGCCATCGTGACCGAGCGCGGCCAGTTCCCGCCAGAGAGCATCGTGACGCTGATGCGGGAGTTGTTCGGCGACCAGCAGGGCGGCGAACCGTGGGAAGAGTAGTCGAAACAGCCGGTTGACCGACTGCCGACGCCGGGAAACGCCGATTTCCCCGACGAACCGCCCGGATAACTTTCCGTCGGAGCGTCGTCGGTCCGGCGAGTCATGAACGAGACAGAGCGACGCCGGTTTCTCCGGGCCGCGCTCGCGGGCGCGAGTCTCACGCTCGCGGGGACGGCGGCCGGGCAGGACGACAGCGACGGCGAGGACGACAACGAGGGGAACGACAGCGATGGTCTCGTCACCGTCCAGAGCAACGAGAGCGTCGGCGCGACTGTCGAGCGCATCGAGGAGGACATCGAGGACAACGACGACCTGATACTCGTGACGACCGTGGACCACGCACGGAACGCCCAGTCCGCGGGTCTCGACCTCCGGCCGACGACGCTGATACTCTTCGGGAACCCGAACCTCGGGACGAAGCTGATGCAAGCGAGTCAGACCGCGGGCATCGACCTGCCTCAGAAACTGCTCGTCTGGCAGGCCGAGGACGGCACCGTCAACGTCACCTACAACGACCCGGCGTGGCTAGCCGACCGCCACGAGGTCGAGGGCCGAGAAGACGTGCCGAACACGATTTCGAACGCGCTCCGGTCGCTGGCGACCGGACAGTGAGCGAGTCGGCGGTGCGGGTGCGTCCGCCAGCGGACGCACCCGCACCGCCGACTTTCCGCGCCCGTCGCGGAGACAACGATAGTTGTTCGCCAAAGCAATGTTAGTATGTGCTTCGGAAATGAAAGCATTTCTTAAACGACGATACGGGTTTCCGTCGGCCGTTCGTGAAAACACCCGAAACGTCCGCGAAAGCAGTGCTTACCCGGCCGCGGAGCGCGGAAATCCGGGATTTCCCTCGAAACGGTGGCGCGGGTTCATGACGGTGCCGGAGAGTGCGCGCAAGTGATGGCACTCAGCAGACGCGAACTGCTCGGCTACGCAGTTGCTGGCGCGACTGGCACGGGAATCACGGCGGCACAGGAGCGTTCCGAACCCGGCGTCGGACAGCGGTGGCAGTTGGGCGGCGTCTACGCCCGTCCCGCCCGAATCGGCGACACCGCCGTCACCTTCCGGGCCTCCGCGGAGTCGAAGTACGACACCGACTACGAGGTGGAAGTCGCCCTCTTCTACCGACCGAAAGCGGCGGGCGGCGCGAACGCCACCACCGGCGGCAAGTGGCGAAACGCCGGGTCGAAGACCGGCGCACTGTCCGAGAGCGTCTATCTCGAAGCTACCGTGTCGGACCTCGAACCCGGCCGAACCTACGAGTACCGGGCCGAGGCGTACCTCACGAACTACGACGGCCACTCGCGGCGGGTCAGCGAGACGTTCGCGGTCACGGCGGGCCGACCCTGCTCGGGTCCCTCGACCAACTGCCTGCGCGTGGCGACCCGCTCGCCGGAAGTCAGCGACGACGGGAGCGAAGTGACCCTCCGGGCGACTGCGAAGGGTCTCGCCGCCTACGACGAGGTGGCGGGCCACTTCTTCTACCGGCGCGAGGGAAGCGACGAGAAGCACTGGACCGACTACGTGGCCGTCTCGGGCGAGTCGAACGGCGGCGACTCGGGCAAGTTCTCGGCGACCCTCTCGGAGTTGCCCGCGGGGTCCTACACCTACTACGCGGAGGCCCGCGGCGAGGGCGGCGGGATGAAGAACATGTACGGCGAGGGGCGAGAGCGGGCGTTTCGGGTGGAGTGAGGTGTTCGCGGGGGAAGAAGCGTAGAAGCGTTCGCGGAGAGGAGTTTCGGGGAAGCTAGCTACTTCCGACACCGATGAGAACCGCCCCGCACCGCCACCGCAGGCCACGTCCTCCCCAACCGACTGCGGTCCTCGCTCCCTGCGGTCGCTGTGGTCCTCGTCCCTCGCGCGACGATGGCGCGGCCACTCCGGGCCGCGCCAGCGCGCGCCGACGTGGAACCGTCGATAGCGCGTCCCGCCACTCAGTCCGTCAACCCGTACCCGCGCTTGAACAGCACCACGTCGAGCGCGAGGATGGCCGCGGTCAGGGCCGAGAGGACCGCCAGCGACCAGTTGGGGTCAACCTCCGAGACGCCCAGAAAGCCGTACCGGACGCCGTTTACCATGTACACCATCGGGTTCAGCATCGAGAGTTCCTGATACGGCGACGGAAGCTCTCGGACCGCGTAGAACACCCCGCCGAAGAACACCAGCGGTCGGACGATGAACTGGTTCATCATCGTCAGGTTGTCCCAGTCGTCGGCCCAGAGACCGCCCACGACGCCGAAACTGGAGAACAGGAGCGTGATGACCAGCGCGAACGCCACGAGGTAGAGCGGTCGCTCGACACCGACCGGCGTGAAGAACGCGCCGATGACCGCGATGAGCGACCCGACGAGCAGGCCCCGAGTCGCGCCCGCGACGATGTAGGCGACCACCATCCGCGAGTAGGACATCGGCGAGGTCAGGGTCTCCTCGATGTAGTCGTTCCACCGCCCGTGGAAGATGGAAAAGGAGGCGTTCTCGAAGGCGTTCGAGATGGCCCCTAGCACCACGAGACCCGGTAGGATGAACAGGATGTACGGAATCGGGTCGCCGCCGAGACGTATCCCGCCCACCCGGTCGCCGAGGATGACCCCGAACACCGAGAAGTAGAGGACGTTGGTCACGAACGGCGGGACGAAGGTGTTGCGCGGCCGCCGGATAAATCGCAGAATCTCGCGGCGCGCGAGCGTCTTGAAACCGGTGAGACCCGAGAGAGTCACGGCGAGTCACCTCCCGGACTCCCGCCCAGACCCCCGTCGGCGGCGACTGCTTCGACCTCTTGGTCGCTCCCGCCCTCGCGGGTCATGTCCACGAACACCTCTTCGAGCGAGGTCCGGGAGATGTCGAAGTCCACGATTTCGTGGCCGCCGCGGTCCAGCGCGCGCACGAGGTCCGGCGCGACGAGTCCGCCCTGCGTCGCGGTCACGACCAACTGGTCGCCGTCCATCTCGACGCTCTCGACCCGGCCCTCTCGCTCGCCCGCCGAGAGCGTCGGCAGGTCGGGCGCGCTGGCGGGTGCGTCCCGGAGCGTGACCCGAATCCTGTCCGGCCCGCGGTCCATCAGTTCCGCGGGCGTCGCCACGGTCAGCAGGTTGCCCGAGTCCAGAATCGCCACCTCGTCACAGAGGCGTTCGGCCTCCTCGATGTAGTGGGTCGTGAGCAGAATCGTCGTCCCCGACTCGTTGAGTTCGGTGATGAGGTCCCAGAGGTCGTGGCGCAACTGCACGTCCACCCCCGCGGTGGGTTCGTCCAGAATCAGCAGGTCCGGGTCGGTGATGAGCGCTCGCGCCAGCATGAACCGGCGCTTCATCCCGCCCGACAGCCAGTTGAATCGGGTGTCGCGCTTCTCGTAGATGCCCACGCGCTTCAGCACGTCGTCGGCGCGTTCGCGGGCCTCGACCGACGGAATCCCGTGGTAGCCAGCCTTGTGTTCCAGCACTTCGCGGATGGGAAAAAACCGGTCCACGTTGAACTCTTGGGGCGCGAGACCGATTGCGTCCCGCGCTTCCCGGTAGTCGTCTTCCACGTCGTGGCCGAACACCTCGGCCCGGCCGCCCGACCGACGGACGAGTCCCACGAGGATGTTGATGAACGTGGTCTTGCCCGCCCCGTTCGGTCCTAGCAGACCGAAGAAACTCCCCTTCGGAACCGAAAGCGACACGCCGTCGAGCGCCTGCACGCCCTCGTACTGCTTTCGGAGGTCCTCGACTTCGATGGCGGCAGTCATTGGCGAGGCGTAGACGCGTCGCGGCGAAAAGGGCGTTGGTACGCGGCCCGGACCGATACCCGCAAAACTACAGGTACCCCATCTGCTCCAGATGCTCGCGGGCCTGTTCGTCCACCGCCGCGGTCTGCTTCTCGCCGTACGCGCCCACCGAGGGTTCGGCGACGAGGTTCTTTCTGGCTCCGTTGTGGGCTACGAACCACGGGACTTCGACCATCTCGTCGGTGTAGACTCGCTCGGGGTGGCCGTAACCCCGAATCGGGACGGGGAACTCGCGTTCGCCCAACAGCATCCCGTGGTCGGCGGTGACGGCCGTCTTTCCGGGGAGGTCCGGCAGGAGTCCTTCGACTTCCGAGAGAACGAGTTCGAGGTTCTCGCGGTAGACCGTCCGAAGGAGTCGCTCGGGCGCGTCGATTCGCCCGAGGAACTTGTCGGCGAGTGGGTTGGAACGGTAGTCCGGGAACGCCGCCCTGCCTCGCTCGCCGAGGTACGGGGCGTGAGGCTGGACGAAGTGGACCAGCAGGCGCTTGTCGGGGTACTCGACCGCCGCGTCGCGGGCGGCCTCGGCGAGGGGTTCGGGCGGCACGCCGTCGTCGCCGTAGTCGATGGCGTCGCCCCACACGTCCACCACCTCGTGGAACTCCGCGGTGGCCGACCCACGGGACTCACGCGAGTCGAGGGTGCCGTCTAGGTCGAACTCCCGGCCCACGTCGGCGAAGGTGTCGTACCGACACCCGTCGAGAATCAGGCAGTTGTCCCAGTCCTCCTCGAAGAGCGCGGTGCCGCCGGTGTTGTAGTCGCGCCCGCCGAGGCGGGTCCAGTAGAGGCGGTTGAGTTCCCGAAGCGCGGCGCGAGGGTTCTCGACGCCCTGCCGTAACTGTTCGAGTGAGTACATCGACCCCGGCTTTCATCCGGTCGGCCTTTGTTACGCTCCCGTTGGGGGGCGAAAGCGGCGTCCCGAAGCCAGCGACGGCGGCTCATCGATACCGCCGCAGGTTCTCGGTCCGGAGTTCGTCGCGGGCGTGCCACGTCCGGGGGCGTAGCGCGACGACGGCCGCCGCGAGGTAGGCGAGGAACACGACCCCGGTCACGGCGAGACCCGGAATCCGACCGATGGCGGCGCTCGCGGGCCACGGGCGCAGGGCGAACGCGACCACGCGGATGACCCACGCCGCGAGCAGGACGGTGAAAAGCGGCAGGTACACCCGGCGCAGGCGGTGGGCGACGGCTTCCTCGGCGGTGATTTTGAGGGTCGGCGTCCGGTAGTCGTCGGCGAGGCGCGCGCGCCAGTTCTCGTCCACGAGTCCCTTCGAGGGGTCGAGACCGTAGGCGAACACGTTCTCCTGTAGCGTGCGGACTCGGGAGCGCCACACGTCGTACGCTCGGTACCGATGGGCCTCCACGAAGAGGAACAGCGAGACGACCGCCGCGCCGACCAGCACGACGTAGTGGGGGTTGCCCGCGCTGGAGAACGCCCACGTCAGGATGGCCGCGATGACGATGACCGCCCAGTTGGTCGTCTGGTCCAATCGCTCGCGCCACAGCGTCATCCGGTGAATCTCGCCGCGGTAGAGGTGGGCCATCGAGGAACTCGGTCCCATCTCGGCGTCGAGCAGGCCCTTGCCGACGGTCGAGTCGGGCGGGGGCGCGTCGTCTTCGTCGGTCTCACCGCGGGTCTCGTCCTCGGGGTCGCTCATGTCGCCGCCTCACCCCGGTCGAATCGGTCTTGCATAGTTAGTTCCACGCTGTACAAAATAGCCGCTCGACGGCTATTTGATTTCCGCTATAGAGTCGAAGCCGTCGTTCGGGGCCGTCGCAGACTGACCGACAAGATGCGCTCGGCCGACCAACCGGCAGGGTGCGCCCGGCCAATCAGCCGACAGGGTGCGCCCGGCCAATCAGCCGACAGGGTGCGCCCGGACGACCAACCGACAGGGGTGGATAAAGGGGCCGCCCGCTCGCGGGCCGCAGGCCCGTGGTCGTCTCTGTGGGCCACTATTCGAGTGAACGAACGCAGTGAGTGAGCGAGAATATCCCGCAGAGCGACCGCGAGCGGGCGGGGGCTTTCGAGGCCTTCACCACTACGATTCTGGCGGTTACGATAGCAGTACGTAGCGAGCGGTCGAAACCTCCTCCTGAAATTCAAAAGTCCGTCAGCTTCGCTTCCATCGCTCCCTTCGCGTCGGTGTCGAACTCCGAGAGCGCCACGAACTCCAGTCCGTTGTCCCGGAGCGCGCGCCGGACGCGCTCGGAGGCGTCGGGCGCGACGAGCATCCCTCGAACCTCGTCGTTTTCCTCTCGGTAGAGCGAGACGTACCGCTGGAGTTGGTCGAAGTGGTTCAGCGTGGCCTGAATTCGCTTGACCTCCACGACGACCGGGGTACCGTTCCCGTCTCGGGCGAAGAAGTCGATGAAGCCGTACTTCGACTCGCGCTCGTGTTCCACGACGCGCAGGCCCTCCTCCAGCGCGTCGGGGTTGGCTTCGATGTACTCGTGCATCTCGGCCTCGGTGCCCGACTCCTCGTAAGTCGCGCCGTCGGTGGCGTCGAAGCGCGTCAGACCGTAGGCGTCGAGAATCCGGGCTTCCACGCGCTCGCTCGGGTTCGTGCGCCGCGCGAGCAGAACCGCGTCCCCGTCGCTCGTGCGCGCGGAGACGCTTCCGCCGCCGGGCATCCAGTTGACCGGCTTGTGGCCGGTGGGCTGGTGGACCAGAAACGTGCCGTCGGGCTTGGCGACCAGAATCCGGTCGCCCGGTCCGAGGTGGCCGGAGGTCCGGCCCTCGTACGCTACTTCACAGCGGGCCTGCACGGTCAGCATCGCGCCGTCCCGGAACGCCGCCTTCGCCTCGGCGACGAGAGTTTCGGGATTCGGCGCGTCGAGTTGCTCGGCGACCATTCGTCTTTGCTCGGTGGTCGGGAGCGGGGCAAAAAGGTAGGGGATTCGGATGTGGGCGACGGGGGACACGAGGGGAAAGAGAAGAGTCAGACGTGACGGGAGAGTGCCGACGCGAACGGACAAGGAGAGGAGAAGCTAGCTTCAGGCTTGAACCAATCAAGACCGCACCGCCCCGCACCGCCACCGCACCTCACGCCTCCCCAACCTCGGCGGCCGCGTCCGCGGCCGCCGTCCCTCGCGCGGACGGGCGCGACACGCTCCGCGGTCGCGCCCGCACGCGCCGAATTTGTACGCCGAGACGTGCGTAGCAATCTCTAAGGAATATCCACTCGTGCAAAAGAAAGAAAAATATTGCCGAAACCATCGTTTTTCTGTCTCAGGTGCGCGCGTCGGAAGACGCGCGCACCCCGCGGCGACTCAGAACTCCTCGTCCACTTGGCGGGTCGTCTCGGCGATGCCCTCGGAGTTGTCCACCGTCAGGTGGTCCATCGAGATGGGGTCGAACTGCTCGCGGTACATCGCGTGAATCTCGAAGTCGGCGTCGCTCTCGTCGTCCTCCCGACTCTCGATTCGGTCGCGGACCTCCTCCTCGGCGCATTCGACTTTCACCAGTCGGAAGTCGGCCTCCAGCGACTCGGAGACCACCGTCGCGCGGTTCCGGTAGCGGGTGTCTTTGAACGTGCCGTCCAAGACGACGTTCCCGCCGTCTTCGACTTCCTCGCGTGCGCGGTCGAACATCTCTCGGTAGACCATCCGGGCCTCCTCCTCGGTGTAGTCGGGGTCCGAGAGAATCTCCTTGCGAATCACGTCGGTCCGGAGGAGTCGCGCGTCGAGGCGTTCGGCGATGTCCTCGGCGACGGTGGTCTTGCCGACTCCCGGCAGGCCGCAGACGACGACCAACTGCGGGGTCTCCTGCCGTCTGTCGAGCGTCTTCGTCTCAGACACGACAACCACCGACCGCCCCTGATTGCGTTCTCGCGCAGGTCCGGGTCATTTCAATTACTGTAACCCACGAACCCAACCCCTAATGAAGGTGTGGAAAACCGAACGCGAGTGGGACCGACCCCCGAGCGCGGTCCCCGTCGGTCGGCAACGCGCCCGACGGGACCGGCGCGCACTCCCGGAAACGGCGACCCGCGAGGCGACATCTATTAATGGAACGTGTTGACACAGTACGTCATGGCAGACCACGACCGGCGGTTCGAGACCAGAGAGGTCCACTCGGGCGGGGACTCCGGCGAACACGGCGCGGTGACGCCGCCCATTCACGCCACCGCGACCTACGAGTACGAGACGCCGACCGACACCCGCGGCGACTACCGCTACTCCCGGATGGCCGAACCCACCCGCGACCGACTCGAAGCGGCGTTCGCCGAGATGGAGGGCGGGACCCACGCCTCGGCGTTCGCCAGCGGCATGGCCGCAATCGACGCGGTGTTCTCGCTTCCCTCGAGCGGCGACCACGTGGTCGCGGGCGCGAACCTCTACGCCGAGAGCCACGAACTCCTGACCAACGTCTACTCGGAGTACGGCGTCGAAGTCACCCACGTCGAAATCACCGACGCCGAAGCGGTCGCCGACGCGATTCGGCCCGAGACCGAACTGGTCTACTTCGAGACGCCAACCAACCCGATGCTCCGCATCGGCGACGTGGCGGCCATCGCGGAGGCCGCCCACGACCACGGGGCGCTCTGTGCGGTGGACAACACCTTCGCCTCGCCGTACCTCCAGCGACCGCTCGAACTCGGCGCGGACATCGCGGTCGAGTCGCTGACGAAGTACGTCGGCGGCCACTCCGACCTCATCGCGGGCGCAGTCGCCACCGACGACGAGGCAGTCGCCGAGCGCATCGAGTACGTCCAGTACGCCCGCGGCGCGATTCCGAGCGCCTTCGACTGCTTTCTGGCGCTCCGGGGCGTCAAGACCCTCTCGGCCCGGATGGACCGTCACTGCCGGAACGCCCGGCGGGTCGCCGAGCGGTTGGACGACCACCCCCGAGTCGAGAGTGTCCACTACCCCGGACTGGCGTCCCACGAGAACCACGACATCGCGGCCCGCCAGATGGCCGACTTCGGCGGGATGGTGAGCTTCGAGTTGGCGGGCGGCGTCGAAGAGTCCGCGCGGTTCGCCGCGAACCTCGACGTGTTCACCCTCGCCGAGAGTCTCGGCGGCGTCGAGAGCCTCGCGGAGGTCCCCGCCGTGATGACTCATCAGGACTTCTCGGAAGAGGAGTTGGCCGAGGCGGGCATCGGCGAGACGCTGGTCCGCCTGAGCGTGGGCACCGAACACCCCGACGACCTGCTGGCGGACTTAGACGGGGCCATCGAAGCGACCTTCGAGGCGGCCACCGACTAGCGACCCATGAGTCACGACAGCGCGGACCGCGACGACACCGACGAACTCGCCGACCTCGCGGCCGAACTCGTCGCCATCCCGACCGAGAACCCGCCGGGCGACGAGCGACCCTGCGCCGAGTTCGTCGTGGACTGGTTCGCCGAGCGCGACATCGACGCCAGTCTCGTAGAGAAACCGAGCGCCGAGCGAGCGCAAGCAGTCGCGCAAGTCGGCGACCCCGACGCGGGTCCCACGCTCGTCCTCAACGGCCACCTCGACGTGGTGCCCGCGGGCGACCCCGACCAGTGGAGCCACGACCCCTTCGCGGGGACCGTCGAGGACGGGCGACTCTACGGCCGGGGGAGCGCCGACATGAAGACCAACGTCGCCGTCGCCATGCTCGCGGTCCGGGACCTCGCAGAAGAAATCGAGGAGGGCAATCTCGACGGGTCGCTGGTCTTCCACGGCGCGATGGGCGAGGAGACCGGCGACCCCGGCACCCGGACGCTCATCGAGGAAGGCTACGGCGGCGATTTGGCGGTCGTGCTGGAACCCACCGACTTCCGGGTCGGCACGAGCGCGAAGGGGGTCGCCACCTTCCGGGTCGGCGTCTCGGGGTCTGCCTCCCACGCGAGTCGCCCCGACCAAGGCGTCAACGCCATCGACGCCGCTCGGCCCGTCCTCGCGGCGGTAGAGGAGTACGACCGTCGCGTGCGCGAGCGCACGGACCCGCTCGTCGGGCGGGCGTACGCGACCGTCACCGAGTTCGAGGCCGGGACCGACTCGAACATGGCGGTGCTGGCCGACCGCGCGGAGTTCCTGCTGGACCGGCGCGTCCTGCCCGACGAGACCTTCGCGGAAGTCGAGGACGAAATCGAGACACTGCTCGCGGGCGTAGCGCGCGAGTCGGGCGTCGAGACCGACCTGACGCTGGTCCAGCACTACGCTTCCGCCGGAATTTCGCCGGACCATTCCCTCGCCGAGCGATTCCGGGGACTCTCGGCGGAGTTGGCCGACGCGCCCGCCGACCCGTGGGGGTTGGAGGCCGCGACCGACGCCCGGGAGTTCGTCGCGCGCGGGACGCCAGCGATTATCTGGGGACCGGGCGAACTCGCGCAGGCCCACACCGCCGACGAACACGTCGAGTTGGACGACGCCGCGCTCGGCCTGCAAATTCTGACGGAGGCCGCGAGGGGAGTGCTGTCGGAGGGTTAGAGCGACACGCCGTCGAGACTCGCGTCGAGGTCGGCCACGTAGTCGTTGAACGACTCCACGAACGCGGGCACGTCCTCGGCGAGGTTGCGCACGTCGGGGGCCGACGGCGGTTGATACTGCGAGAGGAGGTAGATGCCGCCCTCGCCGCCGACCCGGAGGTAGGACGCGCCGCCGTCCTCCCACTTGAGTTCCCAGCGGTTGCCCGCGACTCGGGCCGAAAAGGACCCGTAGTCGCCGCCCTCGTAGCGGGCGAGTTGGTGGGCCATCCGGTCGGCAACGTCGCGGACGCGCCCGAGGATTCGGTCGCGCTCGGCCACGACGGACTCGGTGGACGCCACGTCGGGGAAGTCGGCGGGAACGCCGTCCAGCACGCCGTCCAGCGACCGGACGTAGCGGTTGAACGCCGCGACGAAGGCGTCGTAGTCGGTCATCGCGTCGGCGAGGTCCTCGGGGTCGGGTGGCTGGTGGGTCGAGACGACGTAGGTCTCGGCCTTGCGGCCCTCGAACAGGAGAAACTGGAGGTCGCCCGCCTCGTACTTGACGGTCCACTCGCCGCCGTCGGTCTCGAAGGTCCGCTTGCCGTAGTCGCCGCCCTGAAGCAGGGCGAGTTCGCGGGCAATTTTTCCGGCGTGGTCGCGGACCCGCGAGACCACTTCGTCCCGGCGCTCGGCCGGGTCTTCGGCGGATTCGACGGCGAGGTCGAACTGCTCTGTCATCGGTGACTCTCGGGACGCGACCGACAAAAGGTGCGTGACCTGCGCGTCGGGGGTCGTCGTGGGTTACTCTCCCTCGGCGCGCGGACTCAACCTTCTCCACCCCGGCGCGTGCGGGCGCGACCCGCGAGTGGTCGCGCCCATCCGCGCGAGGGACGAGTATCGCAGGGAGAAGCGACCGGAGGGAGCGACGACCGAGAAACGCAGTCGGTTGGGGAGGCATGTGGTCCGCGGGAGCGGTGCGGGGCGGTGCTGTGCGGTTCTGATTGGTTCAAGCCTGAAGCTAGCTTTTCTCTATCTCTCCCGTTCCCACGCCCGAAGCTACCTCACCAAACACCTCTCACCAAACACGTCCTCCACCCGAAACACCACCTCCAAAGAAGCGAACGACACCCTCACGGTCCATCAAGCATCACCTACGCCCATGCGAGTCAGCGTCATCGGCGGAAGCACAGTCACCGACGAGCAGGCCGCGAGCGCCGAGGAAGTCGGCCGACTCCTCGCCGACCGGGGTCACACCCTCGTCTGCGGCGGGTTGGGCGGCGTGATGGAGGCCGCCTGCCGCGGCGCGAGCGAGGCGGGCGGACGGACCGTCGGCATCCTCCCCGGCGAGGACCGCGCCGCGGCCAACCCCTACGTGGACACCGCCGTCGCCACCGGACTCGGCCACGCCCGGAACGCGCTGGTGGTGCTGAACGGCGACGCCGTGATTGCGGTGGACGGCGGCGTCGGCACCCTCTCGGAACTCGGCTTCGCGGGCGTCTACGACCGGCCCGTCGCCGGACTCGGAACCCACGACGCGCCGGGCGTCGAAGCCGTCGCCTCGCCCGCCGACGCGGTGACGTTCGTGGAGTCGGCCACCGACGAAGACGTTTGAGCAATAGAAATAAGCCTTATAGGTATCTTTAGATGGCTAAAGAAACGGATTTCAATCGTTAGGACGAGTCCGACCGACGCGGTGCGCGTCGGTCGGACGGCGCGACGACGGCGGGGTTCGAGCGTCGCGAACCGGGGCCGGTCAGCCAAATCCGGAAGGATTAAACTTCGGACGCGCTTTGGTTTACTTGCGGGCCGGTGGGGTAGCTTGGTATCCTTCGGCCTTCGGGTGGCCGTAACCGCGATTCGAATTCGCGCCGGCCCACTACCAACCCGCAACTTCTGACGGAGACGACGAACGGCGTACGGATTGGCGTATCGAGTCCGGTCGCCGTGGATGTGCTGCGCATAGTTGACAGTTACTTGTCACTCCCGAGCAGTCGGTCGCGGCTTCGTTCACCGCCGCGTCAGCGCATCAGGACGGGTATTTTTCCCTTATATATGGCAGTAAATTCAAGTATTTGCAACCGAAACCTCCGCGGAGAATGACGGCGAAGACGCCCTCCGGACCCCGGAAACTGCCCATCATTGGGAACACCCACCAATGGGTGAAAGGCCCGTGCGAGTTCAAAGAGCGCGCGGCCGAGTACGGTCGCGTGGTGAACTACAAAGTCATCGGCATGGACTCGTACATGCTCACGGAACCCGAAGACATCGAACGAGTCCTGATGAACACCGGAGACGAGTTTCACAAACACGAGCAAATCAAAGAGCAACTCCGAGACGCAATCGGTACGGGTCTGTTTACCAGCGAGGGCGAACTGTGGGAGCGCCAGCGAGAAGCCATGAAGCCCGCGTTCTATCTCGAACACACCAAAAACTACGCACAGAGTATGGTCGGGCGGGCGTCCGACGCCGCCGACTGCTGGCACGACGGCGAGACCATCGGTCTCCGACGCGAGATGCAACAGGTGACGCTGGAAATCCTCCTCGAAGCGATGCTCGGTGCCGACATCGACATCGCCGACCGAGGGATGTACGATGCGGTCGACGACCTGCTCGCGGTCCTCGAACCCAGTAAACAACCGATTACGATGCTCGCGCCGGATTGGGCACCGATTCCCTTCCTGCGTCGCCGCAAGGAGGCAATCGAACACCTCGAATCGCAGGTCTACGACATCCTCGAGTCGCGCAGGACCAGCGACGAGGACCGGAGCGACCTCATGTCGATGTTGCTGGCGTCCGACGAGGAGATGGACGACGAGCAAATCCGCGACGAGATGATGACGTTCCTGCTGGCGGGCCACGAGACGAGCGCGCTCACGTTGACCTACTCCCTTCACCTCCTGTCGCAGAATCCGGACGTGGCGCGGCGACTCCGCGAGGAACTCGACGAGGTGATAGACGGGAAACCCGAGTTCGAGGACGCGCTGTCGCTCTCGTACACCGAGTCGGTCGTGAAAGAGGCGATGCGGTTGTACCCACCGGCCCACGAACTGCGGCGCGCGCCGAAGACCGACGTGACCTTCGGCGACTATCTCGTTCCCGAAGGCTCGCTCGTCATCCTGCCGACGTGGGTCCTCCACCGCGACGAGCGCTTCTGGGACGACCCCGAGACGTTCCGACCGGAGCGCTGGGAGGAACAGGGGGACCGCCCCGAGTTCGCCTACTTCCCGTTCGGCGGCGGGCCGCGTCGGTGCATCGGCCAGCAGTTAGCCACCCTCGAAGCGAAGTTGGTCCTCGCGACGCTCCTGAAAGACTGGGAGTTCGAGCGCGAGTACGACGAAATAGAGCTGTCGGCCGGGCAGACGCTCCAGCCGAAAGGTGACGTGGAGATGACCGTCCACCGCCGCTGACGACTCCGAACACCCGCGGAGACGGCGCTCACCTACGCGTGGTACGAACTGGGCCGTCGCCCCGAAGTCCGGAAGTCGCTGGCCGAAGAAATCCGCGAAGTCGTCGGCGACGGCTCGCCCGTCGCCGACGACTTCGAGGCGCTGGGGCAGGTCCAAAACGTCGTGGACGAGACGCTTCGACTCTACCCTCCGGCGTGGGCGGTCAACCGCGAGGCGACCGAACGGGTGACCCTCGGCGGGTGCGAGATTCCGGAGGGCGCGCAGTTGATGATTCCCCAGTGGGTCCTCCACCGCGACGGGCGATTCTAGGACGACCCCGAGACGTTCGACCCCGACCGCTGGACCCGCGAGGGCGACCGGCCGGAGTACGCCTACCCCGTTCAGCGGCGGCCCGCGCCACTGCATCGGGATGCGGTTCGCCCGCCTCGAACTGGTGATGGCGCTGGCGACGATGGTCGGTCGGGTGGACCTCAACGTGACCACCGACGGACCGCTGGCGTTTCGGCCGTCGCTGACGCTCCGGCCGACCGTCGATATTGAGGCGACCGTCCGTCGTCGGTAACGCACTCGAACTGTACCGGTAGCGCGTCCGAATATTTCCGGCAGTCGCGGCGAACAACGTTTTATGTTTTCGGTGGGACCGACGAACGACGACACATGGCGACTGCCACAGGCGTAGCAATCGACCGCCGCCGGACGACGCGCACGATTCCGAGGGACACCCACAGCACCGCCGCCGAACCATGATGCGCGGCGACGGACGCGACGAGAAACGGGCCGACCCCGAAGACGGATTCGAACCCGCCGAACCAATCGACGCCGACCGTGAGCGCAGGGCCTCAACGGACACCACCGAACCGACCGCCGACGCCGAAAAGTCCGCACCCGAAGGCGACGACGGCCGACTCTCGATTCCGCTCGAAACCATCGCGGTCCTGAACTGGCTCGGCGAAGTCGGCGTCGATGGCGTCGAGTCCCGACTCCGGAAGGTCGCGGGCGACGACCTGAGCGTCGAGACCGAACAGGTCAAAATCGGCTACGCGGGACCGGAGACGATTCTCGACCAGTTCGGCGTCGAGGACCGCGCCGGTGCGCGCGTCCGGATGCGCAAGCCAGTCGCCGGAACCGTCTTGGTGCTGTTCCCGGTCAAGAGCGCGAACCGCGCGGCGTCGCTGATGCTCCAACGCGCAGTCGCGGACGCGGCGTCGGTCGTCGCCACGGAGATGGGCCGGGACGCCCTGACCGAACTCTGTAACGTGATGGCGAACGGCTTCGTGGACGAGTGGGCCGAGACGTTCGATACCTCCATCGACACCGGCGCGCCCGTGGCGGTCCAGAACCCCGAGATGACGCTCGTCCACCACGTCTTCTCGGTCTCGGACGTTGGTCTCTACCTCACCTCGCGGTTCCGAGTCGCCGAGGACATCGACGCGACCATCTTCGTTTTCCCCGGCGAAGCGGAGTTCGTCTCCGAGATTTCGCGGGTGAGTCCCGAGGTCATCGACCGCTGAGGGACATCGCGGTGGACTGGTTCGGGGGAGTGGATTTGTGACCGGTGGATGAGTTCGGGGGAGTGGATTTGTGACCGGTAGATGAGTTCGGGGGAGCTAGCTTCAGGCTTGAACCAATCAAAACCGCCCCGCACAGCACCGAACCGCCACCGCGAACCACACGCCTCCCCAACCGACTGCGTTTCTCGGTCGTCGCTCCCTCCGGTCGCTTCTCCCTGCGATACTCATCCCTCGCGCGGATGGGCGCGACCACTCGCGGGTCGCGCCCGCACGCGCCGAGGTGGAAAGTTACACAAATACCGACACCCCGAGTCGGCGTCAGTAGCGCGTGAACCCCTCGGTGTCGAGGTAGTTGTGCGCGACGGTGATGGCGTGGTCGGCGTGGAGCAGTTCCGGGCCGAGGCGCACCCGCGCGTCCGCGGCGTCCGCGAGCAGGGATTCCTCGTCGTCGCCGAAGTCGTGGTGGTCCGAGACGACGAACACCGGGTCCGCGGGCGGTTCCACGTCCGCAACCGGGTCGCCGTCCTCGTGGAGTTGGACGACCGTCCCGTCGCGCGCGGCCTCCTCCAGCACCGCCTCGAACCCCCGCTTGGAGATGTGGACGCCCGGCGAACTCTCGGCCTCCATGTGGCCGATGGCCTCGGCTTTCTCCTCCAGCGCACCCCGAATCAGGGCCGCCGTGCTTCGCTCGTCGGGGTTGAGTCGCCGGAGTTCGGACCCATCGAAGCGAACCGTCACCTCGTCGCGTAACACGAGGTGGACTTCCACGTCCTCCCGAATCGCGTGCGAGAGGAAGAACGCGGAGTTGACGCACCGACACAGCACGTCGAGGCGGCCCGCGCCGCCCGCGAGGTCGTCTAACGAGAAGTCGGGCGTCGTGGGCGCGTCGTGACCGAGGACGATGAACTGGCGCATACAGGCGGTTGTCGGCCGGGGATAATACGCGCGTCGGAAGTCGAGCGAACTTACCTCTCGTCGGCCTCTCGACGGCTCTCGGTCGCCACCGTTTCGGGGTCGAGCTGCACACGTTCGATGCCGATACCATCGAACGCTTTGTCGCTGGAGAGGATTGTGTCCCCGGCGAGTGCCGCGTGGAAAGCGTCGAAGACGTTCAGGCCGTCGTCGATGTACTCCGACGCTTGGAAGACGACCGCTTCCTCGATGTCGGCGTCGGTCATCTCCAAGATGCTGATAGCGGCTTTCTCTCGGTCGAACGAGAACTGCTCTTCGATGAGGAACAGTTCCACGAACGTGGTCAGCGATACGTCGAGGTCGTCGCCGTGTTCGGCGTAGAGTTCTTCGGCGCGTTCCGTGAGCCAGTCGTCACCTTTCAACAGCGCGACCCAGAAATCGGTGTCAGCGTACATGCTCCTCGGCTTCCTCGCGGCCGCGTTCGAGTCCGGCCTCGCGTAGTTCCTCGGTCGAAGCCGACTTGAACTCCTCGCTCGCCGCCGAGCGGAGGGCTTCGAGGGGGTCCTCCGGAATCGGGACGAGTTTGATACCGCTACGGAGTTCTACGAGTCGATACTCGTCACCGTACCGCTCGCGCGCCTCTCTCGGAATCGTAATTCGTCCCCGGTCGTCGGTCGCTACCTTGGTCATTTCCACGCCGTAGTAGGTGTGGGCGTCAGATACTTCTTTCCCACTTTCGAGTGAGAGATGGGAATGATGGCCGAAAAATAGGTCCGCGAGTAGCCGTTTCGTTCGAGCGCCGTGTCCCGGTCGAGACCAGCGGTTTCAGGCGGTGCTTACGTCGTCTCTCTCGAACGGAATCCCGATACAGTGGCCGACCGCGCCTCGAAGGTGAGTTCACCGTCGAACCCGCATACGTCACCGTCGAAAAGAGCCTCTGACCGACAGAGCCGCCGCTCGTTTATCGCAGTAACGCTCGTGTGCCACCGCCTGAAACCCCGTGTGCCGCCGTATAACTATGGATAAGACTCCCGACCTGTCGAAGTACAGCCGATAAGCCCGGCGCGACTCGCGGTCAGTCGCCGGGTAACTCGCGAACATCGGCGTTAGGGAGGCACCAAAGTATGAAGCTCGCAATGATTGGCTTCGGGCAGGCAGGAGGTAAAATCGTGGACAAGTTCGTGGAGTACGACCGGGAGACGGGAAGCAACGTCGTCCGGTCGGCAATCGCGGTCAACACCGCGAAGGCGGACCTCGCGGGACTCGAACACGTCCCCGAGCGAAACCGCGTCCTCATCGGACAGGCCCGCGTGAAGGGCCACGGCGTCGGTGCGGACAACGAACTCGGCGCGGAAATCGCCGAGGAGGACATCGACGAGATTCAGGGGGCCATCGACCACGTTCCGGTCCACGAAGTCGACGCGTTCCTCGTCGTCGCGGGGATGGGCGGGGGCACCGGGTCGGGCGGCGCGCCCGTCCTCGCGGGCCACCTCAAGCGCATCTACACCGAACCGGTCTACGGACTGGGCGTCCTGCCCGCCGAGGACGAGGGCGGCATCTACACGCTCAACGCCGCGCGGTCGTTCAAGACGTTCGTGGACGAGGTGGACAACCTGCTCGTGTTCGACAACGACGCGTGGCGCGAGACCGGCGAGTCGGTCCGCGGAGGCTACGACCGAATCAACGAGGAAATCGTCCGGCGGTTCGGCATCCTCTTCTCGGCGGGCGAGGTCCAAGAAGGTCAAGAAGTCGCCGAGAGCGTCGTAGACTCCAGCGAAATCATCAACACGCTCTCCTGTGGCGGCGTCTCGACCGTCGGGTACGCCACGGAAGAAGTCGAGACGGCGGGCGGCGGTCTGCTCGGCCGGTTCTCCGAGACGGACCTCGACGCCACCGAGACTACCAACCGCATCACGAGTCTCGTCCGGAAGGCGGCGCTCGGGCGTCTCACGCTCCCCTGCGAGGTCCGAAGCACCGACCGCTCGCTGGTGGTCATGAGCGGGCCGAACGACCACCTCAACCGGAAGGGAATCGAGCGCGGCCGGAAGTGGTTGGAGAACGAGACCGCGAGCATGGAGGTCCGGGGCGGCGACTATCCGATGTCCGGCACCGACCGGGTCGCCGCGGTGACGCTGTTGTCCGGGGTCACGGACGTGCCGCGCATCAAGGACCTCCAGAGCGTCGCAGTCGAGACCAAGGACAATCTGGAGGACATCGAGGAAGAGAGCGAGGAGAATCTGGAGAGTCTGGTCCGAGACGAGAGCGACGAACTGGAAGCCCTGTTCTGAGAAGTCGCGCTGGAGACGCTAGCCTTTTTAGGTGAGTCTACCTGCGCCAACACATGGCTAGGTTCGGAGGGCGCGACCATGAGTAATCGGTTCGAGTTCGGAGAGAACTGGGAGTCGTATCTCGACCAGTTAACCGACGAACAGGTAGCGCAAGCCGAACGAGAGCTGAGAGACGTGTTCGACCGCGACTCGCTCGACGGCCAGTCAGTAGTGGACATCGGGTGTGGAAGCGGCCTGTTTTCGCTCGCGGCCCACCGCTTGGGCGCGAGTGAGATTGTGAGCTTCGACTACGACGAGGACTCTGTGACGTGCTGTCGCCGGTTGAGAGACGAGACCGACGCCGACGATTGGACGGTCGAACGGGGAGACATCCTCGATAGCGAATTCGTGGCCGGTCTCGGCGAATTCGACGCGGTGTACTGCTGGGGCGTCGTCCACCACACCGGCGAGATGTGGCGGGCGATAGACCACACGACGCGATTGCTGGCCGACGACGGCCGTCTGTGTCTGGGCATCTACAACAAAGTCGAACGCGGCGAGTCGCTCTACAACTCCTTCGTAGCCCGCCGAATCAAGCGCGCGTTCAACCGGATGCCTCGGCCGGTACAGAAACTGCTGGTCTTCGGGTACGGCGGAGCGCACCTCACCGCTCGGACCCTCCTGAAACGCGAAAGCCCGCTCGCGTATCTCGACTCCTATCGCCAGAACCGCGGTATGGACTACTGGCACGACGTTCGAGACTGGCTCGGGGGCTATCCGTTCGAGTTCGCAACCCCGAGCGAAGTCCAAGAGTACGTGGCGACGCATCATCCGAGCCTCGAACACGTACGCACGGACGCGCCGAAGAACTATCCGGAGACGGTGAACACCTACGTATTCCAGCACTAGCACGTCCGGACGAGTGACTCTCGGTACGCCGACGTGTTCAGGGATTAGGGGAGACGACTCACCAGAAAGTAGAGCGTGACTGACTACCAGACGCGGGCCGCGGGCGTCCCGCACTCCTCGCAGACCACCGCGGCGTCACCCTTGAACTCCTCGCGCGCCAAGGTCCCCGCCGCGCACCAACTGCAATCGTCACCGACGAGCGCGGCGAGAACTGGTTCCGACGTATTCTCTGAGGCTACTTGTTGCATCGTTCCGAACAGAACGACACCGGATAATTAAAGTACCGGAAATGTATCGGCGGTTGACACCCCCTCGTCGGAGGGTCGAGTCGCGTTCTCCCGCCGAACGTTCGCAGAGTTTATACGCTACTCACGACATTCGCCCACCATGAATAGCGTACGCGAGGCGACCGACGACCTTCTCGCGGACCGGCCCGGACTCGAATCGGACCTCCGCGAACTCCTCGCGGTAGACGCCGACGCCGACGGGTGGGCCTTCGACGACGTGCCCCTCGACTCGGGGACCTTCGGCGAGTTGGTCTCCCGCGACATCGTTGCCAAGGACGGCGACGAGTACGAAGTCGCCGACCCCGAGGCAGTCCGAGCGAGTCTCGACGGCGAGACCCCGCCCGGCACCGAGTCGGCGGACGAGAGCGACGACTCGTCGTCGCTCTCGTCCGCGTCGGGGGTCTCGCTGTCGCTCCCGTCGCGGACGGAGACGGGCGCGCTCGGGGTCGCGCTGGCGTTCGTCTTCCTGATGCGGACCTACGTCTTCCCGAGCGTCTTCCGGGGCGAGTACGTCGTCCTCCCCTCGAACGACCCCTACTACTACCGGTACTGGGTCGAACGACTCTCCGCGGAAGCGACCGGCGCGTTCGACTTCAGCGTCCTCTCGGGACTTCCCATCGAAGTGGCGAAGGGCGAACCGCTGATGGTCGGGGCGCTGTGGTGGCTGACCAACCTGCTCGGCGGTGCCGACGCCGCCGGGTTCGTGCTGGCGTGGTACCCCGTCGTCTCGGCGCTCGTCGTCGCCGCCCTCGTCTACGCGCTGGCGGTCCGCGTGACCGACGACCGGCGGGTCGCGCTGGCGTCGGTCGGCGTCCTCGCGGTGATTCCGGCGTTCGCCTACCGGACCGGTCTCGGCTTCGCCGACCACCACGCCTTCGACTACCCGTGGCTGGCGCTGACTGCGCTCTCGCTGGCGTGGGTGGCCGACGTGGACCGCGAGCGCCTCTCGGCAGTTCGGCCGTGGGTCGCGGCGGGCGTGCTGGGGGTCGCAGTGGCCGGACAGGTGATGGCGTGGGAGGCCGGACCGCTCCTTATCGGTGCGCTCGGTGCCTACGTCGCGGTCCGGGCCGCCGCGGACGTGCGGGCCGACCGGTCGCCCCTCGTAGCCAGCGCGCCGATACTCGTGGGACTGGCGGTGGCGTCGGTGCTGTCGCACCTCGCTCACGCCGGGTTCGGGTGGCACACCGGCGTCGTGGCCTACTCGCCCGCGCTGTTGCTGGTCGGCGTGCTGGGCGTCTCGCTGGCGGGCGAGGCGGTCCGGCGGGCCGAGATGCCCGCGTTCGTTCTCGGCGGCGCGGAAGTCGCAGGCGGCCTGAGCGGACTCGTCCTGTTGCAGGTGTTTCTCCCCTCGTACGCCGCGCGACTCGGCGAGCGAGTCGGGTCGCTCCTCTTTTTCTCCGGGGCGGCCGAAACCCAGTCGCTGTTCGCTGGCGGTGCGCTCGGACTCCTCCTCGGGCCGATATTCGAACTCGGGTTGGCGTGGTTCTTCGCGTTGCCGGTACTCGCGGGGGTCGGCGCGCGCGCCTACCGGCGTAGCCACGCGCCGTGGCTGGTCGTCTGCACCTACGGCGGGTACTTCCTCGTGCTGGCGACGCTCCAGCGGCGGTTCGTCGGCGAGTTCGCGGCGTTCGCGGCGATACTGGCGGGCTACGGCTTCGTCGCCGCCGCCGCGAAACTCGACGTGATTTCCCCGCCCGCGTTCGGCGACGACGGGTCGCGCGACGGGACGCCGCTTCCGTCGCTCGAACTCCCCGACAGAGGGACGCTCACGGCGGTCCTCGTCCTGTTCGTGCTGGTCGCCAGCGTGGGCACGCTCCAGACCGCGGTCCGCCACCAGCAGGTGCAGATAGCCGACGACAAGTTCGAGGCCGCGGCGTGGATGGACGGCCACGCCGACGAGCAGGGGTGGGAGTACCCCCGGAACTACGTGCTGAGCAAGTGGGGTCGGAATCGGATGTACAACCATTTCGTGAGCGGCGAGGCGAAAGGCTACCACTTCGCCGAACAGCACTACGAACCGTTCCTCGCGTCGAAAGACCCCGAGGGACAGTACCGGGAGTTGCAGGGCAACGTCGGGTTCGTCGTCACCAAGGACCTCGACGTGCAGAAGGTGCCGAAAAACTCCAACTACGCCCGACTCCACCTGCGATACGGGAGCGCCGGGCCGAACGGAGCGACCGGCGCGGGCCACTACCGGGCGCTGTACGCCAGCGACGACGGGTCGGTCAAGGTGTTCACGCCGGTTCCGGGCGCGAACGTCACCGGCGCGCGCTCGGCCAACGCGACCCTGACCGTCTCGAAGTCGGTGGAAATCGAGGGCGCGTCGTTCGAGTACCGGCGGAAGGTCTCGACCGGACCCGACGGCGAGTTCTCGGTGACGGTGCCGTACTCGGGGACCTACTCGGTCGGCAACCGAACGGTGGCGGTGCCAGAGAGTGCGGTCCAAAACGGCGGGAACGTCAGCGTCGGCGGGTAGCGAAGTTCTATCTCCCTCGCTACCACGTCAGTCCCTCGTAGGTGATGCCCTCGCGCCGTTCCACGATGCGCCGCCCGTCCACGACCACCGGGTCGGCCATCGCGTCGAAGGCGTCGTCCAGCGCCGCGAACTCGTCCCAGTCGGTGACGACGAGGGTCCCGTGCGCGCCGTCGAGGGCGTCGGCGGCCGACCGCGCGTACTCGATGTCGGGGAACCGCTCGCGCATGTTCTCGGTCGCTACCGGGTCGTAGGCGACGACTTCGGCACCGCGCTCGCGCAGACCCTCGACGACCGGGATGGCGCGGGAGTTTCGCACGTCGTCGGTGCCGGGTTTGAACGCGAGTCCGAGGACCGCGACCCGCTTTCCGGCCGGGTCGAGGTGGGTTTCGAGCAAGTCGAGGAGTCGTTCGGGTTGCTCGTCGTTGACTTCGACGGCGGCCTCCAGCATGGCGGGGTCGTAGCCAGCGTCGCGGGCGGCGGCGATGAGGGCGGCCACGTCCTTCGGGAAGCAACTGCCGCCCCACCCGACGCCCGACCGGAGGAACCGAGCGCCGATGCGGTCGTCCAGTCCTAGCGCGTCGGCCACCTCGTAGGCGTCCACGCCGTACTCCTTGCAGACGTTCCCGAGTTCGTTGACGAGGCTGACCTTCGAGGCGAGGAAGGCGTTGTTGGCGTACTTCATCATCTCTGCCTCCCGAATCCCGGTCTCGACCAGTGCGGCGTCGGCGTCGGCGAGTAGGGGTTCGAACACCTCGCGGAGTCGGTCGCGCGCGAAGTCGGTGTCGGTGCCGAAGACTATTTTGTCGGGGTCACGGAAGTCGGCGACGGCGCTCCCCTCCCGCAGGAACTCGGGGTTCGCCGCCACGTGGAGGTCCTCGCCCGGCGTCTTTCCGGACGCCTCGGCCAGCAACGGCGCGACGGTCTCCTCGGTGGTACCGGGGACGACGGTGGACTTGACCACGACGACGTGCGGGTCGTCTTTCGACGCCAGCGCCTCGCCGAGCGACCGGACGCCCGCCTTCAGCACGCCGAGGTCGATGCGCCCGTCGTCGCCGGTGGGCGTCGGCAGTGCCAGAAACGTCACGTCGGTCTCGCGCACGGCGGCGTAGTCGGTGGTCGCTCGCAGGCGCTCGCCGCCGTACTCGGCCACGAGGTCCGCGAGTCCCGGTTCGTGAATCGGTGCCTCGCCGGACTCGATGGCCGCGACGACTCCCTCGTCTATGTCCACGTTCGTCACCTCGTGGCCGTAGTCGGCGAGACAGGCCGCGACGGTGGTGCCGACGTACCCGCTCCCGACGATGCTGACGTTCATCGTGCGTCCCTGTCGCGGCGCGCGCCCTTCAGGATTCGGTTCGAGGTGTTCGTGGTCGTTCTAGATGTTCGTGGTCGTTCTCTCGGCGTCGGCGAATCGGCGGCGTCGGGATAACGAGCGTTTGGAGAGTCTTCGCTCGCTCCGTGACAGCATAGTAGCCGTAAGAGCTACCGAGACGAACGCTCGGAACACCCCCGCTCGCTCCGTGACAGCACCGCAACCGCCGGAAGGACTACCGAGAAGAAGTCTCAGAAAGCCCCCGCCCGCTCGCGGTCGCTCTGCGGGATATTCTCGCTCGCTTCGCTCGCTCGAATAGTGCCCGCAGAGGCGACCAAGCGGTGCGCGAGCGGGCGGCCCTTTCACCCACCCAAACTGGTGGTGAGTTTCGGCGGGCGTGTGCTGGTGGTTGGTTGCGGCGAGCGCCCGCCGATACCGGCGGGCGTGGGCACTCGAAACAATTCTCTTAGCAATATTTTTAATTATTTACCGTATCGAAGTATTTTCTAGAGCCATAAAAGAATGTCCGATAAGCGACTACCGAATGCCGGTGAATCGTCCGCCGCCGCGACGACGGGCCGACTAGACCACCGGGTGGATAAAGGCCGCCCGCTCGCGGGTCGAAGACCCGTGGTCGTCTCAGCGACCCCTATTCGAGCGCCGAACGAAGTGAGGCGCGAGAATATGTCGCTGAGCGACCGCGAGCGGGCGGGGGCTTTCGAGACGTTCTTCGCTACGATTCCGGCGGTCGCACTCACGTTTCCAACGATGCAGAGCGGGCGGGGGCTTTCGAGACGTTCGTCGTCTCGGTTGTCCCGGTTGCGGTAGTAATTCAGAACGAACGGACGAGAACGTCCGGTCCCCAACGACCCACCACCGAAACCCGACGACCCACCGCGCCGCTGGCGAGTCTAAAAATATTTACCACTCCAGCGACGTTCCGACGAACGTGAAAGCCGTCGTACTCGCCGCCGGAGAGGGGACCCGCCTGCGGCCGCTGACCGACGAGAAGCCCAAAGGGATGGTCGAAGTGGACGGCAAGCCCATCCTGACGCGGTGTTTCGAGCAGTTGGCCGAGTTGGGTGCCGACGAGTTCGTCGTCGTGGTCGGCTACCGCAAGCAGGACATCATCAGTCACTACGGCGACGCGTTCGAGGGGATTCCCGTGACCTACGCCCACCAGCGCGAACAGAAGGGACTCGCCCACGCACTGCTGACCGTCGAGGAACACATCGACGGCGACTTCATGCTGATGTTGGGGGACAACGTGTTCGACGCGAACCTCGGCGACGTGGTGAAACGCCAGCGAGAGGACCGCGCGGACGCCGCGTTCCTCACCGAAGAAGTGCCCTACGAGGAGGCCGGACGCTACGGCGTCTGTGCGACCAACGACTACGGCGAGATTACCGACGTGGTAGAGAAACCCGAGAATCCGCCGTCGAACCTCGTGATGACCGGGTTCTACACGTTCACGCCCGCCATCTTCCACGCCTGTCACCTCGTCCAACCCTCCAACCGCGGCGAGTACGAAATCAGCGAGGCCATCGACCTGCTCATCCAGAGCGGGCGCACCATCGACGCCATTCGGATGGACGGGTGGCGCGTGGACGTTGGCTACCCCGAGGACCGAAAGAAGGCCGAGCGACTTCTGAACGCCGACGAGGACGCAGACGCCGACGACGCGGACCCTGACGACGACGCCACCGACGACGACACCACCGCAGACGCCGATTCGACCGAAGCGTCGGCCAACTGAACTCCCCCGGTCCCGCGAAAGGGTCAGTCGCCCGAACTTCCGGCCCGACTCGGTGGCTTTTTGCTAATCGCGTCTCGGAGAAGTAGGTAATGCGAATACTCGTCACCGGCGGCGCGGGGTTCATCGGCGGCCACCTCGCCGAGGCGTTCGCCCGCGACGGCCACGACGTGGTGGCGCTCGACAACTTCGAGCCGTTCTACGACGTTGGTCTCAAAGAACGCAACGTCGAGGCGGGCCGTCGAGCGGCCGCCGACGGCGACGGAAGCTACGAACTGGTCCGAGGCGACGTGCGCGAGGCGGACCTCGTGGACGAACAGGTCGGCGACGCCGACGTAATCTTCCATCAGGCCGCCCAAGCGGGCGTCCGGACCAGCGTCGAAGAGCCACAGAAAGTCAACGAAATCAACGTCTCGGGCACGCTCAACGTGTTGGAGGCGGCCCGCGATTCGGACACCGAGCGCGTGGTGGTGGCGAGTTCCTCGTCGGTGTACGGCAAGCCCGAGTACCTGCCCTACGACGAGGACCACCCCAACACGCCGGTCAGTCCCTACGGCGCGTCGAAGGTGGCCCAAGAGCAGTACACTCGCGTCTACAACGAGGTGTACGGCCTGCCGACCGTCGCGCTCCGGTACTTCACCGTCTACGGCCCGCGGATGCGCCCGAACATGGCCATCTCGAACTTCGTCTCGCGGTGTCTGAACGGCGAACCGCCGGTCGTCTACGGCGACGGGACCCAGACCCGCGACTTCACCTACGTCGGCGACGTGGTGCGGGCGAACCGGGCGCTTTTGGACACCGACGCCGCCGACGGCGAGGCGATGAACGTCGGAAGCACCGACAACATCGAGATTCGGACGCTGGCCGAGGAGATTCGGGACCAACTCGCGCCGGACCTCGAACTCGAATACGCCGAGCGAAACGACGCCGACTCCGAACACACCCACGCCGACATCTCGAAGGCCGACGAACTCGTCGGCTACGAACCCACCACGACCATCCGAGAGGGCGTAGAGCGGTTCACCGACTGGTACCGCGAGAACCGCGACTGGTACGAACCGCTGGTCCGGAACTCGTGAGATGTCAGAAAGCTTTTCTGAACGGCGGGATGGCAGGTTTTAAGCGAGCAGACTACGGGTGATAGTTTGATGGTTTCGGGACATCGGTACCGAGTCGTGAGCGTCGTCGGGACCGCGCTCCTCGCGGTCGGGGCGGTCGTGGCCGCGAACCACCCGACGGCCCAGTCGCTCACGACAGCCGTGCCGGTGTTCCGAAGACTCCCCGCGGTCGTGTTGACCGGCGACGCTCTCGTCCTCGCGGTCGTAACCACCGCGCTCATCGTGGTCGGGAGCCTCGTACCGCTGTACAAGCCCCGGCCCCGCCGGATTCTCGACACGCTCTTGCTGACCCAGAAGCGCGTCGTCGTCGCGGGGTTGGCGATGGCGACGGTGGGCTACTTCGACTACACCTACCCGCTCCCGCGTTCGACGCTCGCGCTCACGGTGGCCGGTCTGCTGGTCGTCCTCCCGACGTGGTTCGTCGCCATCCGTCACCGACCCTCCAGAGAGGAGCGGGTCGTCGTCGTCGGCGACGACCCCGACGAGATACGCGACGTACTCGACGCGACGGACGTGCCGGTCGTGGGCTACGTCTCGCCGCCGAGTCCCTACTACTCGGGCGACGACCCCGGCGTGGCGACCCCCGCAGTCGCCGACGGGAGCGGAAACGAGGCGCTACCGGACCTCGACTGTCTCGGCGGTCTCTCGCGCCTCGACGAGGTGTTGGTCGAGTACGACGTTGACACTGCGGTTCTCGCGTTCGCCCGCCCCGACCGCGCGGAGTTCTTCGGCGCGCTGGACGCCTGCTACGAACACGGCGTAAACGCGAAGGTCCACCGCGACCACGCCGACAGCGTTCTCACGGCGTCGGTCGGCGGCGGGAGCGAAATCGTGGACATCGAACTCGCGCCGTGGGACTGGCAGGACTACGCCTTCAAGCGCGCCTTCGACGTTGCCTTCGCCGTGGTCGGACTGGTGGCGTTCGCGCCGTTCATCGCGGTCGTCGCCGCCGCGGTCAAACTCGACAGTCCCGGCCCGGTGTTCTACAGTCAAGAGCGCACCGCCGAACGCGGCGAGACGTTTGCGGTGTACAAGTTCCGGAGCATGGTCCCCGAGGGCGAGTCGGCGGTTCCGACCGACGACGAGGAGAACGACCGAATCACCCGCGTCGGCCGAATCCTGCGCCGGACCCACTTGGACGAGATTCCCCAACTCTGGTCCATCCTGACCGGCGAGATGAGTGTCGTCGGGCCGCGAGCGGTGTGGACCGACGAGGAGCCACTGCTCGAACAGACCGCCGACGCGTGGCGAAAGCGGTGGTTCGTCAAACCGGGACTGACCGGACTCGCCCAGATACGCGAGGCCAACAGCACCGACCCGGAGGCCAAACTCCGGAGCGACTTGGAGTACATCCGGCGACAGTCGTTCTGGTTCGACGTGAAAATCGTCGTCCGCCAGATTTGGAAGGTGTTGGTGGACGTGCGCGAGGTCCTCCGCGAGCGATAGCCGACCCGATACCAGTAGAGTATTAACCGTCGAACCGGACCGAACGACCGAATGCGGATTCTTCGCGTCGCACAGAAGGTGTATCCCGACGTTCCCGGTGGCGGCCCGTACCACGTCCACGCGATGAGCCGAGACCAAGCCGCGATGGGCCACGACGTGACGGTGCTGACCGTCGCCGCCGACGACAAGCCCAGACGGGAGGAACGCGACGGCTACACGCTCGTTCGCCGGTCGCCGACCGCCGAACTCCTCGGCAACGAGATGTCGGCGGGCGTCGGCCGGTTCCTCGCCCGGACCGACGACTACGACGTGGTTCACGCCCACTCGCACCTGTACTTCTCGACCAACCTCGCGGCGGTGAAGCGACGACTCGGCGACACTCCATTGGCAATCACGAATCACGGTCTCTACTCCCAGAACGCCCCGGAGTGGCTCTTCGACGCCTACCTCCGGACGGTCGGCCGGTGGACGTTCGACGCCGCGGACGTGGTGTTCTGCTACACCGGCGAGGACAGGGCGCGCGTCCGGGAGTTCGGCGTGAAAACCGACATCGAAGTCGTTGCGAACGGCATCGACCAGACCCGGTTCACTCCCGAGGGACCGGGCCACGACGGGATAGCCGCCGACGGGCCGGTGGTGCTGTTCGTCGGCCGGTTGGTGGACGGCAAGCGCCCGGCGGACGCAATCGAGGCGTTCGCGGGCGTCCGCGACGACCATCCCGACGCCGAACTCTACCTCTGTGGCGACGGGCCGCTTCGTAATGACCTTCGTACGCGCGCGACGGCCCTCGGCGTCGCCGACGCCGTGACGTTCCTCGGCCACCTCTCGTACGACGAGATGCCGACGGTCTACCGGTCGGCGGACGTGCTGGTCCTTCCGAGTCGCGCGGAGGGGCTTCCCCGGACCGTCCTCGAATCGCTCGCGTCGGCGACCCCGGCAGTCACGAGCGACTTAGAGCAGGTTGCGCCGGTCGTGGAGGGGGCCGGAAAGACGTTCCCGGTCGGCGACGTGAGCGCGTTCGCGGACGCGCTCGACGCCCTGCTCTCGGACCCCGAACTGGCGAGGGCGCTCGGCGAGGCGGGCCGGGAGTCGGTAGACCGGCGATTCACGTGGGACCGGACCGTCGAGGAGACGACAGACGCGATGGTGCGCCTCGCGAACCTAAAGGACTAACTTCGACCGGCGTCCGATTCGACGTATGGACGTAGTTCGGCGAGTGATACGGGGACTCGTCGCCGCCGCGGTAGTTCTCAGCACCGTCCGGGTCGCGCTCGCCGACCTCAACGCCGCCGTGAAGTTCCTGAGTTTCGCGGCCCTGTTTTTGCTCACCGTCGTCGTCGCGTCTCCGTTCACCGAACCGCCTTCGGAGTGACCGCCGTCAGAACGTCAGTCGCCGTCAACGCGACTCTCCCCGGAGCGCCCGCCAGTGGCGCTCGACGACGGGTGACGCGAACACGACCAGCAGGAACACGAACGGAACCCGGTGTCTGACGGTCGTCCCGAAGTTCGAGTCGATGAGACCGTAGCCGACGACGCCGCCGAGATACGCCGTGAGCAGGAGCGCCGAGACTCGCTGGTCGGTGTCGCACGCCGCCAGCGACCGGTACGCCGCGATTGCGAGGACCAGCAACACCGGGAGTTCGAGCGCGGCCAGCAGGTCGAACGCGGAGTCGACGTGGAGCGGAAA
The DNA here is from genome assembly GCF_029338395.1 of Halorussus caseinilyticus. Classification (NCBI taxonomy): domain Archaea; kingdom Methanobacteriati; phylum Methanobacteriota; class Halobacteria; order Halobacteriales; family Haladaptataceae; genus Halorussus; species Halorussus caseinilyticus. Next base: position 2,551,749 of record NZ_CP119809.1, read on the forward strand.
CGGGGCGAACTGAAAGTAGACGGCCCGAACCGGCGCGAGGACCAGCACGTCGGCCCACGAGACGTACGAGAGACCGTCGAGGTACACCGCTCCGCCCACCGACCGGCGTTCGAGAACTCGATTGAGGTAGGCCAGCGGGAACTCGCGGGCGAACAGCAGAAACCCGGTCACGCTCGCCGGGGAGACGGCCACCGTCAGCGACGCGAACGAAACGTCCCGGCGACCCACGGCGTCAAGAACCCACGCCACCCCCGCGGCGACGCTCCCGACGACGACGAGAAGCGCGAGTTCCGGACGGAGAGTCGAGAGGAGCGCCACCAGCGGAACCGCGACCACCGCGTGCCAGTGCCGGGAGGCGACGAACACGTCGGTCACGAGTCTGAGCGCGACGAAAAACAGGAGCGTCGAGAGCGCGTCCCGCATCGGGAGCGTCGAGAACAGGAACGCGAGCGGAGCGAACAGCACCAGCGCGGCCACCCCGTCGGTCGAATCGACGGCCGAGGGGTAGAGTCGCCGGGCCAGCGCGACGACCGGAATCGGGGTGAGGACCGCCAGCAGTCCGTTGACGACCGAGAGGGTCGTCGGCGTACTGCCGAAGACGACGTACAGGATGCCCTGAAACGCCGAAAACGCGTTCACGCTGGCGTAGGTCGAGGGGACCGACCCGGACGCGATTGCGGTCGCGGCCGCGTGAAATCGGTGTACGTCCCACCGGTAGGGGAGCGCCGGGACGACCAGCGCCAGCGCGAGGTGGCCCGCGAGCGCGGTCGTCGCCAACGCTCGGTACGCCCGACTCCGGGACCAGACCGCGAGCGCGAAGAGTAACAGGACGCTCGACACCGTTGCGAACAGCATCTGACATGAAGGTGTCGGAAAGGGACCATATACGCACCGTTTTCGGGCGTCGGGGTCACTCGCTCAGGACGCCGCGGGCGCGCATCCGGTCCAGCCACCGGGCGAACACGTAGACGCTCCAGAGGAACCGGGTGTGGTCGCGCGCGCCGTGGACGTGTTCCTCGAAAACGTCGAGAACCGCCCGCGCGTCGAACAGGTCGGTTTCGACCGTCTCGACCGTCCGTCGGAACTCGGCGGCGAAGTCGCGTTTCAGCCACTCGCCGATTGGCACGTCGAAGCCTCGCTTGGGTCGGTCGAGAATCGAGTCCGGAAGCACGTCGGCGAACGCGCGCTTCAGGACGCGCTTGCGGTCGCTCGCGGTAATCTTGTACTCGGTCGGCAGGCCCATCGCGTACTCCACGACGCCGGTGTCGAGGAAGGGGACCCGGACCTCCAGCGAGTTGTACATGCTCGCGCGGTCCACCTTCCGGAGCATCTGGTTGGGCAGGGAGTGAAACGTATCGACGGCCTGCATCCGGGCGAGGGGGTCGCGTCTCGCCCGCGGTAGAAACGACTCGGCTTCGGCGTGGCGTTCGGCGAGGTCCGCTCGGCCGGACGCGACCGGGTTCGCGGCGTCGAACGCGCCGGTCGTCCGGTCGTCGGGGAGTCGAATCCACTCGAAGTGACGGTCGGGGACCGACTCGACGCCGCCGCGGACGAACTTCTGGGCTTTCCGGGCGACTTCCCCGAGGTCGTTTCCGCGCGAGGCGGGCAGGCGGTCCACCGCGGGTTCGACCACCCGACTCCGGACCGGGCCGGGAATCGCCCGGTAGTACCGCGAGAAGTACTCGCCGCGGTACTTCTCGTACCCGGCGAACAGTTCGTCCGCGCCGTCGCCCGAGAGCGCGACTTTCACCTCGTCGCTGGTCTCGCGCGAGACGACGTAGGTCGGCAGAAGCGACGGGTCGGCGAACGGTTCGCCAATCGCGTCTACCACCTCCGGGACGACTTCCCGAACGTCCGCGGGCGAGACGGTGAACTCGCGGTGGCGGGTGTCGTGGTAGTCGGCGACTTCGCGGGCGGCCCGCGACTCGTCGAACAGCGCCTCGTCGAACCCGACCGTGAACGTCCGGACCGGCGTCTCGGACAGCGAGGCCATCGTTCCGACCACGACGCTGGAGTCGATGCCGCCGCTGAGGAAGGCCCCCAGCGGTACGTCGCTCACGAGTCTGCGCTCTACGGCCGCTTCGACGCGGGAGCGCAACTCGGTCGCGGCCGCGTCCAGCGAGGGCGGCGACTCCGGCGAGACCGACGGCGCGTAGAATCGCTCGCGGCGCATCCCCTCCGAGGTGAGTATCGCCATCGCCCCCGGACGGAGTTTCCGCACGTTCCGGAAGGGAGTGTGGGGCGCGGGGACGAACCCGAACGCGAAGTACCGGGCCATCGCGGTCCGGTCGAGACCGCCGGGTTCGACCCCGCTTTCGAGGACCGCCGGAATCTCGGACCCGAACGCGAACCGGCCTTCGTCGTCGGAGGCCACGACGAGCGGTTTGATTCCCATCCGGTCGCGCGCGAGGACGAGTCGCCCGCGGTCGGCGTCCCAGAGCGCGAACGCGAACATGCCGTCCAGACGCTCTACGAGTTCGAGACCCTCCTCCTCGTAGAGGTGGACCAGCACCTCGGTGTCGGTGTCCGTCTCGAACCGATGACCCCTGCTCCGTAGGGACTCCCGAATCGACCGGTAGTTGTAGAGTTCGCCGTTGAACACGACGGCGACCGACCCGTCCTCGTTGAAAATCGGCTGTCGGCCGCTTTCGAGACCGATGACGCTGAGGCGGCGGTGGGCGAACCCGACCGGTCCGTCGCGGTAGACGCCCCTGTCGTCGGGTCCGCGATGCGTCTGGCAGTCGTTCATCCGGCGGAGAAGTTCCTCGTCGGGGGCGTCGGTCGGGTCGAAGACGCCAGCGATGCCACACATAATCGAGCGGTCCGAACCTGTGTTCGGGTGGTAGCCGCCTCGGAATAGCTGTTTCGCTTCGTAGCCCCGGCCGAGTCCGGCGACGGGTCTCTCGTCGCCGCGGGAGGAGTCGCCGAGACGACCGCTGGCGGTCGTCTCGGCGACGGCTATAGATGGTTAAATATTGCTAAAAGAAATGTTTTCCTTTCTTTAAGGGATGGATACGTTGGGTGAAGAACGGCCGACCCGAAGGGGAGTCGTTTTAGGGGTCGGACGACTCCACCCGGACGAGACCGCTCATGTCGGAGACCGAGGTCTGGTATCTCATCGGAACCTTGGCAGTCGGAGGCACAGAGCGCACGCTGGTCGATTTGGTCAACGGTCTCGACCGGTCGCGGTTCGACCCGACGGTCTGGACGATAGCCGACCCCGGACCGCTCGCGTCGGACCTCGACGACGACGTGACGCTCCGCTCGCTCGACGCCACCGGCAAGCACGACGTTCGCGCCCCGGTTCGGTTCGTCCGGGCGCTCCGGTCGGAGCGCCCGGACGTACTCCAGTCGTTCCTGTTTTTCGACAACATGCTCGCTCGACTCGCGGGTGCGTTCGCCCCCGGCGTGACCGTCGTCACCGGCGTCCGAGAGGTCCCCGAGAACCCTCGGCCCCTCCGGAGCGCGGTCCGACGCCTCACGCTCGCGCTGTCGGACCGAATCGTCTCGAACTCGGCGGCGGGCGCGCGCTTCGTCACCGACCGCGGGGCGAGCGACGGCGACGTGGACGTGATTCGGAACGGCCGGGACCTGAGCGTCTACGGGTCGGCGACTGCCTCCGAGGACCTCCGGGCCGAACTCGGCGTCCCGGCGGACGCGCCGCTGGTCGGAACCGTCGGCCGGTTGGTCGAGCGGAAGGGCCACCACGACCTGCTCGACGCGTGGCCCACGGTCCGGGAGTCCCACCCCGACGCCCACCTCGTCGTCGTCGGCGACGGTCCCGAGCGCGATGCCCTCGAACGCCGCGCCCGGCGACTCGCCTGCGAGGAGTCGGTCCACCTGCCGGGGACCCGCGACGACGTGCCGGAACTGCTCGACGCCTTCGACCTGTTCGCGTTCCCCTCCCACTACGAGGGATTACCGGGCGCGCTCCTCGAAGCGATGGCGGCCGGACTCCCAATCGTCACGACGCCGGTGGACGGGAACGCGGAGCTAGTTCTCGACGGCCGGAGCGGGCGACACGTCCCGGTCCGGAGTCCCGAAGCGCTCGCCGGGGAAATCGCCGACCTGCTCTCGAACCCCGAGGACGCCGCCGAACTTGGAGCGGGTGCCCGACGACGCGCCGAATCCGAGTTCGCCCTCGACGCGATGGTCTCGCAGTTCGAGGACCTGTACGACGACCTCGGCTAACCGTCGATGAACCGCTCGTACCACTGTTCGAGCATCACGAGGTCCCAGAGCCGATAGCCGTGGTCTTCGCTCCCCCGGACGTGTTCGTCGAGCGTCACCCGGAGTCCGTCCGGGTCGAAGGCGGGTCGCGCCCCGAGACTGTCGAGGTTGTCGCGGGCGAACTCCCGGAGTTCCCCGCGGAACCACTCGTTTATCGGGACGCCGAACCCCTGTTTCGACCGAGTGAGAACCTTCTCGGGCAGGAGGTCCTCGAACGCGCGCTTGAGAATCCACTTGCCCTCGCCGCGCCGCCACTTGTACTTCGAGGGGATGCGGGCGGCGAACTCCACGACTTCGTGGTCGAGGAACGGCGACCGAACTTCCAGCGAGTGGGCCATGCTCGCCCGGTCTACTTTCACCAGCAGGTCGTCGGGGAGGTAGGTCTGCAAATCGACGTGCGTCACCCGGTCGAGGCGCGTCGGGCCGTCAGAGCGTGCGAACGCGTCCCGCAACTGGGCGAGTTCGTCGTCGGGAACCGGGCCGTCCCACACCCGTTCGAGTTGTTCGCCGGTGGCGTGACAGATGAAACGGGAGTACTGTTCGACCGGGTCGCCGTTGGCGATTTCGAGCGTCCGCCGGGCGAGGTGCGCGTGGCGTTGCTCGCGGACGGGTCTCGGCATCGACCGAAGCGTCTTCGCCCCGAGTCGTCGGACCGGCCGCGGTATCTGTCTCGCCAGCGACACCACGCGGTCCCACGTGTACCGGTCGTAGCCCGCGAAGTTCTCGTCGCCCGCGTCACCCGTGAGCGCCACCGTGATGTCCTCGGAGGCGACCTGCGAGACGTAGTAGGTCGGGAGCGCCGAGGGGTCGCCGAAGGGCATCTCGTACTGGTCGATAATCTCGGGAAGCACGTCCATCGAATCGGGCGTCACCTCGTACTCGTGGTGGTCGGTGCCGTAGGCGTCGGCGACTTCGCGGGCGAACTCCAGTTCGTCGTAGGCCTCCTTGTCGAACCCGATTGAGTAGGTTCCGATGGGGTCGTCGGCCACGTCGTCCATGAGCGCGGCGACCACCGACGAGTCGATGCCCCCCGAGAGAAAGACGCCCACGGGCACGTCGCTGCGCATCCGGAGTCGCGTGGCTTCCCGGAGTCGGTCCCGAAGTTCGTCGGCGAGTCGGGACGGAGACTTCGAGGACTGGTTTCGGTACGAGAGACTCCAGTACCGGTCTCTGGTCGTGCCCCCCTCCGAGACCACCGCGTACTCGCCGGGCGCGAGTCGTTCGATGCCCCGAAAGCCCGTCTTCGGCGTGGGGACGTACTGGTAGTTGAGATACGACCGAATCGCGTCGTGGTCGGGCCGGGCCGACACGTCGTCGTCGGCGAGTATCGCCTTGATGCTCGACGCGAACCAGAAGCCGTCGTCGGTGTCCCGATAGAACAGCGGTTTCTGGCCGAGACGGTCGCGCGCCAGAAAGAGGCGCTCCGCTCGCTCGTCCCAGATGGCGAACGCGAACATCCCGCGGAGATACTGGAGGCAGTCGGTGCCGTACTCCTCGTAGAGATGCAGGAGGACTTCGGTGTCGGTCTCGGACCGAAACGAGTAGTCGTCTACCCGGTCGCGTAACTCCTTGTAGTTGTAAATCTCGCCGTTGAACACGATATGGACGGTCCCGTCGCCGTTCGCCATCGGTTGGCGTCCGGCCTCGCTCAGGTCGAGGATGCTCAACCGGCGGTGAGCGAGCAGTGCGGGACCCGACGCGTAGACGCCCTCCGCGTCCGGACCCCGGTGGTCCATACACTCGTTCATCGCCTCCGCGAGCCCGGGGTCGGGGCGACCGTCGAACGAAATCTTTCCGCCGATTCCACACATGAGTTCTATCCCGGTAGTTCAGGGCAACCCCTCTTACCTTTGCTCATTTTACAACTCCCCGCGGAGGGCCGCCTCGTACTGGTCGGTGACCTGTTCGATACTGTGGTTCTCCACGAAGTACTCGTAGGCGTTGGTCAGATACCGACGACGACGTTCGTCGTCTCGAACGAGTTCCCCGAGTCGTTCGGCCATCTCGTCTACGGACCCGTCGGCGCAGTAGCCGATGTCGTTTTCCCGGAGGATGTCGTTGGGGTCGACGTTCAGACTGACCACCGCGGTTCGATTCGCCCACGACTGGAGGAACGTGTTCGGGAAGCCTTCGTCGGTCGAGGTGTTGAGGAACACGTCCGCACGAGCGAAGTACTCGTCCACGTTCTCGTAGGGAACGAACCCCTCGAACCGGACGTTCTCGGTCTCGTTCGCGGCCGCTTCGAACGAGTCGTACAGGTCGGGCGATTCCGACGCTCGGCCGCCGACCACGACGAACTCCGCGTCCGGAATCTCGGCCGCCAACTCCAACACGACTTCGGGTTGTTTCCACTCGCGCAACGTGGCGACCCAGAGTACCTTCGTCGGAGCATCGTCCGACCGGTCCGTCCGTGAGTCGGGGTCGCGGCCCGAGTCGCCGCCCGACTCCGGGTCGGGATAGCCGTTCCAGACGAGCGAGACGTTCGTTCCGGGGAAGCGTTCGCGGGCACGAGTGTACTGGAAGTCGTTTTGAGCGACGAGTACGTCCGCGGACCCGAGCGCCTTCTGCATCAGTCCCCAGTAGACCGCGTTGTCGCTCAGCGAACCGTCGAAGACCATGGGGTCGTCGGTGAGTTCGCTGTCGTGAGCGAAGTTGTAGACGAACCGGGTGTCCGTGACCGAACAGTACGCCGCGACCGGAAAGATGTCGAGGTTCGGAACCCGAGCGTAGACCGCATCGGGACCTATCTCCGAGAGCGTTCGGAGCGTGGAAGCAACGCGGGCCGGGAGACGAACCGGAAGGCTCCTGTCGGAGTGTTCGTCTTTCAGAACGACGCGGACGCCGTTTACCGCGGTCGCTTCTTTGAACGGCGCGTCGTTCTCGACGAAGGTGACTTCGTGACCGCGGTCGGCGAGTTCCTCGGCGATGAGCGCCTGCTGGAGTTGGGAACCGCCGACGTTTCCCTCGTGCCCTCCCGTGAGCATATCGTACGCGTTGAGCGAAAGGAAGGCGACGTGCATACTGGACGACTGTCAGGAAGTGTAGTTAGGTGTGTCGATAAGCGCTAGCAACGAACGTAGCTACTCCCCGAACACCGCCGCGCGACTCTCTACTCGACCCGGTAGTCGGTCCGGTTTTCGACGTAGTGGTCTTGCACAGCTTCGGGGAGGTCCTCGAATCGAAGGACCGATTCACAGCCGTTACCGGGACATTTCATGACTCGGTTCGACTCGAGGACGTTCGCCGCGACGACGGTGCGACAAACCGGGCAGGTAAGGGTTTCGATGCGCATTGTTAGAGTTTCAGATTCGAGTTCTCGCCGACGACGAGTCGTCGCCCCTCGGGGAGGAGGTCTTTCGAACTCCCGACGCTGGCCCCGCGACCGATGAGGCTATCGACGATTCTGCCATCGGTTGACAAGGTGCTTTCTCCGACGATGATGCTGTTCTCGATGTGAACGCCGTCGATTACCGAGTCGGGACCGATGGACGTGTACGGGCCGACGTAGCTTCCATCCTCGATAACCGTCTCGGCGGCGATACTCACTGGCCCGCGGACCACGGCCCCCGACTCGATAGCGGCGTCCTCGTGGAGGTCGACGTGTCCCATAACGTCTGCCCCGCCGTCGATAGTTCCGTTCCGTGAGCCGGGTTTCTCCTCGAGGACCAATCGGTTGGCTTCGAGGATGTCCATCGGTTTCCCGGTATCCTTCCACCAGCCATCCACGACGTGGGAGTCAATCGTTTCACCGCGTTCGATGAGTGCCTGAATAGCGTCGGTGATTTCGAGTTCACCCCTCCACGACGGTTCGAGGTCCGAAATCACGTCGAAGACCTTCGGTGAGAAGATATAGATTCCGATGAGTGCCAAGTCAGACGGAGGGTCGGTGGGTTTCTCGACGAGGCGTGTGACGGTCCCGTCCGGTTCCACGTCGGCAACACCGAACTGCTGGGGGTTATCGACGTGCTGGAGTGCAATACCTGCGGCACAGTCCTCCGCGCGAAAACGCTCGACCATCTCCCCGATGCCCTGCTTGAGGATATTGTCTCCGAGATACATAACGAAGTCGTCACCGTCCACGAATTCCCGTGCGCATCCGACCGCATGTGCGAGTCCCAGCGGTTCGCCTTGGACGATGTACGTAATATCTACACCGAAGTCGGAGCCGTCACCGAGGAAGTTCTGTATCTCCTCACGACCTTTCGTTCCGAGAACCACCCCAATCTCGTCGATTCCGACCGCCGCGAGGTCTTCGATACCGTATTGGATGACCGGCTTGTTCGCTACGGGGACGAGTTGTTTCGGTCCAGTGTGCGTAATCGGGCGAAGCCGTGACCCAGTTCCCCCCGCGAGTACCAGCCCTTTCATTCGTCTAAGTCCACCCGCCAATCAACCGAGATCTCGTCAGTGTCGTGTTCTGCGCGCCTCTCCTCCGTTTTCTCGTAGCCGCCGAGGTCCGACGGAGATTCATAACTAGCGGCTACTGGTTCTCGTCGGGACTTAAATCTACCAATCTTTATCCGGGATGGGAACGAACGCTTGGTTCTGCTCGCCGAGTACAAAGCCGTTCGACTCGTCTCCCAAAGAGGTACTCCGTTGTAGCCCTCAATACGGTCATTCGAAGAAAAGGTCTAGTCCAGTTGTCCGAACGCGGAGTCAAGGGCATGTACGGACTCCCGATTAGTTTTCAATAGGTTCCAATTGGAATCTCGTAGAAGTCGTGAACGACCCCTCGCCCCCCGAAGCCTTCCTTGAAGAACACCAGTCCTTCGTTGAGATACCGGCCAGCGTCTTCCGTGGAAATGCCTAAGTCAAGGTACTCGGTACTGATGAGGTTCCCGTGGATTAAGCGGTCGAAGACGATGTCCAATGCACCGACTTCACGGCCTCTGTTACTATTCGCGATATACTGGGTTCGGGCAACTTGCTCGCTCTGATATATTACTACACCGCCAACCATCTGGCCCTCTTCGAAGGACGCAATTAGTCGGATGTTGTCCGGGAAACGGTCGTGGAGAAGTTCAATTTCTTCTAAGGTGTGGACGGGTTCTACGTCGTGTTCCTCGTCAAGGTTAATCTCGAGGATGTCCCAGTAGGTTTCGAAGTCGGTGGACTCACGCACTTGGAGTCCAGCGTCTTCCGCATCGGCTATTTTCCGCCGTCGGTTCTTCTGGAACTCGGGGTGATTGGGACGGGAGATGACCGTTGTCACGTCACGCCTCGTCAAATGAGCGTCGTGCCGGAACAGTCCATATCGGTCTTCGGAGGCCGGATAGTTGTGGTAGATATATGGGATGCACTTGTAGATGATTCGCTCAAGTCCCTGCCGTTCTGCATAGGTAGTCAGTTCCTCGAAGAGTTCCATAATCTTCGGAGTCTTTACCCGGTTAGAGGTAAGGAAACCGCCAAACGTCAAGCCACCGTGGGAAATCATCTCGTTTTCGGTGACGTTCGCGGGAAACAGCGCGATTGGGTCGTTCTTATAGTAACAGATGAGCGATTTATCCTCGAAGCGGTCCGAGTGGTACTCCATGTATCCCCGATTGAACATAAAGGTAGCGTTCTTGGACCGTGCAACGAATTCGTTCCAGTCCGCCTCGAATTCAGGTGTGTATTCGACCAGTTCCATTCTCTGTTGTGGTTATGATTTGCTGAGTCTATTTACCATTGATGCTTCTCATTATTCGAGTCTCGCAGCTCCGATTCCCGTTTTCCCGTATCCGTTCCCATTGTAGAACATGTATCGATGTCCGTCTCCGGCGTCTATCACGCCGGGAAAGCAGACCATTTCGGAATCCCACCCGGAGGGCGAAACATCGATATCGACTTGTTCGTCCATTCGGACGAAATCCGTACCGTTGGTCGATTCGGCGTAGCCGATTCGATACCCCTTCGACCGCGTTCGAACCGAGTACCAAAGCTTCACCACGCCTTTCTCGTGAATAGCGAAGGGGCGACCGAAGCCGTACTCGTCCTCGCCGTCGAGTTCTAACACGGTCTCTCCGGGTCCGTCGTCCCAGTATAATCCATCCGAAGATTGTTTATATTTCAGATTATATGTTGGGACTTTCTGGCCGTCGACCGCAATCCACTCATCCCCGGCGACGTAATACATGTGGTATTTTCCGTTACATCGAATCACGAACGGCGCCGAACGGGCGTATCGTTCGCCCTCAATCGGCGGAAGGATTGGTTCGTCCGAGTAGCGCTGGAACGAATCGCCGCCATCGTTCGAGAGCGCCAATCCCGCGAACATCGTATAGCGGACTTCCTCGGGGCGGTCCCATCCGAAGTAAAACAGCCCCAACGAATCGCCTATCTCGACAACTGAGGCAGGTGAAACCCCGTAGTGGTCGAATGCGTTCCGGTCGCCAGTGTCGAGTACCGGTTCGGTAGCAGTATCTACAACCGTCGTCGGTTCGTCTGCATCAACGTCCACAAATCCGACACGTCCAACGTCATCCTCGTCTCGATAGGCACAGTATAGCCGAATACGGTCTTCCGAAACCCGGTATGGTGTCGGAACGTATGCGTAGGCGGACTTCCACGATTGCTGAGAATCGACGGCATATATTCTCCCCAACTTCTGGTAGTGATGCCTACTCATACGATTCCTCTGGCCTCTATCGTTAAACACGTCTTGGTTCTCTCGCAACAAAGCCGCGGTCGAAAGGCCGTACCGATAGTCCGGTCATTCTTCCGGCCGTTCCATGCCCATCGATTCGTAGCTGCTCTTCTCCAGTGGGGCGACCGGATTCCCGACGTAGACCTTCCCCTCTTTGAGGTCCCTGTGGACGACTCCGCCCGCTCCGACGATACAATCGTTTCCGATAGAAGTCTCGTCGGCTATACAGGCATTAACGCCGATAAACGAGAACTCGCCAACGTCACAGAACCCGGAAATCACGGCGTGGGATGTGATGAAACTGTGGTCGCCGATTCGACTTCGGTGTCCGACGTGGTTGCCGCTCCAGAGAACGACGTTATCACCAATCGTACAGTCGTGTTGCACCACGTTGTTCTCCAAGATGAACGCGTTTTCGCCGATTTCCGCGGTTCGCCACACGAAGGCGTCGGAACTCACGTAGGACACCAGCGAATAACCGTTCTCCTTCGTTCGCTCGTACAGGTCTTGGCGAACTCGGTTTAACTTCGTGGACGAGACGGCGACAAAGGCCGCGTACTCCGACGGGGGATACTTCTCAGCCAATTCACTAAACGGGACGACGGGGAGGCCCTGCACGGTCTCCGAATCGATGTACTCCTCTTCGGCACTGAAGGCATGCACCGTGTGCGGGGAGTCGAATCGAAAGTACTCGTGAGCAATTTTGGCAGTCTCCCCCGCGCCGACGATGATAAGGTCCCTGCCGTCCGTTCTCTCGGGTTGGTTCATACGAAATCTGGATTGTTCCGTAGTAAAAAGGTGGTTCATCCGGCGGGACTAGAGAGTGTCGTCGCGCCACTCCACGAACGCCTCGTAGTCCCGGATGTAATCGTCCTCGTCGTAGTGTTCGGACGCGAGGACGAGACACACCGACCCCGACGAGAAGTTCTCGAGTTCACGCCAGACGCCAGCGGGCATGTAGATTCCGTAATACGAGCGATTGAGGTGGATGCGCTCACGGTCGGTTCCGTCGTCGAGTACGAGGTCGAAACTCCCGTTAGCGGCGATGATGAACTGTTCGAGTTCGCGGTGGGCGTGGCCGCCCCGAGACTCGCCGCCGGGTACGTCGTACAGGTAGTAGACGCGTTTGATTTCGAATGGGACGTGACCGTTTTGCTCGATGAAGGTGAGGTTCCCGCGCTCGTCGGCGATTTTCGGAAGGTCGATTCGGCGACCGATGGAGGGGTCATCACAGTCGTGATTCATGCCTCGAACTCCTCAATCAGTGCGGCGATGTACTCAATCTCGTCACTCCGGCACCAAGGATGCATCGGGAGGGAGAGAATCCGGTCCGCGGTGCGCTCGGTCACAGACAGGTCTCCAGTACGCCCGATGTCCTCGTAGGCGGGTTGCTGGTGAATCGGCGTCGGATAGTGAATGAGGGTCTGGACGCCACTCTCGGAGAGGTGTTCCCGAAGTGCGTCCCGGTGAGGCGTCTGAACGACGTACAGGTGGTAGACGTGCGATACGTCGTCGGCGACCGTCGGAGTGACGACACTTTCCAACAGAGAATCGTACTGTGCCGCGCAGTCACGCCGTCGCTGGTTGAACTCGTCTAAGTACTCGAGTTTCTCGTCGAGGAACGCCGCTTGGAACTCGTCGAGTCGGCTGTTCGACCCGACGAATTCGTACCGATACTTTCGGGGTGACCCGTACTCGCGGGCCATCCGAAGGTACTCGGCCAGTTCGTCGTCCGACGTTACGGCGATTCCCGCGTCGCCGTACGCGCCGAGGTTCTTGGTCGGATAGAGGCTGAAGCAACCAACGTCCCCGATGTCGCCGACGGGCCGATTCTTGTACGTAGCGCCGTGCGCCTGAGATGCGTCCTCGACGATTGCAAGGTCGTGTTCACGGGCGAGTTCGAGGAGCGGGTCCATATCCGCAGGCTGGCCGTAGAGGTGAACCGCGATAATCGCCGCAGTGTCCTCCGTGAGGTTCCGTTCGACGCTACTCGGGTCGATTGTGTACGTCTCCGGGTCGATGTCGACGAACACCGGGATTCCGCCGTTGTGGACAACTGCGTCCGCGGTCGATACGAACGTATGTGCGGGCAGAATTACCTCGTCACCCGCCTCAATATCTACCGCGTCTAGTGCGAGGTTCAGGGCGTCCGAGCCGGAGTTCACCCCGATACCGTGGTCCGCATCGACGTACTCCGCAAAGTCCCGCTCGAACGCTTCGACCTGATTTCCGAGGATGTAGTCGCCCGAACTGAGTACGGTTTCTGCCGCCGCAAGCATCTCCGACCCGATTTCGTCGTACTCCCGCGAGAAATCCAGAAATGGGACCGTAGGCATTAGTGAATCGTTACCCCGTCGGCCTATAAATTTGGCTTCTGGTTGACGTGGGCACACGACACAGTAACGGACCTGCCGAGCGACCGCTTACGCGATAATCGGTAGTCGTTCGACGTTTAGTAGGAGATAAAGGGCAGAACTGTCTTACTCCGATTACCAGAATGCCAGATTCCGAACCTCTAGTCTCGGTCTTTCTCCCCACGTACAACCACGAGAACTACGTCGAGGAGTCAATAGAGTCGGCCCTGCAACAGGAGTACGAGAATCTGGAAATCGTCATCGGAGACGACTGCTCGACGGACTCGACGTGGGACATCGTTTCTCGGTACGCCGCGGAGTATCCAGAGACTATTACGGCCTTCCGGAACGAGGAGAACCTCGGTATCACGGGGAACTGCAACGAAGTGCTTCGGCGCTGTTCGGGGAAATACGTCGTCTTTCACTCGGGTGACGACATCCTGCGTCCGGGAAAAATACGGTCACAGGTCGAGGTTCTCGAGTCAGACCCGGACTGCGCGCTATGTTATCACGATGTCGAAGTCTTCGACTCGGAGAACGGTGAAACCAAATTCTACTGGAATTCGGGTCCCGAAGGGACACCTCCCGTAGAGGGTGACACGGGAACGCTCGCCGAACAACTCGTAATTAAGGGCACGAGTTTCCTGTCTGCACAGAGCATCATGGTACGCCGGGAGGCTATCCCCGCAGACGGATACGACGAGCGCGTCCCCATCGCCTCAGACTGGCTCATGTGGATTGAAACGTGCGCCACCACGGACGGGACGGTGAGGTACATCGACAGACCGATGGCGCGTTACCGAAAGCACAGCGAAAGTATCACTGAATCCGTCCAACACGATATAGACAAATTTGTGACGCTCGCCATCGTCGAGAGCCGGTATCCCGAACTTTGCGATGCGGTTCGACACCGGAGAGGATACATGTACTACCGGAGGGCGGTGTCGGATATTCTCGCAAACGAGAACGAACGCGGCCGCCACAACCTGCTTAACAGCGTCCGATACTCCGTCTACTCGTGGAAGTGGATTGGATGGTGGGTGTATAGCTGGCTGAATCAGGTCGGACTCGGACCCACCAACGAGAGCAACTAGTAGCGAAGCAACACCGTGTTTCTTAACCGAATCGGGACGCCAGAGCAAGCCTTATCGGTACCCCAACTCTTCGAGTCTCCGTCGTGCCGATTCCGAGACCGGTTTGGTCGTCTCGTTGACTCGAATCTCGTCAACGTTCTTTAGATGCGACCGGACGGTATCGAACAGTTCGGCAGGACAGTCGGAGACATCGCGTCGTTCACCGCTCCGAAACAGATACTCCTCGCCGTCGGAACGTCGTACCAGCTTCCACTCGTCCATATACCCGACTACGGTATGTATCGGCATTACTGTGCTGAACTATGATAGTTACAGAATCACAAGGTATAAACGAAGTCACGGGGAGCGTTATACTATGTCCACGTTGAATAGGCTCGGTAGTCTCTACGATACCTATCGCAACCTACTCTACGCCGCTAGCTGGCCGCTATACTTTGCACGCATATTCGGGTCAACCGGTCGGCGGGGACGGTCAGTGATGGACAATCTGTTATTGCTTGCACGGATGGCCCGGAATTACCGTTCTATTCCCGCTGGAATGAGATTCAGTGAGCAACTGTTACTTATCAGTGAGATTCTCACGCTTCCCCGGTCAAAAAAGGGCTGTATCGTCGAGTGCGGTTGTTACCTCGGGGGAACCACTGCAAACCTTTCTCTCGCCGCAGAACTTACAGACCGCCACGTCCACGTGTTCGATTCCTTTGATGGAATGCCTGAAGATTCGACCCCTGAAGACGCACACATAGTCGGCGAGGGAGTCGGGTCAGAATCCGGATGGACCACAGACGACTACGTGGCGTCACGCGCTGATTTCGAGCGATACCTCCACCGCTACGGGTGCCCCCAACGAGTGACGATTCACGAAGGCCCGTTCGACGAGACTCTTCCGGAGTTCTCCGAGGAGTGCGCCCTCGGCTACGTCGATGCTGATTACCGAGACGCGAATGCCATCGTGTTAGAGGAGCTTTGGCCCCAACTCAAAGAAGACTGCCGTATCTATACCCACGGTGCGGACTTTTATCCGGTGAGCCAGCTATATTTTGACCGAGACTGGTGGCAAACGACATTGGATACCTCTCCGCCGGGTCTCGTCGGGGCGGGAAGTGGACTTGGTTGCATCCCCAGCGACGGGAGTAAAGGCTGGACAAGTAGCTTCGGATACGCAGTCAAAGAAGCCGACGGCCGTTAGGTGAGTTGCCGCCAGTTCCCGTTCAGTACAATCGAGAGATGCTAGTTCCCGACTCGCTCCCGAACCTGCGAAGTCTACGGTCGCACCGGAAAGGTACGGTCCGGTGGACTGAAACCCGTCGCCGGTACTCCTTCGTCTTCGTGTCGAAGACACGTACGTTCCCGGCCGTAACTCAGCTCCGCCATTTAACCGAGTTCTGAGGTGAGTCGGTAACACCGCTTGGATTGGTCACGTTTGACGGAATCTCGCTAGAGATAGCCGAGCGCGTTTAGTTGTTCTTCCGTAGTCCTGTTTTTTGTCTCATCTGCTTGAGCTACCGGCGGTTCGGCGGTAATCTCCCGTCGTCTGCCTTCGAATTCAACCCACGGTACCTTCACCAGTTCGTCGGTATACACCTTATCCGGATGGAGGAACTCCCGCGTTGGAATTGGACCGGCACGGTCCAACAAGTGTTCGCCGTGGTCCGAACTGACCACAGTCTTTCCCGGCATTTTCTCAACCAGTTCCGCCGCTGCTTCCACTGCCATATCTACGTTTTCCCGGTACGCCTCCCGGAGCGTCGATACGGGTACATTGAGGTCACCCGTGAGTTTCGCCTGCCACGGTGCATCAACGTCGTCGTATAAACTACGGCCAGTTTCACCGAGATATGGGTCGTGTGGCTGCGTGATATGAATTAGAATACGCTTGTCAGGATGGTCTTCGACCGCCTCTAATGCCGGTTCAATCATTGTTTCGGCGGGCAACACCATGTCGGCCTCATCCCTCTCGATGAACGTCTCCACGGCTTGTTCTGGCGGGTCCATCCAGATATTTCTGAGTTCGTGAACATCAAGATTAAACCCGTATCGCTGCTGGCGTTTACTATCGCCGTTCTCAACGCCAAGGTACTGTGGCATCGCCGACGCCGAGACGTAGACGACATCGTAGAGTTGGCGGCCAGCAAAATTCGCGTAAAGCCACTCCGGAGTTTGAGAACCACGAGAGATACGAGATGTAATATTCCACTCAAGACCACGGCGGTCGATAGCCGCCCGCATTGCGTCGTATCGAAGCGCATCAAGGATGACGAGGTTATCCCAGTCCTCACTGAAGATGTCGATACCACGAGGATTCCACGACCGCTTGTTTCCGCGACTATGATACAGTTTGTTTAGCTCCCTGCCAATATTGTGTCGCACCACTTCTTCGGTAACTAACTTTCGGAGTTTTAGCGGATTCGCAATTCCTCGCTTCACTAATCTGGCGATGCCCATACTGAACTCGTTTCCAAACGCGCCACGTATAAAGTCCGCGATGAGCCAACTGTACGGTTTTACATAGAGGGGATTGTCGTCCCGAGCTAACTTCCCAATTACGCTGTTTGCCGAAGTTGACAATATCATACCGAGCGGCCCGTTCGCCGACGAGGAGCGTGTTCCAACAAGAATGTAAATAGATGCCCCTAACATGGCCACAATATGCGCATCCTCGTCACTGGCGGCGCTGGGTTTATCGGGTCGAACTTCGTCCACTACGTTCTTGGCGAACACGACGACGCTGAAGTCGTCACGCTCGATGCACTGACGTACGCGGGTTCTCGAGACAATCTAGAGGGTGTCCTCGACGACCCTCGCCACGAATTCGTTCGAGGAGATGTCCGCGACCAAAACCTCGTCACCGACCTCGTTGCAGACGTTGATGTGGTCGTCAACTTCGCGGCGGAGTCACACGTCGACCGCTCTATCGAGGGGGCGAAACCGTTCGTCTCGACGAACGTGCAAGGTACACAGACACTCCTCGATGCGGCTAAGGACGCCGGTATCGAGCGATTCCTTCAGGTTTCTACCGACGAGGTGTACGGTCAAGTACTCGACGGGAAATTCGCCGAAGACGACCCGCTGAATCCACGGAATCCCTACGCTGCGACGAAGGCAGGTGCCGACCTGCTCGCCCAGAGCTACGAGACAACTCACGACCTACCGGTACTCGTCACGCGAACGTGCAACAACTTCGGTCCACGACAGCATTCCGAAAAGCTGATACCGAAGTTTATCCAGAACGCCGCCGCCGGTGAACCGTTGCCGCTGTACGGCGACGGGTCGAACGTCCGCGAGTGGCTATACGTCGAGGACAACTGCCGTGCGCTCGACCTCGTACTCCGGGATGGCAAGGTCGGCGAGGTCTACAACATCGGTAGTCACGACGAGAAGACGAACCTCGAAGTCACCGAGACGATTCTCGATGCCGTCGGTGCCTCAGATGAGCTAATCGAATTCGTCGAGGACCGTGCTGGCCACGACCAGCGGTACGCACTCGAAAGTGAAAAGATTCAATCACTCGGCTGGAAGCCCAGTTACTCCTTCGAGGACGCCCTCGACTCGACTGTTAGCTACTATCTCGACTGATTCAGTTGTGTAGTCCCTCTGTTAACGGAACAGTTCACGTCTTCTCCGTACCTTGCGACTGCATGCTATACAGTTTCGCGTATTGTCCGTTTTTCGCAACGAGTTCCTCGTGTCTTCCGGTCTCGATGATTTCTCCCGAATCGACCGTGTGAATCCGGTCGGCATTCTGTACTGTCGATAGTCGATGGGCGATTCCAATCATCGCGTAGTCCGATTCCAGATTCTCGATGGACGTTTGCACCTCTTTCTCCAGCATCGAATCGAGATTACTCGTAGCCTCGTCGAGCACAAGCACGTCTGCTTCCTTCAGTAACGCTCGGGCTAACGCGACACGCTGTCGCTGTCCCCCCGAGAGACGCACACCGTGGTCCCCGAGTCGTGTGTCGTATCCCTCGGGCAGTTCGTCGAAGAACTCGTCTACCTTGGCAATCCGAGTAACTCTGTCCAACTTTTCCTCCGAGACATCCCGATTCCCGATGGTGAGGTTGTAGCGAAGCGTGTCGTTGAAGATAAACGGGTCCTGACGAACGACTGCAATCCGCTCGCGCCACTCGTCGATTGGCATTTCATCAATCGGGTGACTGTTCGCCCGAACTTCACCGGAATCCGGTTCGTAAAAGCGGGCCAGTAACGAGACGATTGTTGATTTTCCAGCACCGGACTCACCGACGATTCCCACGAATTCGCCTTTCTCGAGTTCTAGAGAGACACCCGACAGTACCTCCTCGTCCTGACCTCGATACGAGAAGTGAACATCGTCGAACGTAACCGTTCGCACTTCTTCAGGCACCGACTCTAACTCGACTTCCCGCTCTCGACTTTGGTCAAGTTCGTCGATGAACTGCTGCGTTCGAACGAGATGCGGGAGGTTGTTCTCTATCTTATAGAGTTTCGTGTTGAGATTACTCACCTTCGGTCCGAGTCTGAACATCGCAAAGAGGAAAACACCCAGTGCGCCAAGTGACATCTCGGCGAAATCTATAGCGAGATATATCAACAGGAATACCGAGATTGCCGTCAACAGGTTGTAGAAATTCTGTATCGCCTGCTGATTACGACGCTGTTTGATACTCGAACTGGCAAACTGTTCTACCGCATCCAAGAAATCACCGAAGAGTTCCCCTTTTAGCCCGAATAGCTTCGTGTCCCGAATTCCCTGTGTCCCTGCCTGTGCGGTCTGTTGGACGCGTTCGTTTGCGTCCGCAACCCGGTCGCCAATATCGTAGCCCGACTCCAAAACGTACCGGAACAGTATCGAAAAGCCACCGAGAAACACGATGGCAAAGAGTGTCAGAAGCGGTGACAGCACGAACGCGACTGCGAGGTACATCAGACACAGCAGTCCCTGTTCGAGGAAGTTGACGACGAACTGTATGACTCGACCGGCGTACTCGGCCTGAGTTACAATCGCGTTGAGAATATCGTCCGACCCCTCCCGGTCGAAGTACTCGACCCGCGCGTCGAGTGCATTTCCGAACGCCCGTGTTTGTAGTTCTCGCGTGTAGTTAACGGCCAAAACTCCGCGCAACCATCGGACGGCGAACGTCGAGGTCCACCGAACCGTAAGCACGAAACTAACGCCCGCGACCACGGTAGCGAGCGTGAATGGAATTCCCAGCCGCTGATACGCCGCCACGAACACCAGTAGTACCCCCTCCGCGTTGGCCGCCG
Source organism: Halorussus caseinilyticus (assembly GCF_029338395.1). Taxonomy (NCBI): domain Archaea; kingdom Methanobacteriati; phylum Methanobacteriota; class Halobacteria; order Halobacteriales; family Haladaptataceae; genus Halorussus; species Halorussus caseinilyticus. The sequence goes on from NZ_CP119809.1 coordinate 2,571,299, forward strand.
GATTCCCCGGTGCCTGCACGATTTCGATGATTGGAAGAATGAAACTCAACCCGACCGCTTCGAGCGCCGCCGCAAAGACGCCAGCGACGATAATCGCCGCCGTAAATCCCGGTCTGTATCTGGCAACTCGCACTAGAGCTTGGAGTTGCTTCCGGTAGTGAATCCGCTCGGAGTCTGCATCCATTCTACGCAAAGGACTTCCATCCGAATAGAAAAACGATACGATACGGCCGTAACGCTCACTCTACGGTGACGCTCTTGGCGAGGTTCCGGGGCTTGTCGATGCTTCGGCCGAGTCGCTTGGCGACGTGGTAGGCGACCAACTGGAGTTGGACGTTCGCCAGCACCGGGGCCACGCGAGGGTGGGTCTCGGGAATCTCCAGCACCGCGTCGGCGAACCGGCCCGCGTCCGACGCGCCGTCCGTAACCGCCACGACCGGCGCGTCTCGGGCCTCAACTTCCTTGACGTTCCCGACGGTCTTGGTCGCCTCCGGGCCGTCGCCGGTCACGACGGCGAAGACGGGCGTCTCGTCGGTCACGAGCGCCAGCGGGCCGTGTTTGAGTTCGCCCGCCGGGAAACCCTCGGCGTGCTTGTACGTGATTTCTTTCATCTTCAGCGCGCCCTCCAGCGCGACCGGGTAGTGGTGGCCCCGGCCGACGAAGAAGTAGCCCTCGCTATCGACGTACGTTTCGGCGACTTTCGCGGCCCGAGTGTCGTCCAGAATGGCCTGAACCTGCCCCGGCAGGTCGCGCAGGGCCTCGACAATCTCGCGGGCGTCGTCGCCGGACGCGACGACGCCCGCGAGCAGGTTCGCCGCGACGACCTGCGAGGAGAACGTCTTGGTCGCCGCGACCCCGATTTCCGGGCCAGCGCGGATGAACAGCGTCCGGTCGCACTCTCGGGCGGCGGTCGAACCCACCACGTTCGTCATCGCCAGCGTCTCGACGCCGCGGCGTCTGGCCTCCCGGAGCGCCGCGAGGGTGTCCGCGGTCTCGCCGCTCTGGGTGACGCCGACGACGAGACCGCCGTCGGAAATCGGCGGCGGCGCGGTGGCGTACTCGCTGGCGAGGAAAGCCTGCGCGTGGACGCCCGACTCGCGCAGGAGTCGGGCACCGAACAGCGCGGCGTGGTAGGAGGTACCGCAGGCGACGAACTGGACGGACTCGGGGTCGAGACCCGCTAACGACTCGACTTCGACCGACCCCGTGAGTTCGTCCACCCGGCCACGCAGACACTTCCGGAGCGCGCGGGGTTGCTCGTGAATCTCCTTGAGCATGTAGTGGTCGTAGCCGCTCTTTGCGGTCTCCTCGGCGTCCCACGCGACCCGAGAGACCGACTTGTCGAGGAGTCGGCCCTCAGCGTCCGAGACGGTCCACGACCCGGATTCGAGGCGGGCGAACTCGCCGTCGTCCAGATACACCACGCGGTCGGTGTAGTCGAGGAACGCGGGCACGTCGCTGGCGAGGTAGGCGGCGTCGTCGCCGACGCCGACGACCAGCGGCGAGTCGTTTCGGGCGGCGAGGACGGCCTCCGAGTCTTTCGAGACGGCGGCCAGCGCGTAACTGCCCTCCAGTCGGGCGACCGCCGCGCGAAACGCCTCCTCGAAGGTCGCGCCGTCGGCGAGTCGGTCCTCGATTAGGTGGGGGACGACTTCGGTGTCGGTGTCGCTTTCGAACTCGTGGCCCGCCGCCCGGAGGTCCTCGCGGAGGTCGGCGTAGTTCTCCACGATGCCGTTGTGGACGACCGCAACGTCGCCCGCGCAGTCGGTGTGGGGGTGGGCGTTGTCGTCGCTCGGCGGGCCGTGGGTACTCCAGCGGGTGTGACCGATGCCGACCGGCCCGCCGAGGTCGGTGGCGACGGCACGCTGGAGTCGCTGTATCTCGCCCTCGCGCTTGCACACCGACAGGTCGCCGTTCGAGAGCGCGACCCCCGCGGAGTCGTAGCCGCGGTACTCCAGTCCTTCGAGACCCGACAGCAGAACGTCGAGCGTCTCGTCGCCGCGGCCGACGCAACCGATGATACCACACATCAGTCCGTACCCTCGTCCGTAGTCGCCGCCACCTCGGTCGCACTCGCCGCCACCTCGGTCGCACTCGCCGCCACCTCGGTCGTAGTCACCGCAATCTCGTTCATGTTAGCGGAACACGTCGGCGTGTTCGCTTATATTTTCGGACGCGGTGACGCCGGTTCGGAGGTGGGCGCTCGGTCCGACCAGTGTGCCGGGCGCGAAACTCACGTCGCCGTCGGCGCGCACCCGGTCTGCCAACAGCGCGCCGAGTCGCTGGCCCTCGAAAACCGTGTCGCCGACGCGCACGTCGCCCGGTCCGCCCGGAACCGTGGCGTTCGCGCCGAGCGAGACGCCCTGTCCGGTCACGCAGTCCAACAGGGTCGAGTTCGCGCCGACGCGGGTGTCGGTGTCGAGTACCGACCGGGAGACGACGGCGTTCGCGCCCACGGTGGCGTTCCGGCCGAGCGCGGCGTACGGGCCGACGACCGCGCCGGGTCGGACTTCCGTGTCGGGACCCACCACGACCGGACCTTGGAGCGTGGCGTCGTCGTGAACCGTCGCGCTGTCGGCGACCCACACCGACTCGCCGCGTTCGGGTTCGGTGACGCGCCCGCCGAGGAGCAGGTCGCGGGCCACGTCCAGCAGGTCCCACGGGTAGGTGGCGTCCTCCCAGAGTTCCTCGGTGACGACGCCCCGAACCGTCGCCTCGCGGTCGATGAGGCGGACCAGCGTGTCGGTCAGCGCGAGTTCCCCCTGCACACGCGGGGTCTCCTCGATGGCGTCGAAGATTGAGGGGTCGAAGGCGTACACTCCGGCGTTGAGCAGGCGGTAGTCGTCGGTCTCGGGTTTCTCGACCAACTCGACCACCCGGTCGCCGTCCATCACGACCGCGCCGTAGTGAGACACGTCGGCCCGCTCGGTCACGGCGAGGGTCGCGGCCCCGTCGGTCTCCTCGAATGCGTCGAGTACGTCGGCGACCATCTGGCGCTCGATAACTTGGTCGCCGTTGACGACGAGGAAGCCGTCCTCGTCGGCGACGGCCTCTCTCGCCTGCAGGAGGGCGTGACCGCTCCCCAACTGCTTGTCTTGGGCGACGTAGTTGACCGGGACGTTCCGGTAGGTCGGCCCGAAGTGGTCCTGCACCCGGTCGCGCTTGTAGCCGACGACGACGTGGAGGCGCTCGACTCCGGCCCCGATGAGCGCGTCGAAGACGTGTTCGAGAATCGGCCGGTCGGCGGCCGGAAGCATCGGTTTCGGACGGTTCCGAGTCAGCGGCCGTAGACGGGTCCCCTCTCCCGCGGCCAGCACGACGGCGGCGCGAACGGTCATGGGTTACGTATCGGCTACGGGCCGTATCAACTTTCGCCCTCGGGAGACGCCGCGAGACGACGAGCGGCGGCGGCGAGACGCGACCGTGGGCGCAACGAACGCTACCGCCGGAGCATCAATAGTTGTCGTTTGAGAACGAAATTTGATTGTTTAAGACGCTTCTGCAATTGTCACGTCACCCGGTATCCTCGTGGAGTCGTTCGACGCGCTCGCTAATCCAGTCGAGAACGGTGAACGCCACGTCGAGGTGGTGAGTACCGAGCGGCGAGTCCCGTGCGGTCCCCGCGTCCGGCGGCGGGTGGAAGTGCGTCCGCGGTGCGTCGGTTTTCGGATGGCGGTCCCACGGGCACTGATACCGCTCGTCTCCGCGCGTCTCGACGTAGTGGAAGTAGTAGTCGTCAGTCGTGAACCAGTGTACGTCGAGACGCGCGGCGTCCACGTCCCGCGGATACCCGTTCTGGTCTAGGCGCACTTCGAGTTCGCGCGGGGAGGCGCTACTCGGAACGAACTCCCACGACGCCACGAGCGGATGGCTATCGGCACGTCGGCCGATGGTCCGGAGCGTGGGCACGTCGAGTCGTCCCGTCGAAGTCGAGTCGTCGTCTCGCGGTGAGTCCCTCATCGCGTTCCAACACCTCTTCGAGACGGTCAGACCGACACCGCGTCGTCGGCGTCGCCGCCGCGTCGTTCCGCGCGGTGTGCGGCGCGCTGGAATATCTCCAAGTCCCGACGCACGGTTCGCCACCGAGCGAGCGCGTCCCATCGGTCGTGAATCTCGTCGTGGTCGTTCGTCTCGAACGCCGCGGGAGAGACGGCTTCCGGGCCGGGCGCGTCGAATCGCTCGCGGAGACGCTCGTCCTCGGCGACGAGTTCGTCTATCCGGGCGCGGAGGTCGGCGACGGAGTTGTTCGTGGCGAGGTCTTCGATGCGCTTCCAGCGGAAGTACGAGTCGTTGCGCCGGTACGTCGCCGGACGACCCTCTCGGCGTTCGACGATTCCCATCTCGACGAGTTGGTCGAGTGCGTCGCGCGCACCGTCGTCGGAACAGTCGGCGGTCTCAGCCACGTCGCTGGCCGTCGCGTAGTCGGTCGTCCCGGTCATCACGTCGTAGACGCGCTGGAACGTCGTCCGGTCGTCGCGCCACCGTCGCGCGCTCTCGTCGGCGTGCGAGTCCGACGGCGTGGGTCCGGTCGGTCCGTCGCTCATGCACCGGGTTTCGACCCGTGAGAGGATATATCTTTTCCAAAGACGAGATATATCCTCTTCGGACGACTCACGCCGCCAGCGCCGCGCCGCCCAGAATCGCCAGCGCGCCCAGACCGACGCAGACGCCCCAGAACGGCACGCGCTTCACGACGCGCATCAGCGCGCCGATGGTCAGATAGCCGACAACCGCGGCGGTGACGACCGCCAGCGCCGCGGGGACCGGCGCGACCGCCGGGACGCCGGTGTCGGCCAGCACCAGCGCGCCAGCGCCGAGCGCGGCCGGAATCGACAGCAGGAACGAGAGTCGGAACGACGACGGCCCGTCGTGGCCCCGAAACAGGAGCGCCGAGGTGGTGGTGCCCGACCGCGAGACGCCCGGCAGGACGGCCAGACCCTGCAACGCGCCGACCAGCACCGCGTCGGCGAGGTCCGGCGACTCCCGGCCGCCGAGCGCGAACCCGTCGGCGACTCGCTGGAGCAGGCCGGTCGCCACGAGCAAAACGCCGACGAGGGCGACCATCGCGCCGCCCGTGAGTTCCGAGACGACCGTCTCCAGCGTGGCGTAGGCCCCGATGCCGACGACGCCGGAGACCAGCGTGGCGACTCCCAGAAACGAGAGGGTCGCGCGCTCGCTCGCGCCCGACGCGCCAGCGTCGGGCGCGAACGCCTCGCGGGGTCGCCACCCGGCGAGCGCACCCGCCACGTCGCCCAACTCGTCGCGGTAGTAGACCGCCGCCGAGAGCGCGGTCCCGGCGTGGAGGAACAGCGAGAACTGAACCGCGGCCTCCGGCGAGGACCCGAGCGCGGTCAGGAAGACGGTGACGTTGCCCTCGCTGGAGATGGGCAACCACTCGAAGACGCCCTGCAACGCGCCCGCGACGACGGCGACGAGCGACGAGCGATTCATACTCGATGGGCGAACGCCCGCGGTAAAAACGGCGCGGAAATCGGTCGCGGACGCTCCGTCGGGGAGCGTCCGCGACGGCGGTCGGGCGACCCGGGTACCAAAAATACTAGAATTTTGACTTTCAATTTGATTTCCAGTATTTTAATAAGGCATTGGAGAAACCAACGGACAACGACCGTTCCGGTCGGCATGGCACGCACACATGGCACGCGAGCAAACCCCTCCCAGCGTCTCCAACAGCGGCGGCGCTCGCCCGACAGTCGTCGTCTTGGCGGCCGTTCTCCTCGTGGCGAGCGCCCTCGCGCCGGTATCGACCACCGCGGCCGTCGGCCCCGGCGACCGCGCTTCGGTCGTCGCGGCCGGAGGTAACGCGGAAGAAACGACCCTCGGTAACGATACGGCCGTGACCGTCGCGGACGAGACGACGACTGTCGCGGACGGCGAGACGACTACCGACGACAGCGGCGGGAACACGACGACCACCACTACCACCACCACGACCACCAGCGACAGCGACGGGAACACTACCATCGACGGCACCGTCGCGGTCCGCGGACGGGTCGAGGACGCCGAGGGCGACCCGGTGGCGAACGACACCGTGCGACTCGGGTCGGCCGACCGGAACCGCACCGACGGCGAGGGACGCTTCCGCCTCGACGGCGAGACCGGCCGGGGCTACGACCTGACCTACCGGCAGACTGGCGCGAACGCGAGCGACGACTCGTCGGACGAGAGCGACGGTCGGCCCGCGGTCTACGCCGTCGGCCGGGTGAACGCCACGGAAGACCGGACGCGGAACGTCTCGCTCCCGGCGGCGTCGGTGCTGAACGTCACCGTGGTCGCCGAGAACCGGACCGCGGTGGAGAACGCGACGGTGCGACTCACCCACGCCAGCGAGGGCGCGAACGCGACGCTCGTCGGGCGGACGGACGCGCGCGGACGACTCACCGTCGGCGGGCGCGTCGGCGTCGAACTCGCCGGAAACGTCACCGTAGCGGTCGAAGCGCCGAACGCCTCGCTGTCGGACCGCGAAGTCTCGCTGTCGGTGACGAACGCGACCCACCGGCGGGTGGTCTTGGCGCTGAACGACAGCGACCCGCCGACACTCGACTACCGGGTCGCGCCCCGGACCGTCAACGTCTCGGAGGACGTGACCTTCGACGCGCGGGACGTGACCGACGAGTCTGGTATCGAGCGCACGACGTGGACGATTCGGGACCAACCGTGGGACACCCGTCTGCTCGACTACGCCTTCGCCGCGCCGGGGAACTACTCGGTCGAACTCGCGGCGACCGACTGGGCGGGCAACCCGAACGCGACGAACGTCACGATTTCGGTGGTGGACGAGCGAGCGCCGACGGCCGCGCTGTCGGCGAACGCGACGACCGTCGAGACCAACGAGTCGGTCCGGTTGAACGCCAGCGACTCCGACGACGGCCACCGAATCGCCGACTACCGGTGGGACTTCGACGGCGACGGGACGACCGACCGGAACACCAGCGACCCGACCGTCGTCCACGAGTACGCCGAGAACGGGAGCTACGACGCAACCGTGACCGTCGTAGACCCCACGGGTAACCGGGCGAACGCGACCGAGCAGGTGACGGTCGAACTCCCGCCGCCGACCGCGGCGTTCTCGGTGACGGAACTGTCACCCGACATCGGCGAGTCGGTCACGTTCGACGCCTCGCCGAGCAACGGGTCGGCGACCCTCACCAACTACTCGTGGACGTTCGAGGACGGCCCGGAGGTCCCCGACCAGCGCGTGGTCACGACGAGTTTCACCGACAGCGGAACCTACGACGTGACCCTGACCGTGACCGACGAGCGGGGTCGGACCGACCGGCGCACCCGGACCGTCGAGGTGCCCAACGAACCGCCGGACGCCGACGCCGGGTCGAACCAGTCGGTCGTCGCCGGGACAGACCTCGCGCTCGACGGCCGGTACACGACCGACCTCCACGACGGGTTCACCTACGACTGGAACCAGACCGCCGGACCCGCGGTGAACCTCTCGAACGAGTCGGCGGTCGCACCGACGTTCACCGCGCCGGAGGTCAACCGCACCCGGACGCTCCGGTTCGAGTTGACCGCCACCGACGACCACGGCGCGAACGACACCGACTCGGTGGCCGTCGCCGTCGTTCCGAACGCCCTGCCGACCGTCTCGTACGCGCCCGACCGCCCGACGGTCAACGAGTCGGTCGTCTTCCGGGCGAACCGGACCGGCGAGTATCGCTGGGACTTCGACGGCGACGGAACTCCCGAGGCGACCCCCGGCGACCCGAACGTGACGGGAGATAACGCGACCCACGGATTCGGCGCGCCGAGCGAGTACCGCGTGACCCTCGTGGACGCCGCGGGCCGAGAAGTCCACCGGAACGTGACCGTCGCCGCGAACGAATCGGAGTCCGGCGGTGGAATGGGCGGCGGCGGTGCCGGTGGCGGAATGGGCGGTGGTGGCGGAATGGGCGGCGGAGGCGGCGGCGTCCAACCCGACGCAACCGGAGCCAACAGTGGCGGCAGTGGCGACACCGGTGGGTCGGCGAGCGAGGACGCGGACGACGAGCGGGAAGACGCAAAACAGCCGAAACAGACGGTGAGCGTCGAGCGCGTCGGCGGCGGCCGAGTAGTCGCGGCAGTCGAGAACGCCACGGCGGGCGAACCGGCCGCGGTCCGACTCCCGGAGAACTTCGGCGGGAATCGCTCGGCGTTCGAGTCGGTGTCGGTCGTCGCGGACGGCGCGTCGGACTTCTCGCTGGCGGCGTCGGCGTCCGCCGACCGGCCCGGCGGGACGCCGAGTCCGGACGCGGGCGCGGTGCTGTCGTACCTCGAAGTCGAGGAGCGCAACGTCTCCGACGCCGAAATCGGGACCGCACGGTTCCGGTTCCGGGTCGCAACTTCGGCGCTGGACGAGGCGGGCGTCTCGCCCGAGGCGGTCCGCCTCTACCGCTACCACGGCGGCGAGTGGCAGACGCTGGCGACGAGCCTCGGCGGGTCGGAAGACGGCTTCCACCGTTTCGAGGCCGTCTCGCCGGGGTTCTCTGTGTTCGCGGTGGGTCTGGACCGCGAGGCCGTGGCGTCGGCGAACGCGATGTCGCAAGCGAGTGACGCGACCCAATCCGGCGCGGACGACGGCGAGTCCGCCGGGGAGAACCAGTCGAACGACGCGGGCGCGAACGGTTCCGGCGGCGTGAACGGCGACGTACTCTCGCTGGGACTGTTCGCCGCGGCGTTGCTCGCGGCGGCGCTGTGGGGCTATCTGCTGAGTTGACGGGCGGCGAGAACGGTACAAATTTATCCTTCGTCTGGTTGGGTTTCCGTAGTTACTATGGCGGGGACGACAGACGCCGTTCGGGACGTGCTGACGGAGTTCGTTCACGACCTCTACGGACGGCTGGCCGAGCGCGACGACGTATCCGCAAGTCAGGAGTTGGAAGTCGTACTGTCCGACGACACCTACTCGCTGGAGAGCGCCGAACTCGGGAGTAGACCCGAGAGGTACGCCGAAGAGCAGTTGATTTATCCACTTCTCGAAGCGGTCGGACTCGAATGCGTCCGCCAACCCTACGGCGAGCGCGGGGGAACCGTGGTGTGGCCCGACTTCGAGGTGGCGAACCTCGACACGAAGGTCATCGGGGAGAACAAGCAACTCAACCAGTTCGAGAACGCCGTCGGCCAAATTAAAGATTACCTCGACAGGAAGTCCATCGGCGCGGAGTACGGCATCGTCTCCGACGGGATTCGGTGGCAGGTGTTCAAAATCGAGTTGGGCGGCGACTTCACCGAGTATCCCGAAATCGAGCAGGCGAACGTGGACTTCCGAGACGCGCTGTTGGCCATCGCCCACGAGGAAAGACTCGTCGAGCAGTCGGGTCTCGACGCCGACCCCGACGAGAAAATCGCGGCGTTCGTCTCGGCGTTCGAGCGCGAGTCGTTCTCGGAACTGCTCTCGCAGACCGCGCCGCGGCGCATCCGCGACCGGAGAAAGCGGGACGTGGAAGCGTTCTACGAGTTGTACATCGAACTGCTGTTCGGCGAGAGCGACGAGTACGACTACGACACCTGCCTGATGGACGACATTCGGTTCGTCGGCGACGGCGAACCCTCGGTTCGGGAGCGGCGGCTGTTTGCGATTACGCTGGTGAATCGACTGTTGTTCGTCAAGTTTCTCGAAACGCGGTCGGTACTTCCCGAGGGGTTCCTGCGCGAGCGGGTCGAACACTACCGGGAGTACGGCGACGAGTTCGCGGGCAACCTCTACGAGACCCAGATTCGGCCGCTGTTCTACGAGTTGCTGAACACGCCCGAGGCGGACCGAGAACCGAAACACCGCGACCCCGACGGGTGGTTCCGCGAGGTGCCGTATCTCAACGGCGGCCTGTTCCGGGAGAACGTCGAGGGCGAGTCGCGCTACCGGGTTATCGACCGCATCCTGCCCGACGTGATTCGGGACCTCATCGAGGGGAGTCGGCTGGAGTTGGACGGCGACAGCTTCGACCCGGCGCTTCTGGGGAGCGTCTTCGAGAAGACCATCAACCACATCGAACAGGAGCGCACCCAGAAGGACATCGGGGCCTACTACACGCCAAACGACGTGACCGAAATCGTCACCGAGCAGTCCGTGGACCCCAAGATTCGGGACGTGTTGGTCGAGACGTTCGTGGAGTCGGTCGCGGACGGGGAGGGCGACGCCGCGGACGCCCGAAGCTATCTCGAAGAACTCCCGCTGGCCGAACTCCTCCAGAAGATAGAGAAGTGCGACGAGGCGGTTTTCTCGCCCCGCGCAGACCAGACCCGCATCGACTTCGGCGACGACGAGACGATGGCGGCCGCCAAACAGAACCTGCGGGAGTTGAAGGTGCTGGACCCCGCGTGCGGGTCGGGCCACTTCCTGACGACCGCGATGGACGAGATTCACCGGGCGCAGGGGTCGATTCTGCGCGGACTCGCCGACGGCGAGGAACCCGACGACCGGACGCGCTTCGCCGAGAAGAAGGCGCTCGCGCTGAACGCCATCTACGGCGTGGACGTGGACCGCATCGCGGCGGAAATCGCAAAGCTCCGGGTGTGGCTCAAAATCGTGGAGGGCAACCAGTGGGAACCCGAGTTCGGCAAGCTACCGAACATCGACGTGAACATCACCCACGGGAACTCGCTGGTGGGTCTCCCGCTGGCGGGGTCGTTCGACGACGCCGACGTGTGGAACAACGACATCGGCGAAATCGAGCGCAAGCGCATCGAGTACAAGCGCGACGACGAGGGCGACCCCCGCGAAATCGAGCGGTATCTGGACGAGGAGATTCGGCCCGCGCTCGACCGGAAGTACCTCGAACTGTTCTCCAAGCCGGTCGAGACCAGCATCGAGACGGCCGCGGAGTTCGACGCCGTGGTCGAGTCCATCGACGCCGACACCCTCTACCCGACGTTCTCGCTGGTCCGGGTGAAACGCGAGGACGGCGCGGCCTTCTCGGAGGACGAGACCAAGCGACTGGAGGGGATGGGCTTCTCGGTGTACAAAAAGAGCGCCAAGCAGGACGTGGCGGAGTGGGAGCGGTCGCTCAAGACCAAGGAGAACGGCAACGGCGGATACGACAAGGCGATTCTGGCCGGAAAACTCCGGGACCTGCTCGAAGACGGCTACGTCTTCTCGGAGGTCCAGCGCCAACCGACCCAGCACGACTTGGACCGGATTCTGGGCAAGCCGTTCCACTGGGTCGCGGAGTTCCCGGAGGTGGCGGAGGAACGCGGAAACACCCACTCCATCGACTTCGACATCGTACTCGGGAACCCTCCCTACGGCGACCTGCTCTCGGACGAAGAGAAGATGTTCGTCTCGACGTACGAGACCAGCGGGATTCGGGACATCTCGGCGAACTTCGTGGAACGACAGTTGCAGTTGTTGGAAGAAGGCGGGTACTTCGGGAATATCACCACACTTCGTCTCGTCTACCAGAGTGACCTTACCGAGTTCCACGACTACCTGCGGGACCACTTAGAGCAAACCGACATCGCCTGTTTTGCCCATCGTCCCCAACAGGTGTTCCCGAACGCAATCGTCCGTATCGCTCTACTCTCGGGTCACAAAACGAATCCGGACGAACAGGGCGAGATTCGAACGACGAAGTTCCTCCAATTCGATGGGGAGAACCGACAGGAGATACTTACAGACCCCTCCTACCGGAGCGTCGAAGGTCTCGAACTCAGGGAGAAAATCGGCGGCAACGACCGAAGCTACGAAGTGTTACCGAAAGTTGGCACGGGGACTATCGAGAACATCATCGTGAAACTCCGGGAGAAATCGAACCGAATCGTCGCAGATGCCGAGGCAGACGAAGAAACCGAGTACCCGGTCTTCCGTCGGCGCGGTGGCGGCTACTGGCTCAACGCTGTTCCGGAGAACGTACACGGAAACGCGACTACGATTGAGCCGATTTACTTCGACAACGAACTAGAGTGTCAGATGGTATTTTTGACGGTCAACTCGTCGCTGTTCTATCTCTACTGGATGACGTACGCGGACTTCCGGCACCTCAACACGGGACACATCACCCGATTCCCGTTGCCGGAACCGGACGAATTGGAAGCGTACAGAGACGAAATCGAAGAACTGGCTGACGAACTCTGGAGCAAGATGCAGAGTGTTCACGCTGGCGGAAACCGCGACCAGTTCGACATGCCGCAGGTAAAGCCGATAATCGACAAGACTGACGAACTCTTGGCGGAGATTTTCGACCTTAGCCAAGCAGAACTCGACTTCCTTACCGATTACAACACCGAATACGGCCGCTCCGGCCCTGAGAACGAACAAATACCCGAAGCAGAAGCGGACGACTAACCCCTCTCCCTCTTCTCCGCACCGACCACGACGGCCGCACACGCCCGACTGACCAACCACCAGCGAACGCCCGGCCGACCAACCGACAGGACGCGCTCGGCCCATCAACCGACAGGACGCGACGACGACCAACCGCCGTGGGTGGGATAAAGGGGCCGCCCGCTCGCGGGCCGCAGGCCTGTGGTCGTCTCAGCGACCCCTATTCGAGCGCCGAACGAAGTGAGGCGCGAGAATATGTCGCTGAACGACCGCGAGCGGGCGGGGGCTTTTGAAACGTTCTTCGCTCCGATACCTGCGGTCGCACTCACGTTTCCACCGATGCGTAGCGAGCGGGCGGGGGCTTTCGAGGACTTCTTCGCTCCGGTGTCACCGCGACGATTCCGACGACTCCTGACCGCCGACACAGCAACCGCTACCCGGCCAGCGACTCCGAAAACGAAAACCGAACGTCCCGATTCCTAGTCGCGGCTTTCGATGTCGCCCGCGTCGTACTCGCCGTCGAGGAACCGCTCGCCCTGTTCGGTGATGGCGTAGGTGCCGCCGCCGAGGTTGTCGAGCAGGCCGTAGTCGTCGAGTTCGCGGCAACGCATCCCGACGTGGTTGGCCGAGTAGTCGAGGTCGTCGCCGAGTTCGGCGAGGCGGTTGCGAATCGCCGTCGGCGGGTGGTTGCCGTGTTCGCGGATGAATTCGAGGATTCGCTCGTCGGTCTGGGTCAGCCAGCTAGCGTGCTTTCGCATAGTAGACCGAATTTCGGTGCCGAAGTATAAATAAGTACTCGTTTTAGCAATGTAGAGGTTTGTCTCGTCCGGAGAGAGATGGGTTTCGAGCGTAGATACATTGTCGCCGACCGTGATGAAAATTATCCGAGGAATAGCGGGGGTAGGAGAGCGAGGAACGAAAACCCGAGAGGATGCCGAACCGCCGAGGACGATGGCCCCGCGGATTCACCCGTCGTTCCCTTCTAAGGTCGTCGCGTCTAGCTCTTCGTTCAGGTACGCCGCACCGAGGTCGGAGAGTCGATAGTACCCGCCCTCGCGCTTTTCGAGCAGGCCGTAACTCGTCAACTCCCGGCATCGCTCGCCCGCGTAGTTCCGGTGCATGTCCGTATTCCGGGCGACGACCGCAGGCGGGACCTCACCGGCGTCGCTGACGTATTCGAGGATAGCGTCGTCGGCCGGTTTCATCCACTCCGCACGCTGGCGCATGACGAATAAGCGGCGAAACAGTCGGTTAACCGCTCCGGTGGAACGAGATTGCTTCCTAAATAGAATTCTACAGACTTGCGAACGCAAATCTTGAAGTGGTTATAGCGAGACAGTGACATCGTGCAAGTCCACTCCCGACGCGACCCGACGACCGACTCCCGTCGGAACCCGAAGACGCGACGGGCGACTCCACGACAAAAATGACACCCACTGACCGGACCGAGAAGCATATCGGGGGGTTCCGCACCGAAACCGAACCATTGGCTGACGACGGGCGCGCCCCGTCGTTGTGGCCCGCCGGGGAGACGCTACCAAGGTTCACCGAGGCGACGCGGCGGTCACTCGGCGTCTCCGTCTGTCCGTTCTGCTTCGACCAGTGCGTCGAAGTCCACGTCGGGGTCGTCGTACGCCTCGCGGTGGGCGAGTGCGACCCGCCCTTTCGGGGTGATTTCGTACAGGCCTGAGTTCTCGGCCGGGCCAATCTTCGTGACCAGTCCGTAGTCCGCCAGAATCGGGAGTCGGACGTTGACGTGCGACCGACTCTTGTCGATTTCCAGTGCGACGTTGGACGCGACGTTTCGGCCACCGTCGGCGAGTTGCTGGAGAATCAGGAAATCGGTTGGCCGCTGGAGTTTCACAGTCTCACTACCCTATCGGGGTTTTTCGCTACCGACTTTTCACTCTGCCTACAACTATCGGTTGTTTCTTATAGTAGCATGAGTTAGTAGTTGCCATCAGTAATTACTTGTTCGCCCGTCCACAATCGAGATGTGAGGAAGTCCACTCCCGACGCGACCCGACGACCGACTCCCGTCGGAACCCGAAGACGCGACGGGCGACCCCACGACAAAAATGACACCCACTGACCGGACCGACGAGTACGAACGCATCGCACGCGAGACAACGTGGCAGGTGGTGACTCGCCTCGCCGAGGATGCGACCGTCGCGGCCGACGAGACCGCCAGCGCGGTCTACCGGGACGGCGACCTCTCGGCCGAGCAGGTCGAACGGATGCGCCAGACCGTCTTCGACCTCCGATACGCGACCGAGGAGTATCTCGCGCGGTTCTGCGCCGAGACCGACCCGTGGGCTGACGACGGGCGCACCCCGTCGTGGCGACCTACCGGGGAGACGCCGACGTGGTATCCCGAGGGTGAAACCTCGCGGACGGACGCCGAGCGCGGTAGTGAGGAACGAAATCGGGAATAGCTAGTTCGGTCCCATCTCCCCCGCGAGACCCCGCCGGACCCTACTCGACGGGTTCGCGCCAGTGAATCGTGACGTTGTTCACCGCGAAACTGTCGTCAGTGGACTCGTCGCGACGGACCCGGAGCGTGTTCGCGCCCTCGTGGAGTTCGGTGTCGGTGATGGCGTCCTCCCAGTACTGCCACCCGTCGGCGGGCGGCACGTCGAACCCGCCGAGCGACTCGTCGTTGATTTGGATTTCGTGGCCGTACTCACCGACGCGAAAGGCCTGCAAGCCGAGGTAGGGGTCGGTCGCGCGGTCGGTCGGGACCGTGAACTCGAACTCGGAGGTAGCGTCGCCGACGTACTCCGCCCACGGCACGTCCAGCGCGTCCTCGTCCCCGAGGTGGGCGCTCACGTTCACCAGCGCGTAGTTGGCGCGGTAAGCCATACCCCGTCCACGACGCGCGCCGTGAAATTCGTGGGGGTCGATGGGTCGGAGAGGGGTTTGGGTCCTTGTCGGTGGTGGTCGGTGTGGTGGTAGTCGTCTTCGGTGTGGTGGTCGGTAGTGGTGGTAGTCGTCTTCGGTGTGGTAGTCGGTAGTGGTGGTAGTCGTCTTCGGCGTTCGTCGGTCCCGCTAGAGATGAGTCGGCACTACAGACGTAAGTTGTCGAGAGGAAGCTAACTTCAGGCTTGAACCGATGAAGACCGCAACCGCCCCGCACCGCCACCGCGGGCCACACACCTCCCCAACCGACTCCCTCACTCGTACCCTTCGGGTACTCGTTCGGTCGTCCACCGGCAGACAATCCGGTCTGCCGAGCAGTCGGCGCACAGCGCCGACGACCTCGCGCGGATGGGCGCGGCCACTCGCGGGCCGCGCCCGCACGCGCCGGGGTGGACGGTCGAGCGCGGGCGCACACGCCGGAGTGGGCGTGTCGCACGCGAGCGCACGCTGGCGGAGAGAACAATCCCCCTCAGAGTCGGACGTAGGCGTACCCCTCGTCCTGCAACCGGGTGAGTTCGCCGACGCCCGACGAGACGACTTCGACTCCCTCCAGCAAGTCGGTCTCCGAGACCGCGGGGTGCCGTGCGGCGTTGCGACAGACCTTCAGACCGGCGCCTTCGCCGAGAAGGTCCCGGAGGTCCCCGGCGAGGTCCGAGTCGGCGTGGAGGCTGGCGATGGCCTCCCCGCGGTCGAAGACCGCCGCGACCGACTCCATCTCGACCGACTCGTCGGCGAGCAGGTTCCGGACCTTGGCGACGACGACCCGCACGTCCTCGGGCGTCGAAACGTGGAAGACGGTTTGCATGCTCGGGGTCTCTCGCGGCGGGGCGAAAGGGGTTGCGGTGGCGTCGGACCGTCGCTTCGCGCCGAATGAGAAACCCGTAAACCGCCGCGTCGCCACCCTATCGACATGACCATCCTCGAAGACGCTCGCCGGGTCGCCGAGAACGGCCCGGTCTGCGATTCCTGTCTGGGCCGGTGTTTCGCCGACCGGAGTTTCGGGCTGACCAACGACGAACGCGGCCGCTCGCTCCGGGTCGCGGCCGCACTGGAGGACGACGACCCCTTCGACCCGACCGACCCCGAGACCTGCTGGGTGTGCGAGGGCGAGAGCCAGCGGTTCGACGAGTGGGCGCGGAAAGTCGCCGACTCGCTCGAAGGCTGGAACTTCGCCACCTATCAGGTCGGAACTCGGACCCCGCCGCTCATCGAGGAGAACGAGGCCCTGCTCCGTGAGTCCGCCGACCTGCCCGAGGACGCGGGCGAGTCGTTCAAGTCCGAGTTCAACCGGGAAGTCGGCAAGCGCGTCGGCCGACTCACCGGGACCGAAGTGGACTTCGAGCGCCCCGACGTGTTGGCCCTGCTCAACGTCGAGGCCGCGCCGCGGGCGGGCGAGGAGGGAGAAATCTCGGACCACGCGGTCGAGGTCCAAATCAACTCGGCGTTCGTCTACGGCCGGTACGAGAAACTGAAGCGCGACATCCCCCAGACCGAGTGGCCCTGCCGGGAGTGTGGCGGGTCGGGCAAGCAACTCGCGGAGGGCGGCGGCGAGGAACCCTGCGACCACTGCGGCGGGTCGGGCTATCTCTACGACGAGAGCGTCGAGCAACTCACCACCCCGCCGGTCTTGGAGGCGATGGACGGCGAGGAGGCGCTGTTCCACGGCGCGGGCCGCGAGGACGTGGACGCCAAAATGCTCGGGACCGGCCGACCCTTCGTCATCGAAGTCAAGCGCCCCCGAACCCGGAGCGTGGACACCGACGCGCTCCAGCGGGAAATCAACGAGTTCGCCGACGGGAAGGTCGAAGTCACCGACCTCGCGCTGGCGACTCACGAGATGGTCGAGCGCGTCAAGGAACTCGACGCGAGCAAGACCTACCGGATGGACGTTGCCTTCGAGGACGACGTGACCGAGCAGGCCCTCGAAGCGGCCATCGAGGAACTCCGAGGCGCTACCGTCGAACAGGACACTCCCCAGCGCGTGGACCACCGCCGGGCCTCGCTCACCCGGACCCGGAGCGTCTACGACATCGACGGCCACCTCGAAGACACCCGAACCGGCGAACTCGAAGTCCACGGCGAAGGCGGTCTCTACGTCAAGGAACTCGTCTCGGGCGACGACGGCCGGACAACCCCGAGTCTCGCGGGTCTGCTCGGCGTCGGCGCGGAGGTCACGGCGCTCGACGTAGTGGCCGTCGAGGGCGAAGACGAAGCGTTCGACGACCCCGAGTATCTGAAGGAAGCTGTCTGAGGACTTCGGTCCGGAGACCGCGGTCCGACCGAGGCGACCGATGCGCCACAAACCGTAGATACCGAAACGGCGTACCGCCGACATGGGACCCGACGACCGGCCACACGGCAACGAAGACCGCGAAGAGATACCGGACGACGACCCCGGCGACCGGTTCGGACAGAACGTCGGGGAGGCCGTCGCCAGCGACCCCTCGGCGATGACCGGGATGCTCGGCCACTTCTATCGGGGACAACTCCACCGCACGACGACGTGGCGGGGTCGTCTCGACCAGACATCCTACTGGGCGGTCACGATTATCGCCGCCCTGCTGACGTGGGTGTTCTCCAGTTCCGGCAACCCCCACTACCTCCTGCTCGTCGGGATGGGCGCGATGGTGGTCTTTCTCGTGGTCGAGACCCGGCGCTACCGGGCCTACGACGTGTGGCGCGAGCGCGTCCGACTGCTCGAACAGGACCTGTTCGCGGGAGTGTTCGACCCCGAGAGCGAACCGACCCATCCCGACTGGCGGCAGCGTCTCGCCGCCGACCTCAGAGACCCGTCGGTCAAGACGCCGATGCTCGTCGCGCTGGCCCGGCGACTCCGGCGCATCTACTATCCGCTGTTGCTCGTCCTGCTGGCGTCGTGGCTGGTCCGAATCACGGTGTTCCAACCGAAGGAGACGTGGCGAACGACCGCCCGAATATTCGGCATCTCGGGCGCGACGGTGGTGATGGGCGTCGGCCTGTTCTACCTTGCGATGACGGCCGTCGTGGTCTACGGCGTCGTGAGTCGAGGCGAGCGCGAGTTCCACGAGCGCGAGCAGACCGACCCGTGGAGAGAGTGACCGGCGCGGTCCCGCCGTTCGGCGTCGGTCACTCGACGGCGGACGAAACGGCGACCCGGCCGTCGGCGTGAATCCGAATCTCGTACCGTTCGACCGTGGCGGTGAACTGCCAGTCGGCGGTCTCGTTCGCCCGGAACAGGGCGTCGATGGCGTCCACGTCCACGCTGTCGTAGAGTGTGAGGTCGAGTTCCGACGGCGAGACGCCCTCGACGGCCGCGAGCGCGGTGTAGAGCGTCCTGCTTACCGGTTCCGAGTCGGTGGGGTCGTGGCGGGTGCGGTAGAGTGCCGTCGCGTCGGTCTCGGTCGAGTGAGTCGAAACTGCCATACCTGTCGGACGACTTCCAGAGGCATCAATCTCCGGCAGACACCCGTCAGACGCTCTGTTCGTCCCGTCTGCGGGGGCGTGAAATTCCCGCGCTCGTGGCGATTGGGTCGTTCAATCGTCGGCGGGCGCGTCCGGTCGGAACTCCCGACTGATGGCCTTCCACTTGCCGGTCGAGAACCGGTAGTAGTTGATGACCGCTGGAACCGTCGTCTCGGCGACGAACGAGAGGTAGAGACCCATCAGTCCGAGCGACGTGGTGGCTCCGAGATACGCCACCGGGATGGCGACCCCGAACATGCCGACGACTTGACTGTAGAACGGCCAGCGCGTGTCGCCGCTGGCGTCGAGCGGTCCCGCGGTCGCGGCTTTGACGCCCTGTCCGACGGCGGCGACGCAGGCCGCGTAGACGAGTGCTACCGCGACCGGAATCGAGAGGTCGCTGGCGTCACCGACGAACAGGAGGACGATTGGTTCGGCGAACGCGCCCACCAGCGCCGCCGCGACGACGTAGGTAGCGACCGAGAAGACCACGATGTCCACGGCGTACTCCTCGGCGGCGCGTTCGTCGCCGGTGCCCAGTTCCTGACCGACGAGACTGCTCGCGGCCAGTCCGAAACCCCAACCGGGCGTGTTCATCAGTCCCCAGATGCGCCGACTGATGACGTAGGCCGCGACCACGCCGGGACCGAACAGCGCGACGATGGCGAGCATCGGGAACTTGGCGACGGTCCAGATTCCGTTGCGGCCCACGACCGGGAGACCGATGCGAACCAAGTCCACAATCGTCTCGCGGTCGAGGTAGGTGCCGACGGGATTCACCTGCACGGGCAAGTCGCCGACGCCCGGGAGACGACCCCACACGAGACCCGCGACGAACGTCGCGGTCACGAGGACGTTCGCCAGCACGGTGCCGACGGCGGCCCCGACGACGCCCGCGTCGAGACCGAAGATGAAGACGCCGCTGAGGACGACGTTGGCGAGTGCGCCGCCGCCGCGGACGACCATCGGCGTCCACGCGTCGTCCGCGCCGATGTAGACCCGACTTCCGACGAGGTTGAGACCCGCGAACGGGACGCCGAACGCGAGAATCCGGAGGTAGTCCGCGCCGAGTTCGACCGCCCGCGCGTCGTCGGTCATCACCGCGATGAGGTCGGCGGGAAAGAGCCAGAAGGTCGCGGCCACGGGGAGCGACACCGCGACCACGACGGCGGCGCTGGCCCGGACCGCCTGTCCGAGTTCGTCGCGGGCGTCCGCGCCGTAGCGCTGGGAGACGAGCGCGATGGTCCCGCCCGCCATGCCGCCGCCGAGCGAGAACGCGACGCCCCAGTAGGGACTGGCGAAACCGATGCCCGCGATTGCGACCGGGCCGATTGCCAACCCGACCATCGCCACGTCCACGGCGTTCTTCGACATCCGCGCGAGTCCGGTGACGATGCGGGGCCACGCGAGGTCCGTCGTCCGACGGACTCGCTCCGGGGCGACGAGACCGACGCGAGCGAGCACCCAGCCGACCGCGAGGATGAGAAGTCGGACCGGATTCGGGAAGCGTACCACGTTAGTCGGAGTATTTCGAATCGAAAGTAAAATAGTTTCTATGTGAGTGAGAGGCGTTCGGACGCGAACCGTGACGCGAGCGTTATCTCCGTCCCCGGCGCGCGCCGAGTCGAACGACGAACGTGCTTCGCGTGCCGGGACAGAACGGTCGTCCGGCAAGTTACAACAATTCTAAACATAACTATACAATTCTTTAACATTCCTATACAAACCTCAAGTCCTCCCGAACCGCACCCCGCCGACCATCGAAACAACCAATTAGTCGCGCACAGACTTCGGGAGCGTGTTCGGAGTAGACGAAGCGGGAAAGGGTCCGGTCCTCGGGTCGATGTTCGCCGCCGCGGTCCGAGTCTCCGACTCGGACGCGCTCCCGGCGGGCATCGCCGACTCGAAGCGACTCGCCCCGAAGCGCCGCGAGCGCATCGCGGCCGAGTTGCGCGACGCCGACCGCATCGCGGTCGGCGTCGCCGAAGTCCCGGTCGAGCGAATCGACGGCGACGAGGACATGAACACCCTCACCGTGGCGGCCCACGCCGAGGCCGTCGGCGAAGTCGTCGGTCCGGACGAGCGCGCCCCGGAGGGCATCGCGGACGCGGGCGACACCAGCGAGGAACGTTTCGCCCGCAGAGTCGCCGACCGCGCACCCGCAGAGGTGTCGCTGACCGCGGAACACGGGGCCGACGACGAGTACGCCGTGGTCGGCGCGGCCAGCATCGTCGCCAAGGTCGAACGGGACGCCCACGTCGCAACGCTCGCCGACCGCTACGCCGACGAGTACGGCCCGGAACTCGGGGACCTCGGGTCGGGCTATCCGAGCGACTCGACTACTCGGGAGTTTCTGGAGTCGTTCGTGGCCGCGGAGGGCCGTCTGCCCGACTGCGCGCGACGGAGTTGGTCCACCTGCGAGGACGTGCTGGCGGAGGCCGAGCAGTCTGGACTGGGGGAGTTTTAGGTCGAGCAGGTCGGAGCGGGGAAAGTAGGCTTTTTCGAGGGGTTCGGACCTGTTACCGGCGGGTTTGCTACATCGGCGAGGTTTGCTACGCTGGCGGAGTTTGCTACGGCGGTCAAGCTAGCTACTGCCGACTCCGATGAAGACCGCACTGCACCGCCCCGCATCGCGAGGGCCACGTCCTCAACCGACTGCGTTGCCTGCGGTCGCAGGTCAGCGAGACGCGAAGCGTCTCGCAAGCCTCAGTCGCTTCGCTCCGGCCTGTGCTACTCGTCTCTCGCACGCCGTCGGCGCGGCCACTTGCGGGCCGCGCCAGCGCGCGCCGGGTGGAGAAGGACGAGCGTCAATCGGCGTCGGGTGAGCTATCCTGAACTTTTTGGCGGTGGGGTTCGGACCGCGAAGTATGGTCCCCCACTGCTCGCGGCGATGCCGAGTCCCTTCGAAGTCGTCTTCTTCGGTCTCTTCGCAGTCGCGGCGCTGTTGAAGTGGCGACTGTTGGACCGGTTGCTCTCCGGCGAGTTCTCGCCGTGGAACCTGCTCGGGGAGTACCGGGACGGGAAGCAATCTGCGGGAGACGACGAGTAAGAGTCTTATATGTTCCGGAGTCCCAAACTGTACTCGAGAGCAGTATCGATTTCTTCCATCTTGTCGTCCGGAATCGCTCCGAGGTTCTCCCGAATCCGCTGGTCGATGGAGACCGTACGAATTTGGCTACAAACTGCAACCGAAGCTTCGCGGAGTGGGGACTCTTCAGTCGTTACTAGCACCTCGAACGGGTACAGTCTTTCGCCGAACGAAGTCGTGAACGGAACGACGACAGTAGTCGGCGCGTTCTCGTTCCCGACATCGTTCTGAACGACCAAACACGGGCGGGTTCCTCGCTGTTCGGAACCACGAGTCGGGTCGAGTTCGACGACTACCACATCGCCACGACGAACCTGCATGAGTTACCAGTCGGGGACATCGCCCACTCTTTCAGCCGCTTCGCGTGAAACCCCGTCGAACGCGTCGGCGATTTCCCGGTCACGGTCCGCACGACGACGATACCCCTCCGCGAGGTCGGCCTCCGACACCGGCGTCTCGATGACGATTTTGTCGTCTTCCTCGCTGACGATAACTTCGTCTCCACCGTGGATGCCGAACCGTTTCCGCAGGTCTTTGGGAAGCGTTATCTGTCCACGTTCCCCCACTTTTCGTTTTTCGCTCCCTCCCATACCGATTCATATCCGATTCATACTTATGTCTGTTTCGTTCGGGACGACGCCAGCGAGCGAAGAAGTGACGGAAAGCGAGTTTACTTCTCGGTCAGCAGACTCCGCAGGATGTCACCGTAGGCCGGGCGCGTCACCAGCACCCCGATGAGGACGCCGAGGATGGTGACGATGGCGAATCCTTGCAGGTCCCCGAGCGAGAGGACCGCCAGCGGACTCATGGCGATGATGGTCGTCGCCGCGGCGGCACCGATGACCCAGAACGCCTTGCGGAAGCGGCTCTGGAACACCCGCGAGGAAGACACGTCGCCTTCCGACATCACCTCGTCGGCGATGATGATGAGGTCGTCCACCCCGGTCCCGATGACCGCGATGAACCCGGCGATGTGCGAGAGGTCCAGCGGCAGTTGGACCGCGGCCGCAAACCCGAGCAGGATGACGACTTCCGAAAGCGCCGTCACCAGCATCGGCGCGGCGACCTTCGGGTCTCCGTACCGGAGGAAGACCACGGCGCTGACCGCGCCGACCGCGACCAGTCCGGTGATGAGCGAGTAGAGTTTGAACTCCTCGGCCAGACTCGGCGCGAGGAAGTACGACGTGCCCTGCTCCATGTTCAGCGAGGCGGGGAGCGCACCCGCGTTCAGGTGAATCTGGAGTTCACGCGCCTCGGACATGTTCGTCGTAGTCATGACGAAGCTCGGACTCTGGGTGAACTTCTCTTGGCGGAAGGTTCCCGCGAGTCGCTCGCCCATGCTCGCGGCGTAGACGGTTTCGCCGTCCTTAACGGTGTACAGGCAGTATCCGGGGTCCTCGGGGTTCGTCCGCCAGCGACACTGGCCGACGCCTTCGGTGACGAACCCGAACTTCCGCATCGCGTTCGAGAAGTTCTCGGCGGCCTGCTGATTCAGAACGACAGGAACATTTGGACCACTCGTGGAACTCTCTTGAGCAGTTCCGATGCTACTGAAGTCGCCCTGCGAGAGCAGGGGCACTTGGCGGTACTGGGTGCCGTTGCCGGTCTGGTTGTCGGCCGGGAACGTGGCGACGACTTCGACCTTCCCGCGTTCGGTCACGAGGTCCTCGACTTCGGTCCGGTTGGTGTTGGGCATCTCGATGACCACGAAGTGCTGGTTGTCCGCGGTTTCGACCTCTTGGACGCGGCCGCCCGAGAGTCCGGCCTTCGAAATCTTGTCCCGGAGGATGCGCACGACCGTACTTCGGGTCTCCTCGGTGACGCCCTGTCGGACGGTGGTGTCGTCCGCGTAGTATCCGGCCTGCTGGAGGGCGCTTGCGAACTCGTCTTCGGTAACGTTGTCGCTGAACACTTCGACGGTAGTCGTCTCGTTGGCCGCGGCCGCGAGGCGCACGGTCACGTCGGAAGCGGTGACGCCCGAGATGTTCCCAGCGACCCGTCGCTCTACGGTGAGCGGTTGGGTCCCCCGCGGCACGTCCACGTTCTCGGCCGTGAGTCCGTTGACGGGCGCGCGGATGCGAGTCCCACCGGAGAGTTCGAGACCGAACTGGAGGTTGGTCGGGCCGCTACTGGTCTCCTCTACGACTGCGCCGTCGCCGCCACCGGCGTCGCCACCGACGCCGGGCGAGAACAGCGCGAACGTGCTGACCACGAGGAAGACGACGAGCAGGATGACTCGCCAGTTGTCTCGGAAGTCCATCTATCGAGACACCCCCTCGTACTTGTACCAGCGAAGCAGGCTGAGGTTGAGCATGTACGTGTTCATCAGGTCGGTCGCCAGACCGAGGACGAGGACGATACCGATGGACGCCAGCAGGTCGATGCCGAAGAAGTAGGCGACAACCGACATGACGGCCATCGCCGACAGCGACGTGACGGTCATCGTCACGCCGGTCCGCATCGCGCGGTGGGTGGACTCGTAGAACCCACCCGACCGGCGGAGGATGTGGTTGTTCAGCAGGATGTCGGAGTCCACCGAGTACCCGATGAGCATCAGCAGGGCCGCGACCGTACCCAGCGACAGCGGGATGCCCAGCAGGTTCATCAGCGCGACCGGAATCACGATGTCACTGAACGCCGAGATGACCACCGCGATGGAGGGTACGAACGTCCGGAACATGAGGAAGACGAGGACGCTCATGCCGACGAACGCGAGACCGATGCCCATCAGCGCGAGTCGCTGGGTCGATTCACCGAAACTCGCGGAGGTCCCCTGCACGGACTTCACCATGTCCGCGGTGGACTGGCCCTGTACCGGTTCTAAGTTGTTTCGCGCCTGCTGAGCGATGTCTTCGGCCTCAGGCGGGAACGTCACGATGTAGGTGTTCGCGGAGGTCTGGACGGGCGTGACCGTCGCCTCCTCGTCGAACGCCGTGGAAATTTCGGAGGGCGGTGTCGAAGTCTGGACGCGTAGCTCCGTGCCACCAGTAAACTCCATACCGAGCCGTACCGGTGCGCCAGTGGTGAGTTGCCACCCGAGGATAACCAGCAGTGCGACGGCGAGAACTGCGAGGGGTATCGCCGCCAACTGCCGGTTGGTGTACTGGGTGTAGTCCACCTCCGGCACTTCGAACGCTACCATATGGGTGTGGAATGTGGTACGGCCGTGAATAAGTGTTCTTATACAGTTCGCTTTCACGTGAGATGTTCCCGCGGGAAGAAGGCTCAAACCCTTCGCCCGCGTAGTCGGAGACATGGGAACAGATACCGACGAGACGGCGACAGGAGACGAGAACCTACGCGAGCGACACGAGAACCTCACGCCCGCCGACCGCGTGGTGGTCTCGTATCCCGAGGACCTGAGCGACTGGGGACGGTTTCAGGTCGAGAAGGACGCGTTCGTCGCGTACCTCCGCAAGACCAAGACCGACCGGGTTCGGCAGGGCGACGTTTTCGAGGAGTTCGTCGGCGTCGGATGCTGTGGCAGTACCTTAGACGTGCCGCTCCGAATCGAGGAAATCGAGGGCGGCGAGACGTTCGGCCCGGACACGGCAGTCGAGTTCTCGGTCCGGGAGGCCTGCGGGATTCAGGGTGGCTGGCAGGTCCAGAGCGAGGGCGGACCGAACGAAGTGTAACTCGCTCCGCTACGGCATGTAGCGCACGCTGACGACGCCTTCCTCCGCGCGGACTTCGACGCGCGAGACGCCGAGTCGGGCCGCCCGCGAGAGCGTTCCCTCGTCGTCCAGTACGTCCGCCACCGCGTCCTCGGTGTCCTCGGGCGGGACCGAGAGGACGTGAATCTCGCCGTCTCCGGCGCGTTCTTCGCGGGCGACTTCGCCGACTTCCTGTTCGTCGGCGAGTTCGCGCTCTTGGACCGTCGGGGGTTCCTCGCTTCGCTCCGTCGAGAGGGTGCGGCGCTCTTGGACTTCCACGACCGACCACGTGAGATTCATCGGCGGGTCGGGCGCGACGGTGGCCTCCACCGCGTCAGTCTCTTCGACGCCGGGGTTCGAGGAGAGCGTGTGAACTTGCCCGTCGCGTACGTCCTTCAGGACTGCCGAATTACCCTCGGCGTGGGTGACGAGGAAGGTACTCGTCTTCTCGCTGGGGTCGGAGTCGCTCATAATTCGACCTACGGAGGCCGCGCTTTTCCCGGTTGCGCTTGCCCCCGCAGGCGACCGCTATCGCGCGAATCGGTGGACGGCGGCGACCAGCGCCGCGGCCAGCAGTGGCGGCGCGACGGCGTAGACCGACGGGAGCGAGTAGAGAAACTCCACCGCGGGCGCGACCAGCGCGGGCGGGGTCTCGCGTTGACCCGGCGGAGCCGAAATCAGAAGCGAGACGTACAGCGACAGGACGAACAGGTAGCCCGAGAGCGCGAGCGTCGCGTCCGCGCGGACGCTCGCGGTCCCGCGGGCGTGCCGCCGCCCGGACGAGTAGACGGGCGCGACCAGCACCACCAGCAGGAGGACCCCGCCGACGACGAGGAACGCCCGCGAGAAGGTGGCGAGTTCCGACCCGCCGGTGGTGTTGAACACCCACACCGGGAACGCCAGCAGGAGCAGAATCGACGTGAGCGCGCCGAGAAGCGCGCTCACGACGGCGTAGGACTTGAGCAGTCGGGAGTCGGTCTCGGCGAACGCTCGGCGGAACGCGCCGACCACGACGCTCCGGGACCCGGACGGTTCGGCGGGGTCGCTCTCGGTTCGGGTGTCGCCCATCTCATCGAGAGGTTGGGAGTGCGAGGTGAAAAGGGGTGCGATGAAAGGGCCTGCTCGGAGTCAGTCAAGGTTTCGGCATCAAGGTCGCCTCTAGGTGAACGGTGCCCTCGTCCCTGTCGCCGTCGTCGTTGTCTTCGGCGACGGCTTTGAACTGGATTGTCTCGCCGTCGCGCAGTCCGTCAACCACGGCCGTAAATTCGCCGGGTGACGATAGTGATTGCCTGCCGGTCGTGTGCGGGAAGCCCTCGTTCTGGAAGCCCCATGCGAACCACACGTCCGCGGAGTTTGCGCCAGCACCCATGTCGTGCAGTTCGCCGTACATGGTGACACTCCCCTGTCCGGGGACACCGCCGTCGGTAGTCACGGAGGGGTCTTCCCTGCCGACCGCCGCCTTGGCGTCGAGCAGACCGGCACCCTGTTCGTCGTTTCCGAGACCGATGTCTTCGGCCGTCTCCGCGAGCGTGTAGCGGGCGTTCGAGTTGCTCGCGCCGTTCGCCATGAGTTGGCCGCCCGCGCCAGCGACGTGCGGGCAGGCCATCGAGGTCCCCGAGAGCGTGTCGTAGCCGCCACCGACGTACGTCGAGTAGACGTTGGAACCGGGTGCGGCGATGTCGACTTCCGGACCCGTGCTGGAGAAACTCGACAGGCCGTCGCTGGAGTTGGTCGAACTGACCGCCATGACTTCCGGGTAGGCCGCGGGATAGCCCACGCAGTCCGAACATGGCCCGGAGTTGCCCGCCGCGGCGACGAGGAACACGCCGTTGTTCCGGGCGTACTCGACCGCATCCTGAAGCGCCGAACTCCCGGTGGAATCGCCGAGCGACATCGACCCTACGTCCCAGCCCTGATTGGCGACGTACTCGATGCCCGCGGCAACGTCGGAAAACACGCCGCTTCCGCTACTGTAGAGAACCTTGACGGAGTGAAGGGTGGCTTCGGTGGAGACGCCGACGACGCCTTGGCTATTGTTGATGGCGTTGGCAATTCCGGCACAGTGGGTGCCGTGACCGTTGTCGTCGTCCCACGTTCCGGTGCCGGTGAAATCCTTGCCGGTTCCGAGGTTGGCTTGCAGGTCGGGGTGGTCGTCGTCGATTCCCGTGTCGAGGATAGCGATGTCTGCGCCGTTACCTGTCTCGCCGTTACTGTGTAGCACGTCGGCGTCCACGCGGTCGACGCCCCACGGCAGGGTTTGGGACAGCGCCCGTACCGTGCCGTCGTCCTCGACGTACCGGACCTTGGGGTTCTTCCGGAGACCCTTCAGGGCCTTCTCGGAGAACGTGCCAGCGACTGCCTTCCCGACGGAACCGAAGTCGAGTTCGCGGTACACGTCGTCGGCCGCGTCCCGTGCCCGGTCGAAGGACTCGTCGGCCCTCAGACCGACGATTTTCCGGGTCGGGCGCTTCGTGGTTGCCGCGCCCGCAAGTCCCGTAGTGGCCGTACCTGCGGCGATTCCGTGGAGCACCTGACGGCGAGTCAGGGTAGTGTCAATCATTTTATTTTCTCTCCTAAATATACAAATACTAACAGCTACTTAAAACTTCACCTTGAACTGATATTCTAACAAACTAGTAGGCGCAGTTAGACGAAAAAGCCGGTCCCGAATCGAGCTACATCGCGGCTGTCGGGAACTACGAGCGCCGAACACCACCTCAATTTTAGTCCTACGCCGTCGCGGATAGGGGTACATGCGAGTTGACCTCGGCAACGCACTGTCGGAAGTCGCCGACCCCGGACTCACCAGCACCGAACTCGACGAACTCGACGAGCGAGTCGCCGACGCCCACGAGCGAATCCAGCGCGGCCGCGAGGACGCCGAACACGGCTACGCCGCGCTGAACCTGCCCGACACCGCCGACCCCGACGCGATTCGGGCCGCGGTCGAACCGTTCGCCGACGCCGACGCCCTCGTGACCGTCGGCATCGGCGGGTCGGCGCTCGGGGCCGCGACCCTCGCAAACGGCCTGCCCTCCGAGACCGACGCCTACTTCCTCGACAACGTGGACCCCGAACACGTCACCCGGTTGCTCGACTCCCTGCCGCTCGACTCGACGGCGGTCAACGTGGTTTCGCGCTCCGGAACCACCGCCGAGACGCTCGCCAACTTCCTCGTCGTCCGCGAGGCGATGGCCGACGTGGGCGTCGATTGGACCGACCGGACCTTCGTCACGACCGGCGAGGAGGGCAACCTCCGGCGACTCGCCGAGAAGGAAGACCTGCCCGCGCTCTCGGTCCCCGACGGCGTGCCCGGTCGGTTCTCGGTCCTCTCGACGGTCGGACTCGCCTGCGCCGCGATTTGCGGCCACGACCTCGACGCGATTCTGGCGGGCGCGAGCGACGAGGCGGACCGCCTCGCAGGGTCGCTCTACGAGAGTCCGGCCTACGCCTACGGCGCGACCTCTTACGCCCTCGAAGAGCGCGGTGCCGGAGTCAACGCCGTGATGCCCTACGCCGAGTCGCTCGAAACGTTCGCCGAGTGGTTCGCCCAGTTGTGGGCCGAGAGCCTCGGTAAGGACGGGCGGGGACAGACTCCCGCCCGCGCGCTCGGCGCGACCGACCAGCACTCTCAGCTTCAACTCTACCGCGCGGGACCCCACGACAAGATGGTCACGCTCGTCCGCCCGGAAGAGCGCGCCGACCGCGAGATTCCCGAGACGGACCTCGACGGCCTGTCGTACCTCGGCGGGTCGTCGCTCGGCGAACTGCTGGACGCCGAGTTCGAGGCCACCGAAGCGAGTCTGGCCGCCGCGAGCCAACCCAACGTCCGGGTCGAAATCGACCGGATTGACGAGCGAAGCCTCGGCGAACTCCTCTACGGCATGGAGGCCGCCTGCGTCGTCTACGGCGAACTCGCCGACGTTTCGACGTTCACCCAACCCGCGGTCGAGTGGGGCAAGAAGGCCGCCCGCGGTCTGCTGGGCGGCGGGGACTTCGAGGAGGCCGACGCCGTGGCCGAGAAGACGACGCTGACGGTCGAGTAATCTCGTAGTATCGCGGAACCGTCGGTCGGGTTCGCGCTGGCGCGGCGCGACCGACACCCGCCGCGCCCAAGCATAGGGACTTTAGCCCGGCCGGTCCTTGTCCGAGGTATGGAAGACCGTTCTGCCGCGAGCGTCGGCGTCGTGTTGGCCGGACTCGCTCTCGCGGCCGCCGCGTTCCCGTGGGGGACCGTCGGGGTCGGCCCGGTCGAAAACGTCGTCCTCGCGGTCCTCGGCACCGCCGCCTTCGGCGCGTTCGCCCTCCGTCGGCGCGACTTGCTCGCCCGCGGTTCGGGGTCGCTCGTCGCTGGCGTCGCCAGTCTCGGTATCGTCGGCTACGTCGGCGTAGCGACCGCGGGCACGCTCGCTGGCACGAGCGCACCCGTCGCAGAAGCACCGACTCTCTCGCCGTGGGGCGTGACGCTCGCGTTCGTCGGCGGTATCGGCGGCGTCATCGCGGCCTATGGCGACGGCAGGGGACTCCCCGAGTCGCTCGGGCGCGCCGCGAAGGAAGTCGCGTGGAGTCTCACAGTCGGCTTCGCGGGCTTGTTCGCAATCTCGCTGTGGGGGAGTCTCCTGCTCGGTATCGCGGGAGGAGTTCTCCCCGGCGAACCCGGCACCGGCGTCCAACTCGCCATCGGCGCAGTCGCACTCGGGTTCGGCACCGGAACCGTCGCGCTCGTCTACTTCCAGTGGACGGACAAGACGCTCGCGTACCTCGACTTCCGCGTGCCGGACCTGCGGGACCTCGGCTACACCGTCGTCGGCGTGGTCGCACTGTTCGGGTTGCAACTGCTCGTCGCGGCCGTCTTCTCGGAACTCGGCGTGAGTACCGCCGACCACAGCGTCCAACAGGCCGCCTCGGGCGGCAACCCCCAAGTCCTCCTGCTGTTGATTCCGGCGTCGTGGCTCCTCATCGGACCCGGCGAGGAGTTGCTCTACCGCAACATCATCCAGAAGTCGTTGTACGGCACCTTCGGCGAGTGGGGCGGCGTGCTGGTCGCCAGCGTCGTGTTCGCGCTGGCGCACATCCCGGCGTACGCGGCCGGGGCCGACCTCCCCGGACTGGTGAGTACGCTCGTAGTCATCTTCTTCCTCTCGCTCGTCCTCGGGGCGTCGTACCTCCTGACCGACAATCTCACGGTCCCCGCCGCGATTCACGGCACCTTCGACGCGGTTATCTTCGCGGCGATGTACCTCCAGATGTCGGGCGGCGTGTAGCCGACGACCCGGCGCGGTTTGGGTCGCAAAACGACGGCGTGTGCTGTGCGTCTGTCCCGCGTCCGCCTCGCGTCTGACGTAGATTTAACAGCTCCAATCACTTTCGAAAATTGCATGGAGCGTCGCTATTCGTTCACGTGCGAGCGGGACCTCGCCGAGCGCATCGAGGCGCTGGCCCGCGAGTACGACCTGACGACTCAAGAGGTCCTCCAGCAACTCGTCACGGTGGGTCTCGAAGAAATACAGACCGACGAGTAGTCCAGCCTCGGTCGGCCGTCGCCGACCGATTCCGGAACTCGGGCGTCGGCGAAGTCGTCCGGTAACACCGGATAGGTCGAGTGAATCAGGCGTTCGAGGGGTTCTTGCGCGTGAGTTCGCTCCCGCAGATTGGGCACCGGTCTTTGTTCTCGTCGAACTCGCGGCCGCATCCCTGACACTGGAAGAGCCAATCGCGCTGTTCGGAGATGCCGTCTTGAGCGATGATGTCGACGCTCACGTCCATGTGTTCGGCCACGTTCTGCATGGCGTAGTCGTCGGTGACGAGGGTCGCGTCAAGTTCGAAGGCGGCCGCGATGAGGCGGATGTCGGTGGTCGAGAGTTCCTCGGCGTCGCCGGTCTCCCCGGCGGCCCGGCGGACTCGCTCGACCGCACCGTCCTGCGGGATGTGGATGTGCATCCCGGAGCCTTCCATCGCGTCGAAGCGATAGGCGCTCTCGTCTTCTAGTTCCTCGCGGACCATCGGAATGGTCGCCGTGTCCGCGCTGGTGTGATACTCGTTGATGAAGGCTGAGGCGTCTAGAACGTACATTTACCGCTGAACGACGATGTAATCTTTTACTGCCTGCACTCGTTGCACGGGGACCTGAAATCGACCCTGTTCGTCGGAGCCGAACTCCACCGCGTCACTGTTCAACTGTTCGTCCGGTTCGACGAGCAAGTCCGAGAGTTCGCCCGTCTTGAGGTCCATGGTGATGTTGTACAACATACCCAGTTCTGTCCCGTCTGACCCCATGACGGCCTTCCCCGAGAGGTTTTCGGCGAGGATTTCGGACATACGGGGGGTTACTGAGCGCTCCCATATAAAGGATAGGGGGAACGCGGTCTTCGGTGTAGTTCCTTTCGGACTCGCGTCGTCCCGGAAGTCGTCTCGGTGGTCTGCTGGTCGGCCGGGCGCGTCGGCGGCGTCTCGCTCGCAGAGACCTAGCCTCGCAAAAGTTAAATGCCGCGCGAAGTACCTCTTGAGTAAGAAACCTTCTTTCCCCCGGTGGTAGCCTATGCCTGACACAGATACACGCGATAGCGAACAAGGTCTGCGAACCCCAATCGTCGCCGTACTGGGGCACGTAGACCACGGCAAGACTAGTCTACTGGACAAAATCCGCGGTTCGACCGTCATCGAAGGCGAGGCGGGCGCGATTACCCAGCACATCGGAGCGACCGCCATCCCCCTCGACGTGGTGTCGAAGGTGGCGGGAAGCCTCATCGACCCGAGCGACTTCGACCTGCCCGGCCTGCTCTTTATCGACACGCCGGGCCACCACTCGTTCACGACGCTCCGGTCGCGCGGCGGCGCACTGGCCGACATCGCCATCCTCGTCGTGGACGTGAACGACGGCTTCCAACCCCAGACGCTCGAAGCCATCAGCATCCTCAAGCAGTCCCAGACGCCGTTCGTCGTGGCCGCGAACAAAATCGACACGATACCGGGGTGGAAGCCCAACGAGGACGCGCCGGTCCAACAGACCAAGGAGGCCCAGAGCGACCGTGCGAACTCGAAACTGGACGAGGAACTCTACGAAATCATCGGCGAATTGAGCGACGAGGGCTTCTCGGCCGACATGTACTGGCGAGTGCAGGACTTCCGCGGGAACATCGGCGTGGTCCCCGTCAGCGCCGAGACCGGCGAGGGGATTCCCGACCTCCTGACCGTCCTGATGGGACTGGCCCAGCGGTACATGAAAGAGGACATGGCCATCGACGTGACGGGTCCCGGCGCGGGCACCGTCCTCGAAGTCAAAGAGGAGAAGGGCTTCGGGACCACCCTCGACGTGGTGCTGTACGACGGCACCATCCGCGAGGACGAGACCATCGTCGTCGGCGGTCTGGACGAACCCATCGTGACCGACGTGCGGGCCATCCTGAAGCCCCGACCGCTCGCGGAGATTCGGACCGAAGACCGCTTCGAGAAGGTCGAGGAAATCGCGGCCGCGTCCGGCGTCAAAATCGCCGCGCCAGACCTCGGGAAGGCGATGGCGGGCGCGCCCGTCCGGGTCGTCCGGGACCGCGACATCGAGGAAGTCATCGCGGAGGTCCGAGCCGAACTCTCCGAAATCGAGGTCCAGACCCAAGAGCAGGGCGTCGTCGTGAAGGCCGACACTCTCGGCAGTCTGGAGGCCATCGCCAACGCGATGGACGAGGCCGAAATCCCCATCATGCGGGCGGAAGTCGGCGACGTGGCACCGCGGGACATCAGCGTGGCTTCGACCGCCAACGAGGACAAGCACAAGACCATCCTCGCGTTCAACGTGGACGTACTCGCCGACGCCGAGCGGAAAGTCGAGGAGACCGACGTGAAGGTGTTCGAGAGCGGCGTCATCTACCGACTCATCGAGGAGTACGAGGAGTACGTCGAGGAACTCGAACGCGCCCAACAGGAGACGGTGCTGGACAACATCACCCGGCCCGCCCGGTTCCAGATTCTGCAGGACCACACATTCCGACAGAACGACCCCGCGGTGGTCGGCGTCGAGATTCTCTCGGGGACCGTCAAGAAGAACAGCAACGTCGTGAAGTTCGAGGGCAACGACCCGACGCGGGTCGGCCAGTTGAAAGGGATTCAGGAGCAGGGCGACGACGTAGACGAGGCCCGGAGCGGAAATCGCGTGAGCGTCGCCATCGACGGTCCGACGGTGGGTCGCCAAATCGAGGAAGGCGACGAACTCTGGATGGAGATTCCCGAGAAGCACGCCAAAATCCTAGAGCAGGAACTCGCCGACGACATCCCGGTGGACGAGTTGGAAGCCCTCCAGATGTACCTCGACAAACAGCGCAAGCGCGACCCCTTCTGGGGGAAGTAGGAAATCGGTTCGGATTCGTCGGAGCGAACGGACGCGGATTTTCGATTTCGAGACCGTCGTCGCTTCGACTGGTCTCGCCGAGACGAGAACCACGACTTGAGAGCTACTACTGAGCAATAACTTTTAGTCGAAAGAGACCCGACAGTCCCACCGGACGGTGATTTCATGCTCGGGCGAATCCAACTACCCAGTGGTAACGCCGGAGTACCGAACGTCTCCTACTACGACCTCGCGCTCGCAGTCCTGCCGCTTCCGTTGCTGGTCGGACTGCTCGTCGGAAAACTGTTCTCCGTCCCGACGCAAGTCGGCGTCTCGGCAGGTGCGGCGCTGTCCGCGATTGCGCTCGGCCATCTCCTCTTCCGTGACCCACCGACGCGGCGCGGTCCGCGCGGGCCGGTCGGCGGGTCGTCGGCGTAGCCTTATCGACCGGTCGGGGTGATGTTGTCGCCCATCATCTGCTTGACCTGCATGGCGGCGCTGGCCGCGAGACCGCGAGCGACTTCCGCCTCCTCGTGGGTGTCTAGGTCGTCGCCGTCGAAGTCCTCGATGCTGGGGCTGAAACCGGCGCTGACCGGGTGGCCGACCGGCGGTTGGACCGACACCTGCGCCTGCGGTCCGTTACCGTCGTCGGCGACCTTCGACCCGACGACGTACTCGTCGGGGAGGAACTCGCGGGTCCGGGACGCGATGTCGGTGATGCTGTCACGAAGCGACTGCTTCTGCTCGGGGGAGAGGTCCGGCACGTCGGCGTTCGCGCGCTGACCTGCCTGCGTCTTGCCGGGGACGCCCGCGTAGGGGGTGTTTCCGTTCATCTGTCTAACGCCAGTGGGTTAGGGCCGGATATTATAAAAGCCCTCGGCTTCGGGAAAGGATGTCACGGTAAACGAGCGCACCCTCGTCAGCAAATCGGCTCGCTCTCGCCGTAGGCCGCTATCACGACCGCCGAAGCGTAGGTTCCGGCGTCGGGGTCGATGGTCGCGGTTTCGATGCGCTCGTCGGTGAACGTCCACTCGCGCAGGTCGCGTCCGGCCGCGAGTCCGGTCCGGACTCGCTCGGCCACGACCTCGGGGTCGGTCTCGCCCGCGGCCTCGTAGAACAGGCCGGGACCGCTCCCGTCGGCGTCCGGTTCGCCCTCGCTCGCCGTCCACCCCAGCGCGGCCGAGACGTGGCCCGGACCCGCCCGAGTCGCGGACGCCTCGACGACGGTCAGGCGCTCGCCCGCCGGACCGAGGTCCGGGGCGGTGCCGACCGCCTCGACTTCGGCGTCGGCCGGGATGACCGACGAGACGGCGACGAGGTTGTAGTTGTGGAGGTTGGCGTCCGCGAGCGCGGCGTCGTAGGCCGACATCTCCGTGGGTCCCGTTCCCGTTCCCCACGCGACTCGAATCGTACTCATGTCCGGTGAGAATCGCCGGGCGAGGTAAGGGGTTGCGATTTCGGACCTGTGTCCTCCTCGGTCCGACGAATCGTCGCGGACGCGGGGGTTGGCTCGAAGTGTCACTACCACTTCGGACGCGCTCGGCGCGACAGACCACGGGACGCGCCCGACTCACCACTCACAGGACTCACCACTCACAGTGATGCGCCGCGTCTGCGCTCGCGCTCGCGGTTCCCCGCGAGCGCAGACGCACGCGGGGAGGGTCGGGGCGCGGTGGCGGTGCGGTCGGAGTGCTGTCGGAGCGCGGTGCTGTGCTGTCGCGGTGTGGTGCTGTGCTGTCGCGGTGCGGTTGCGGTCTCCAGTGGCTCAGACTTGTAGCTATCTCGCCGTCTTCACACGATTCGCTCTCGCCTACCACTCCGCCCGCAAACCGTCGGCTATAACCGCCGCCCAGTCCGACCGGGAACCAACCGGAGGACCCGACAACGTGACCATCAGATTCGTGACGAGCAACGAGGGGAAAGTCGCAGAGGCCCGCGAGTATCTCACCGACGACGTGGAACAGGTCAACTACGACTACACCGAGATGCAGAGCGACGACCTCGCGGAAATCGCCGTCGCCGGAGCGAAGGAGGCCTTCGAGGAGACCGGCGGCGAGGACCCCGTGGTCGTGGACGACGCGGGCCTGTTCGTGGATTCGCTCGGCGGGTTCCCCGGTCCCTACTCGTCGTACGTCGAGGACACCGTGGGCGTCGAGCGCGTCTGGAACCTCGTGGAGATGGAGGAGAATCGCCGCGCGCGCTTCCGGTGTATCGTCGCCTACCACGACGGCGAGACGACCGAGACGTTCGACGGCGCGGTGCCGGGTCGCATCGTCGCGCCGCGGGGCGAGGGCGGATTCGGCTACGACCCCATCTTCGAACACGAGGGCACGACGATGGCCGAGATGAGTACCGAGCGCAAGAACGCGATTTCCCACCGCGGACGGGCGCTGGCGAAGTTCGCGGACTGGTTGGCCGAGAATCGGTAGCGCCGAGTTTCGGGACGGTTCTGTTTCGTCCGTTCGTTCGCTACGTACCACGACAGCGACCGCAGGAACCGGAGAGACCGTATCTTCCTCGAAAGTCCCCATCCGCTCGCTCTGCACTGCTACTGTCGCCGCCAGAACCGCGACGATGAAGACCTCGAAAGCCCCCGCCCGCTCGCTACGCAACAGCACCGCAACCGCAGGAAAGACGACGGCAAAGAAGTCCTCGAAAGCCCCCACCCGCTCGCGGTCGCTGACCGACGTATCCTCGCTCGCTTCGCTCGCTCGGATAGAGGTCGGTCAGACGACCACGATAAACGCGAGCGGGCGGCCCCTTTATCCCACCCCGGCGGCTGGTCGGCCGGGCGTTCGCCGGTGGTTGGTCGGCCGGGCGTTCGCCGGTGGTTGGTCGGCCGGGCGTTCGCCGGTGGTTGGTCGGCCGGGCGTTCGCCGGTGGTTGGTCGGCCGGGCGTTCGCCGACGGCTGTGACGCCGACCGTGAGCAATATCTACTGAGCCTATGAAAACCAAAATGAGTGTTAGAGAGAACCCCTTAATCGCAAAAGAAATAATTTCCTTTGTCAATCCGAAATCGCCTGCGCGCCGTCATCGGGGGACGCCGACCCGCACGTCCGGTCGAGTTCCAGCACGTTCAACTCGCCGTCGAGCGTCACCGAGAGCGTCTCGTCGTCCAGCGGAATCTCGACCCGTAGCTTCCACGGGTCCGCCGAGAGGATGGTCGTGTGCTGGTCGCTGACGCACCACGCGAGCCTCCAGTAGGGCGTCGTACAGAGGTCCACGCCGTGTTCGCGGTGGAACGTCACCACGTCCGACTGGTCCAGAAGCGACAGGCCCACCGCCGAGTAGAGTTGGTGGCGACACTGCTCGCACTCGTGGTCCACGCGGACTTCTAGGCCGAGGTAGTCCTCGGCGTCGCGGGTGACGGTGGTGGTCATCCGGCCGTTGCACTCCGGACACACGCCGTCGGCGGCCAGACAGTGGAGGTGGCGCACGCGCTGGTTGAACGCGTCCATAATCTCCTCGCGGGACCGGTCGTTGAGTCCGCCCGGCGGGAACGGGTACCGGCCGTGGTTCTTCCCGCAGTCGGTGCAGTCGATGGCGAGCATCTCGTCGTCGTAGTAGGCCTGCAAGTTCGCGCCACAGTCGGCACAAGTCCCCTCGATTTCGAAGGGTCCCATCTCGGGGTGTTCGTTGAACGACCCCGCCAGAATCGCTCGGACGACCTTTTTCCCGGCCTGCCGGAAGTCGTAGCCGTCGTCGGTCCGGACCACGAAGTGGTCGGTGAGCTGTTTGAGGTGGTAGTTGAACTGCGCGCTGTCGGCCATTCCCACGTCCCGCCGGAGGTCCGAGAACGTCACCGGCCGGTCGGGTGCCTGCCAGAGCGCCTCCAGAATCGACAGTCTCGTCTCGTTGGCGATGACCGAGAACGCCTCGGCCGGAGCCACGCAGTTCTCGCAGTCCTGAACAGGGGACTCCTCAGGGTCGCCGAGGTCCGTGTTCGGCCCGGTAGTTCCGCTCATGCGACAGTACTGCGACCGCTATCGGCTAAAGTGTTGCCTTAACGCCGTTTATGTAAATTTTCTAATTTTTACTCGGGGCGCTCGCGGCCGAAACTGCTTTACTCGCGTAGATGCTTCTCCCTGAAGAGCGATGTCGCTGGACGAACGAATCACGAAAGGTCGGGAGTTCGACGTACATCCAGCGACTGCTAGCCCGCTCGACGACGGAGAGAACCGGCTCGTCGTCCTCGCAGGCGTGCTGATAACGGCGGGTGTCCTCTACGACGTTTACCGACGAGAGACGAAAGCGAAGGCCGCGACTCGGCCGACCCGATGAATCGACCGTGTAGGATTCGAGTGGCTCCGGACGCCCGACCGAGAACAGTAGGTTTATCAGTCGTTCGGGGCGAATCTTCCAGTAGAATTACTTCAGGAGGTCAACTTTGACAGGAAAACACGCCCAACCGGAGGTGAATATCGGACTGGTCGGTCACGTAGACCACGGAAAGACAACGCTCGTGCAGGCGCTTTCCGGCGAGTGGACTGACCAGCACTCCGAGGAGATGAAACGTGGCATCTCCATCCGGCTCGGGTACGCAGACGCCACGTTCCGGCAGTGTCCCGGCCTCGACGAGCCGGAGCGATATACGGTAGACGAGACGTGCCCCGACGGTAGCGAGAGCGAACCGCTTCGCACGGTGTCGTTCGTGGACGCCCCCGGACACGAGACGCTGATGGCGACGATGCTGTCGGGCGCGGCCATCATGGACGGCGCGGTGCTGGTCGTCTCGGCGACCGACCCCGTTCCGCAGGCACAGACCGAAGAACACCTGATGGCGTTGGACATCATCGGCATCGAGAACATCGTCATCGCGCAGAACAAAATCGACCTCGTGGACCGCGAGCAGGCCGAGCGCAACTACGAGGAGATTCAGGAGTTCGTGGAGGGCACCGTCGCCGAAGACGCGCCGGTCGTCCCCATCTCCGCCCAACAGGAGGTCAACATCGACCTGCTGATTCAGGCGGTCGAAGAGGAGATTCCGACGCCCGAGCGCGACCCCGACGCCGACCCGCGGATGCACGTCGCCCGGAGTTTCGACATCAACCGACCCGGCACGACGTGGGACGGTCTGATGGGCGGCGTCCTCGGCGGCAGTCTGGTCGAAGGCAAACTCACGGAGGGAGACGAACTCGAACTCCGCCCCGGCCGCGAAGTCGAAGAAGGCGGACAGACCCGATGGGAATCCGTCGAGACCGACGTGCGCTCGCTTCAGGCGGGCGGCGACATGGTAGACGAGGTGACGCCGGGCGGACTGCTCGGCGTCGGCACGGGTCTCGACCCGAGCCTCACGAAAGGCGACGCCTTGGCGGGACAGGTGGCCGGGACGCCCGGCACGCTTCCCCCGACGTGGAACAAGTTCACGATGGAAGTGGACCTGCTCGAACGCCTCGTCGGACTCGACGACCAAGACATCGACGACATCTCGACCGGCGAACCGCTGATGCTAACCATCGGCACCGCGACGACGGTCGGGTCCGTGACCAGCGCCCGCGAGGGCGAGTGCGAGGTCACGCTCAAGCGCCCGGTGTGCGCGCCTGAAGGTGCCCAAATCGCCATCAACCGCCGCATCGGTGCGCGCTGGCGGCTCATCGGGGTCGGCACCCTGCGCGAATAGCATGGTCGCTACGGTCGCCATGGACACCAGCGCGCTCATGATGCCGGTCGAGTGCGACGTGCGCCTCTTCGAGGAGGTGGAGCGTCTGCTGGGCGACTTCGATTGTGTCGTCCCGCGGGCGGTCCGCGACGAACTCGCAAAACTCTCGGAGGGCGCGAGTGCGCAAGCAGTCGCGGCCAGCGTCGGCGCGGACTTGGCGGCCGACAGATGTCGAACAGTCGAACACGAAGCATCGTACGCGGACGACGCGCTGGTCGAACTCGCCCCCGAGTTCGAGTACGTCGTCACGAACGACGGCCCCCTCAAGGAGCGTCTGCTCGACGCGGGCGCACCGGTAATTCATATAAGGGCCCGGAACAAACTCGCAATTAGCAAACCTTAGCATGTACAAACGGGTCAGACTCAAGGATACAGTCGAGGTCCCCCCAGAACACCTCGCGGACGTGACGCCGAATCTAGTGAAGAAGCTACTGCAGGACAAGTTAGAGGGTCGGATGGACGAAGATGTCGGGAGCGTCGTCAGCGTCGTGAACGTTCACGACATCGGCGACGGCGCGGTCCTGCCGAACCGACCGGGCGTCTACTACGAAGCGGAGTTCGACGCGGTTACGTTCGACCCACAGATGCAGGAAGTCGTGGACGGGGAAATCGTGGAAGTCGTCAACTTCGGTGCCTTCGTCGGCATCGGTCCGGTGGACGGCCTGCTCCACGTCTCCCAGATTTCGGACGAGTATCTCGCCTACGACGAGGAGGGCCAGATGCTCGCCTCCCGAGAGTCGAACCGCACGCTCGGTGTCGGCGACTCGGTGCGGGCGCGCATCGTCACCAAGAGCATCGACGAGCGCAACCCCCGCGAGAGCAAAATCGGTCTCACCGCAAAGCAGGTGGGTCTCGGCAAGCACGGGTGGCTGAAAGAAGAGCGCGAGAAGCGCCAAGCGACCACCGAGAGTGAATAACGATGGCCGGTGACCGCCTCGCCTGCCGCGAATGCCACGCCGTCGCCGAACCCGACGAGGACACCTGTCCCATCTGCGGTTCGACCAGCCTCACCGAGGACTGGAGCGGCTACGTCATCATCGCCCACCCCGACGAGAGCCAAATCGCCGAGGAGATGGAAGTGACCAAGCCGGGCAAGTACGCGCTGAAGGTCCGGTAGGACGGGAACGCCGTGAGCGACGTTCTCGTCACGCTCCCCGACGCGATGCGCGGGGAGCTAAAGGAGCCGATGGGTCCCCTTTTCACCGACGCCGAGTCGCTACTCTCGGAAATCGACGGTCCGCTCCTCGCGGTGGGCGATGTCGTGACCTACCACCTCGAACGCGCCGGGACTGTGCCCGACGTGGCCGTCGTGGACGGCCTGACCAAGCGCGAGGAAGTCGAAGACAGAGTAGCCGAGGGCGTCGCGCGCCTCGGCGGTGAGACCCGCGAGGTCCACGTCGAGAACCCCGCCGGGGGTCTCTCCCGCGAGTTGGTCGAAGCCCTCCGCGAAGCCATCGTGGACCCCGAACCAACCGTCCTCGTGGTCGAGGGCGAGGAGGACCTCGTGGCTCTGCCCGCCATCGTCGCCGCGCCACTCGGCGCGAGCGTGGTCTACGGCCAACCGAACGAGGGGATGGTCCACGCCGAAGTGACCGACGAGTCGAAAGCGGCGATGCGTGACCTTCTGTCACGGATGGACGGCGATAGCGAGGCGCTGTTCGAGATTCTGGACGCGGGGTAGCTTCCCCCCGTCGTCGCGCTCGTGTCGGTGCGTTTATCTTCCCGTATCGAAGTACCGACGGGTATGCCGCGCGCTGGAGCGTTGAAACAGATACTCCGGAGTCTCACGGTCGCCGAACTCCGGTCGGTCCGTCGGGCGCACTGTCCACGTGTGACCGAGTACGACGGCGACAAGTCGGCGTTCGTGGAGCGAATTCGGCGCTCGCTGAAGCGGGCGATGGACGACGGCGAGTGTAGTTACGAAGCCCTCGTGGAGACGATTCGGGAGGAGTTCGACGACGACGGACCACAGCGAGTGACGACTCGCCTCCGCCACGTCCTGAACGGGGTCGAGATTTCGGCGAATGCGGGCCACGAGAACAGTAGTTCGGTCCGCGAGGCGTGGATTTGCTCGGAGTTGTTTCAGGGCCTCCAGTATCGCCTCGCCGACCAACCGTACGCGGTCGAACAGGAGGCCAAGTTCGGTCGGAGTAGCGTCGATTTGCTCGTGTCACACGAGCGGGAGGACCGCCAGTACGTCATCGAAGTCAAACTAGCTGGGAGCTACAGTAGCCGCGAACGACTGCTCTCTCAGCTCCGGAAGTACCGCAAGAAGGTCCCCGACCTCCGGCGGACGTTCGTCCTGATGGTCGCCGAGCGCGAACGAGACCTGCCCGAGAACAAGGAGTCCGTCGCCCACGTCGTCACCGAAGCCGAAGACGAACCGCAGACCGAGGTCGTCGTCAAACCGCCGAGCGAACTGCGGTACTGACCGAGAGCGTCCGAACCCAGTGATTTCCACCGCGAGCGAACGAACGTGAGCGCGGACCAAGCGACGACCGGAAGGAGCGAAGCGACTGGCGGGGGGACCGCCGTGTTTTTCATCAACGTTTTCCGAAGGGCGCGTCTCTCGGGACGCGCCCGCTGGAAAAGGTTGTTCGAAATCCTTTTACAACGTTCACGGCCAATTAGTGAGTAACTGAGCGATACACATGGAAGTCGAAATCCTCTCCGAGGAGCAGAATCCGATGCTCCACCGGTCCGAAGTGCGGTTCCAGATAGTTCACGACGAAGCGACCCCCTCGCGTCTCTCGGTCCGCGACAGCCTCGCGGCCAAGTTGGACAAGGATTCGAGCGAGGTCGTCGTCCACGAGATGAACACCAAGTTCGGCATGCGCAAGACCGTCGGCTACGCGAAGGTCTACGACAGCCCCGAACACGCCCGCGACGTGGAACAGGATTACATGCTCGAACGCAACAAGATTGCCGCCGACGCCGACGCCGAGGCGGAAGCGGAGGAGGCCGAATAATGGCGCGCAACGAGTACTACGACGACGACGGTACGACCGACAAAGAGACCTGCACCCGGTGTGGCGACTCGTTCCTCGCCGACCACGGCGACCGCCTCCACTGCGGTCGGTGTGGATACACCGAGTGGA
This sequence comes from Halorussus caseinilyticus, assembly GCF_029338395.1. Lineage (NCBI taxonomy): Archaea > Methanobacteriati > Methanobacteriota > Halobacteria > Halobacteriales > Haladaptataceae > Halorussus > Halorussus caseinilyticus. The sequence goes on from NZ_CP119809.1 coordinate 2,613,746, forward strand.
AGTAAGACCACCTTTTTGCGCCTCGGATTCGCCTCCGACGAACCGCTCGGCGCAAAAATCTGGACCAAAAAGGCCGCTCGCTCGCGGTAAAACGGCGCTCCCGCTGGTCGCGCCGTATGTTCGGCGCGAACGGCGGCCGTGCGGGAGCCAGAACACTGATACGGTGAACAATGTCCAGTGAACGGCGGACTACCGATGCCGACCGGGGCCTGCGAGTCCTCGGAATCGAAGGCACCGCGTGGGCCGCGAGCGCCGCGGTCTACGACACCGACGCGAGCGACTCCGACGCCGTTTTTATCGAGACCGACGCCTACCAACCCGAGAGCGGCGGCATCCACCCGCGCGAGGCCGCAGAACACATGAGCGACGCGATTCCGGAAGTCGTGGAGACTGCGCTGGCGGCGGCCGACGGGGAAATCGACGCGGTGGCGTTCTCGCGCGGTCCCGGACTCGGCCCCTGCTTGCGGACCGTCGGGACGGCGGCGCGCGCGTTGGCCCAGACCCTCGACGTACCTCTCGTGGGCGTCAACCACATGGTCGCGCACCTCGAAATCGGCCGCCAGCAGTCGGGGTTCGACTCGCCGGTCTGCCTGAACGCCTCGGGCGCGAACGCTCACGTGTTGGGCTACCGGAACGGCCGGTACCGCGTCCTCGGCGAGACGATGGACACCGGCGTCGGCAACGCCATCGACAAGTTCACCCGGCACGTCGGGTGGTCCCACCCCGGCGGCCCGAAAGTCGAGGAGGCCGCGAGAGACGGCGAGTACACCGAGTTGCCCTACGTCGTCAAGGGGATGGACTTCTCGTTCTCGGGCATCATGAGCGCCGCGAAGGACGCCTACGACGGCCGACGGAACGGCGGCGACGGCGCGACGGTCGAGGACGTGTGCTTCTCGCTCCAAGAGAACGTCTTCGCCATGCTGACGGAAGTGGCCGAGCGCGCGCTCTCGCTGACCGGGAGCGACGAGTTGGTGTTGGGCGGCGGCGTCGGGCAGAACGCCCGACTCCGAGAGATGTTGCGGGAGATGTGCGACCAGCGCGGCGCGGAGTTCTACGCGCCCGACCCCCGATTCCTCCGGGACAACGCCGGGATGATTGCGGTCCTCGGCGCGGAGATGGTCCGCGCGGGCGACACCATCGCGGTGGAAGAGTCGGCGGTGGACCCGAACTTCCGGCCCGACCAAGTGGACGTGTCGTGGCGCGGCGACGACGAGTCGGTGGCCGTCTGGCGCGACGACGGGTCGGAGGTGAAGGGCGCGGAGGCGACGGTCGAAATCGGCGACCAGCGAGTCACGAAGCGCCGCCTGCCCAAGAGCTACCGCCACCCGGACCTCGACGCGCGCCTCCGGCGCGACCGGACGGTCCTCGAAGCGCGCCTGACCAGCGAGGCCCGCAGGCACGGCGTGCCGACGCCGGTGGTCTACGACGTAGACCCCCGCGAGGGCGTGCTGGTCTTCGAGCGCGTGGGCGAGGCCGACCTCCGAGAGGAGTTGACCCCCGAGCGAGTGCGCGACGTGGCCCGCCACCTCGCGGCGATTCACGCCGCGGGATTCGTCCACGGCGACCCGACCACGCGGAACGTTCGGGTCGGGCGGCGCTCCGCGCCGCCGCAAGGCGGCGCGGACAGCGAGCGGCGAAGCAGCGAGCAGGGCGAGCGCACCTACCTCATCGACTTCGGACTCGGTTACAACACCGACGACGCCGAGGACTACGCGATGGACCTCCACGTCTTCGACCAGAGCCTCGCAGGGACCGCAGACGACGCCGCGGCGCTCCGGCGGGAGTTCGAGGACGCCTACGCCGAGGTCGGTGACAGCGCGGTGCTGGAACGGCTTCGAGAGGTCGAGGGGCGCGGGCGGTACCAGTAGGTCGCGGTCCGCGCGCCGGTTTTTCACTCCACCTCGGCGCGCGCTGGTGCGACCCTGTGTCGCGCCAGACCGCGCGAGGGACGACCGAACGAAGTGAGGGAGTCGGTTGGGGAGGTGTGTGGTTCGCGGTTGCGGTGGCGGTGCGGTCTGAGTGGCTCAAGCCTGAGGCTAGCTCTCTCGTCGGTTTTCGCCGTCGCGATGTTGTGCGGTCGCGGAGCAGAGGGTACGGAGCGGTAGCTAGCGTCTCTCTCGTCTCCCCACGGCGTCTTTTCAACCGGGCTCCGAGTTAATTGGAACAATAAATACGTATTCTAGAAATCAAAAATAGTTCTAAAAGAAACGTAGAGTTGTTTCTAACCGATAGGAACAATGCTTCCCGACCCCGAAAGCCGGTCAATGCGACGACAGATGCTTTCGTCGCGTAGCCAAAGCACTTTATTCCTCTCCGACGTACTCGTCTCACATGGCAGACAGACCCAGCACTGGCGAACTGTTCGGCGTTCCGTACAACTTCGAGCGGCCGAGCATCGGGCGGATGCTCTCGGCGTACTGGAAACCCGACGAGGGGATGCTGGTAGACAAGCCCTTCGGCATCGGCTACACGCTCAACCTCGCCAACTGGCGGTCGTGGATTGTGCTGGCGGTCGCTGGCGCACTGCTCTGGCACGAGCGCAAGGGCGAACGCGAGCAGATGGCCGCCGAGGAAGGCCCGGTCGAAGTCGTCGTAGACGACGACTGAGAGCCGTTCGTTCCGCGGTTTTTGCGGTGTCGAGTCGTTCGACTAGTGGTACGTTCGTTCGCTACGTGACCGTACTGCCGAAATCGGGACGAACAACGTTCAGAAAGCTCTCGCTCGCTACGTCTCGTGACAGCTACCGGGGAAACCGCCACAATGAACGTTTCAAAAGCCCCCTCCTGCTCGCTACGAACCGCTACCGCGACCACAGAAACTGCTAGGAAGACGGCCCAGAAAGTCCCCGCCCGCTCGCTACGCAACAGCACCGCAACCGCAGGAAGGACGACGGCAAAGAAGTCCTCGAAAGCCCCCGCCCGCTCGCCACCGGAAGACGTTCCTGCTCACTGCGTTGTCGCCGAAAATCGGAGATTTTCGGGATGACGAGAGCGTCGCTCTCGAACCACGCGGGCGTGCGACTTCCGAGGTCTGCGTCGCTTCGCTCCGCAGACGGTCGCTCAGCGACATATCTTCCGCTCACTCCGTTCGCTCCAGATAGGGGTCGCTGAGACGACCACGGGCCTTCGGCCCGCGAGCGGGCGGCCCCTTTATCCATCCCCGTCGGTTGGTCGGCCGAGCGTTCGCCGGTGGGTGGTCGGCCGGGCGCGTCCGGGTCGGTCTGCTGACCACCTCTACGCCCCGGTTCCCGCTTCCGCCCTTTTAAATACCTCCGCGTCCGACCACGAACCGATGCGGGCGTTCCGAGTCGCCTACGACGGCCGACCGTTCCACGGTTTCCAGCGCCAGCCGGACGTGCCCACCGTCGAGGACGCCATCTTCGACGCGCTCCGGGCGCTCGGCGTCGCCGACGGCAAGCCGGAGGGCTACGCCGCGGCGGGGCGGACCGACGCCGGGGTGTCGGCGGTGGCCCAGACCGTCGCCTTCGAGTGCCCCGACTGGTTGACCCCCGCCGCGCTGAACAGCGAACTCCCGGCGAGCGTCCGGGCGTGGGCGAGCGCCGACGCGCCCGCGGACTTCCACGCGACCCACCACGCCGAGTCGCGGGCCTACGTCTACCACTGCTACGCGCCCGACGCCGACCTCGCGCGCGCCGGGGACGCACTTGCGCGACTCCGCGGCGAGAACGACTTCCACAACCTGACGCCCGACGACGAGAACACCGTCAGAGACCTGCGCGCCGACGTTCGGCGCGACGGCGACTACCTCGTCTTCGAACTCCGCGCGGGCGGGTTCGTCCGCGAGATGGTCCGGCGGGTGGTCTCGCTGGTCCGAGCGGTGGCGACCGGCCACGCGGAACCCGCGAAAGTCGAGCGCGTACTCGGACCGGCGCAAATCGACGGTCCCGAGGGCGTCGCGCCCGCCCCGGCCTACCCCCTCGTGCTGGTTGACGCCGCGTACCCGACGCTGGCGTTTTCGACGGACGAGGAGGCCGCCGCCCGGACCCGCGAGGTGTTCGCGGAGTTGCGCTCGGAGCGAGCGACCGGCGCGCGGGTCGCCGCCGAAGTCGCCGAGCGCGTCGAGTCGCCGTAACGAGGAATTTCGGTGCCGGGACACGGACTGTTCGTTCCACTCGCCGACCCCCTCGAAATGGTAAGTGCCGTTTAAATCGTGTGCTAGCAATCAACGTTATTATCCCGCGCTCCGAAATCGGGAACGGCGGTAGCGAGTGCAATCCCATGGCACCACCATTTCGGATACTGCACTCCTACCGTCGTTTTGCGTCGAGTAATCCGTTCAGTCCCACCCGTCGGGCCAGATTCCGGCCGCCTTCATGCCTTCTTCGTAGTCGCCCGAGCGCAGATTCCCCGCGACAGACTCCGCGCTCGGCCGCGGTATCTCGTCGGTCCGCGCCACCTCTCGGACCAGTAACGCCGTCAGCATCGCGTGTTCGCGCAGGTTCCGGTCGTCAACCTTGTCGCGGGTGTCGGCGTGAGTGTGGCCCCACCCGCGCCCTCGCTCGCCGCTTTCGCTGTGGAGTTGGAGCGCGGGCACCCCGCGCTCGAGAAACGGCCAGTGGTCGCTGAACGGGTGGACCTGCTCGCGGACCGCGATTGGTTGGTTCGCCTCGTCCGCGACCGACGCCACGAGTTCCTCCATCGTCTCCGAGCCGTGAGTGTGAGCGCGCAGGTTTCGGAACCGGCCAGCGCCGTCCACGTTCACGACCGCGCGGACCGAACCGAGGTCAAGTCGCTCGGCGAGGGTCTCCGCACCGAGCAGTCCGGTCTCCTCGCATCCGACGCCCGCGACCCGGACCGTCGCGTCGAGGTCCATCCGCGCGAGGAGGTGGGCCGCCGCGACGACCACGGTGATGCCACACCCGTTGTCGAGCGCGCCCTCCGCGATGTCGTGGGCGTCGTGGTGGCCGACGACGAGGATTTCGTCGTCCGTCTCGGGCCCAAGTCGGCCGCGGGCGTTGTGACTCGTGCCGGGCGTCGTCTCGGCGTCCACCCGGAGGACGGCCCGCCCTCCCCGGTCGGCGTAGTCGGTCAACCAGTCGCCGGTCTCCAGACTGACGCCCACGCCCGGAACCGCGGCCTCCCGGTCGAACCGGAGCGCCCCGGTCGGGGGCAGTTGGCCGGGCTTGTGGTTCCGGAAGACGAACGCCGCCGCACCCGCGGCGGCGGCGTGACCGAACTTCTCCATCCGGTGGATGAACCGCGACCCCTTCGGTGTCGTCGTGGACGCGACCACGATTTTCCCCTCCACGTCCATCTCGTCGAGTTCCGCTGGCGTGCCGTGGCCCGCGTCCACGAGTTCGCCCCGAACCTCGCCCGGCGGGGAGTACGGGAGTGCGATGGTCTCGAACGACCGTTCGACGGGGTGAGTGACGGCGAGTTCGGCCTCGTCGCGCGTCCATCGGTTCATCTCGAAGGACTCGACCGAAACCTCTCGCGCACCCGCGCGCTCGAACCCCTCGACGACGAGTTCGGCCGCCCGGCGCTCGCCCGGCGACCCGCCCATCCGGTCGCCGATTTCGGTCAGTCTCGTCAGGAACTCCCACGGGTAGTCGTCGGTCCACGCCGCCGCGAGCGCGGCCGCGGTCTCTGAGTCCATGGCCGGGTGTGAGTCGCCGACGGTCAAAAACCCACGCCCGGAACTGCCGACTGCCGCCGACCCTTGCGGACTCCCGACGACCCTCCCGGGTTCCCCGAACCCGACTTCCGAATGACAAAGGCTTACAGTCGGTCTTTCCTAACCAAACGATATGAGTTCCGTTCCCGAACGGTCGGAGATAGACGACGAGTACAAGTGGGATTTGGAGAGCATATACGCGACCGACGACGAGTGGGAGCAGTCGTACGAAGACGCCCAACAGCGACTCGAGGAACTGGCCGCCTACGAGGGGCGGGCCACCGAGGACGGCGAGACGCTACTGGAAGTCCTCGAACTCCGCGACGAGTTGCTCCGGCAGGTCGAGATGGTGGTCAACTACGCCCGGATGCGGAAAGACGAGAACACCGCCGACCAGCAGTATCAGGCCCTCTCGTCCCGCGCGATGGCGCTCGGGTCGCAACTCGACAGCGCGAGTAGCTTCCTCGAACCCGAGATTCAGGACCTCGACCGCGACGAACTCGACGCGATGATAGAGGCGACCGACGGACTGGAGACCTACGACCACTACCTCCACGACGTACTCCGCGTGGCAGACCACACGCGCTCTTCGGAAGTCGAGAACGTGCTGGCCGAACTCGGCGAGGTGACGCGGGCCTCCGACGACATCTACAACATGCTGATGAACTCCGACGTGGAGTTCCCGACGGTCGAGAAACCAGACGGCGAGTCGGTCGAGATTACCCAGAGCAACCTCACGACCCTCCTGAAGAATCCGGACCGCGAGTTCCGCCAGACGGTCTACGAGAGCTTCTTCGGCACGCTCGGTAACTTCCACAACACCATCGGCACCGCCTTCGAGAAGACGGTGAAGTCCGACGTGAAACTCGCCCGGATACACGACTACGACACCGCGCGGGAGGCCGCACTCGACGGTCCTAACGTCCCGGCCGAGGTGTACGACAACCTCGTGGGGACGGTCCGGGACAACCTCGACAAACTCCACCGCCACGCCGAACTCAAGCGAAAGAGCCTCGGCGTCGAGGAACTCCGGATGTGGGACCTCTACATGCCCATGACCGAGACCGAGACACCCGACGTGGAGTACGAACAGGCCCGCGAGTACGTCGTGGAGGCGCTCGGTGCCCTCGGCGACGACTACCAGAACCGCGTGCAGGAGGGACTCGACTCCCGGTGGGTGGACGTGTACGAGACCGAGAACAAGCGGTCGGGCGCGTACAGCAGCGGCACCTACGACACCCAGCCGTTCATCTTGATGAACTGGCAAGACGACATCTCCTCGATGTTCACGCTGGCCCACGAACTCGGCCACTCGCTACACTCCCAACTCGCCGACGAGACCCAACCGTACGTCTACAGCAACTACGAGATTTTCGTGGCCGAAGTCGCCAGCACGGTCAACGAGGCGCTTTTGACCCGCCACCTGCTCGACACCGTAGAGGACCCCGAGTTCCGACGCCACGTCCTCAACGAGTATCTGGAGCGGTTCCGCTCGACGCTCTACCGCCAGACCCTGTTCGCCGACTTCGAACACCAGACCCACGAACTGGTCGAAGAGGGCGAGGCGCTCACTCCCGAAGCGGCCGACGAAATCTACGGCGACCTCAAGTCGGAGTTCTACGAACCCGCGGTGATGGACGACCACATCGCTCGCGAGTGGGCACGGATTCCGCACTTCTTCAACTACACCTACTACGTCTACCAGTACAGCACCGGCATCAGCGCCGCCGTCGCGCTCGCCGACGAGATTCTCGAATCCGACGGCGAAGTCGCCGACGACTACCTCGAATTCCTCCGAAGCGGTTCGCGGGAGTACCCGCTCGAACTCCTCGAAACCGCCGGAGTCGATATGTCCTCGCCCGACCCGATTCAGCGTGCGCTCGACGTGTACGACGACCACCTCGACGAGATGGAAGAACTCGTCTGAGACCCCGCCCGAATCTGACGATTCGTTTTCACTCTCTGAGAACGCGGGGTTCGGTTTATCCGACGGGATTGTGTACGCGGTCGTATGGAACGCAACCCCCTCGCCGCGTACGAAGACGCGCTGTGGTGGTCGATGGACCGCCTCGGCGTCACCGAGTCGGTCGAACGCAAGGTACTGGCGGCCGTCGTCATCCAGTTCGCCATCTCCGTCTCGCAGGCCGTCCTGCCGTTTCTGGTCTCGGGTACCGCACGGGTCGCTCTCACGGTCGGACTGCTGACCGCGGCGGCCGTCGCGTTCGCTAACACCGTCTTGGTCGCCCGCCGGGACATCACCGAACCCATCGCGGCTTTAGACCGGGCGGCCGCCGCCATCGCGGGCGGGGACTTAGACGCGCCGGTCCCCGAGACCGACCAAGACGACGAAATCGGGCATCTCGTGGCTTCGTTCTCCGATATGCGGGCCTACCTTCGGGTGGTCGCCGAGCAAGCCGCCGCCCTCTCCCGACAGGAGTTCGAAGACCCCGTACTGGACGAGAACGTGCCCGGCGAGTTCGGCGCGTCGCTCGACCGGATGGCCGATAGCTTGCGCCAGTACACCGCCGACCTCGAAGCCACGACCGAACAACTCGAAGCGACGACCGCGGACTTAGAACGCCGGTCGGAGAACTTGGGCCGACTCGTGGAGGCGTTCGGCGAGGCGACCGAACGCGCCGAGAGCGGCGACCTGACCGCGACTATCGACCCGGAGGTCGCCGACGAGAACCTCCACGAGGAAGTCGTGGACAACTACAACGCCCTGCTCTCGACGCTCGCGGACGCCGTGGGCGAACTCGCCGACTTCGCCGACGAGGTGGCGACCGCGAGCGAACGGGCCGACACCGACCTCCGGGAGGTCAGCGAGGCCAGCGACGAGGTGGCCGGAGCGGTCGCCGAGATTTCGGAGGGCGCGGCCCGCCAGACCGAACGACTCAACGAGGCGGTGGCCGAGATGAACACCCTGTCTGCGACCATCGAGGAAATCGCGGCGTCGGCCGACGAGGTGGCCGACACCGCCGGGACCGCGACCGACCGCGCGCGCTCGGGTCGGGACGCCGCGCGGGAGGCCGCCGAGGAACTCGACCGGGTGGAGGACGGCATCGACCGGACCGCCGAGGCGGTCGAGGAGTTGGTGGCCGACATCGCCGAAATCGACGAGGTGGTCTCGTTCATCGACGAGGTTGCGACCGAGACCAACCTGCTGGCGCTGAACGCCTCGGTCGAGGCGGCCCGCGCGGGCGAACGCGGCGACGGGTTCGGCGTGGTCGCCGACGAGGTGAAGAACCTCGCGGAAGACACCGGGGAGGCCGCCGACGACATCACCGAGCGCATCGAGACCATACAGGACAACTCCGAGCGGACGCTGGCCGACGTGCGCGAGACCCGCGAGCAGGTCTCCCGGAGCGTCGAAACCGTCGAAGACGCGCTCGGCGACTTCGAGGACATCGCCGACGTGGTGGGCGAAGTGGACGAGAGCGTCCGGGAGATTAGCGACGCGACCGACCAGCAGGCGATGTCGGCCGACGACGTGGTGTCGGTGGTCGAGGAGGTGGCGGCCATCAGCGAGGAGACCACCGCCGAGTCCGAGACGGTGGCCGCGGCGACCGACCAACAGGCCACGTCGCTGTCGGGCGTCTCCGAGCAGTTGGCGTCGTTGGCGTCGCAAGCCGACGAACTCGACGCGCTACTCGGCGAGTTCCGCCTTCCCGACGAGGGGTCGGCGACCGAACCGGTTCGCCACTCGGCCAGCGCGGACTGACGGCGGCGAAAGATTTTTTTGCGGGAAAACGTCCGAGACCCAAAGGCACTTTTAAGCTGGTCCTCTAAGAATCAGTAACAACGATGTCGCGTAGCCCACCCCTCCCCGACCAACCGACACTGGAACTCGACCCCGAAATGACAGACAGGGAGCGGCTTGCGGCGCTCCGGGAACACTTCGCCGAAATCGTGGACGTGAACGCCACCCTCGAAGAGCGCCTCGGCGACGCCCGCGAACGCCGCACGAACCTGCGAGAGGAAGTAGACCAACTCGAACGCGAGAACGAGACCCTGAAAACCACGTCGCTGTACGTCGCCACGGCCGAGGAACTGACCGAGGACGGAATCGTCATCAAACAGCACGGCAACAACCAAGAGGTGCTGACCGAAGTCTCGCCCCAACTCCGCGACGAAATCGAGTCGGGCGACCGCGTGGCAGTCAACGACTCCTTTACGGTCCAGACGGTGCTGGAGACCGAGAAGGACGCTCGCGCGCAGGCGATGGAAGTGGACGAATCGCCCGAAGTGACCTACGACGAAATCGGCGGTCTCCACGAACAGACCCGCGAGGTCCGCGAAGCGGTCGAGGAGCCGCTCGAAAACCCCGAGCAGTTCGAGACGGTGGGTATCGAACCCCCGAGCGGCGTCCTGCTTCACGGCCCGCCGGGGACCGGCAAGACGATGCTGGCGAAGGCCGTCGCCAACCACACCGACGCCACCTTCATCAAGATGGCCGGGTCGGAACTCGTCCAGAAGTTCATCGGGGAGGGTGCGAAACTCGTCCGCGACCTCTTCGAGTTGGCGAGTCAACGCGAGCCAGCTATCGTCTTCATCGACGAGATAGACGCCGTGGCCTCCAAGCGCACCGACTCGAAGACTTCCGGTGACGCCGAAGTCCAGCGCACGATGATGCAACTTCTCTCGGAGATGGACGGCTTCGAAGAGCGCGGCGAGATTCGCATCATGGCCGCGACCAACCGCTTCGACATGCTGGACCGCGCCATCCTCCGGCCGGGCCGGTTCGACCGCCTCATCGAGGTTCCCAACCCCGACGAGGAGGCCCGGCGCAAGATTCTGGACATCCACACCCGCGACATGAAGATAGCCGACGACGTGGACTTCGAGGACCTCGCCGACCGGACGGAAGGCAAGAGCGGCGCGGACATCGAGAGTCTGACGACCGAAGCGGGCATGTTCGCCATCCGCGACGGCCGGACGGAGGTCCGACAGGACGACTTCGCGGACGCCCTCGACAAACTGGAAGCCGACGACGACGAGTCCGGCATCGTCACGAAGGGGTCGCTTCCGAGCTACGCGTACTGAGACGGGGTTTCGGGCTTCGGGGCTTTTTCTCTCGGTTTCGGACACGCTTCGCACGGCCAGCGACGGCACTCGGCGCGACCAACCACCGGCGAACGCTCGCCCGACCAACGGACAGAACGCGCTCGGTGCCACAAACCACGGCAAACGTCCGGCCGACCAACCGACGGGGCGAGATAGAGGGGCCGCCCATTCGCGGGTCACGCGAGCGGTGCAACCGTGAAAGCGAGTGTGACCCGCGACCGGACGGGGGCTTTCTGAACTATCGTTACAGCGATTCCCACGGTTTCTCCACCGTTTTCGGCGACGTAGCGCGAGAGGGACTTTCGAGGCAGAGATTTCACAGCTATCGGCAAGAAAAGCAGTCGGTAAGAAATTATTTTTCTATATTTAGCAAATGTTTCGATTGCTCAAAGCGACCGGAGTTCACCCGACGACCACGCGAGATTTTAAATACCGGAACGGGACCAACCCGTCCCGTGACCTGAGAATCGCCGCGGGGAGGCCAGCGATAGCGCGGCACTCCTCTCCGCGGGCCGTCCGTGCCGCCTGTTCGCTACTCGCGCTAGTGACTGGTACGCTCCCGGCCGACTCGCCAGCGACCGACCCGCCAGCGACCGACCCGCCAGCGACCGCGGTCGGCGACCGGTCGCCGACCGCTCACCCCCGACCGAAGTCACTCCCGGTCGAAGACTCGCTCTCTGGACCCGGTCGCACCCACGTCTTCGGTCTCCAGCAGTCGTTCGAGTCGGCGCTCGAACTCCGCGTCCGTGAGTTCGCCGCGGGCGTAGCGCGCTCGGAGTTCGGTTATCGGGTCGTCCGCGGTCGTCCCCTGACCGACGCGGACGCCAGCGGCGTCCGCGTCGTCGTCGCTCGCGACCATCGGCAACGAGTCGCCCAGTAGCGCGACCAGCGGGACGACGATGAAAAAGCCGAGGACGAAGACGGTCGGGACCAGAAAGTCCAACCCTACGACGGCGAAGAACGCCGTCAGTCCGAAGGTCAACACCGACAGCACCGCGAGCAGGGTCTTCTTCTCGAACTGTGCGGAACGCTCGCGCATGTCCGGGGGTACGGAAGACGCCGGTAAAAAGGTTCGACTACGGAACTACTCGAAGTCCTCGTAGGTCGGCCGCGCTTCGTCTTCAGGCGGGAAATCCTCAACCGGCACCTGCGTCTGGTCGCCCGAGTCCATGTCCTTGACCGTCACGTTGCCGTCGGCGAGGTCCTGTTCGCCGACGATGACCACCGTCTGTGCGCCGATGGAGTCGGCGTAGTCGAGTTGCGCGCCGAAGCTCCGGCCGGACACGTCGGTCTCCACGACGTGGCCCTCGCCGCGGAGTTCGCGGGTAATCTCGGCCGCCACGTCGCGGGTGTCGCCGACTTGGAGGACGTAGTAGTCGGTGGCGAGTTCCTCGTCCGGCCAGACGCCCGCGCGCTGGAGCAACAGCGTCAGCGTCGCGTCGCCGACCGCGAACCCGACCGCGGGCGTGGGCTGACCCCCGAAGCCCTCAATGAGGTCGTCGTAGCGCCCGCCGCCGAAGATGGAGCGGTTCACGTCGCCCGTCGAGTCGAAACACTCGAAGACGACGCCGGTGTAGTAGTCGAGTCCGCGGGCGGTGTCGAGCGAGAGCGTGCAGAACTCGCGCGCGCCGAAGTCCGCGGCGGCGTCCAGCACGTCGGTCAGGTTCGAGACCGCGTTCTCGACGCGCTCGGTCCCGGCGAACGCCACGAGGTCGTCGAGGTTCTCTTCGGGCGTGTCGAGCAGGTCGTCGAACTCTCGGGCTTGGTCGTAGGAGAGTCCGGCGTCGTTGAGCAGACCGTAGAACTCGTCTTCGCCGACCTTCTGGTTCTTGTCCACCGCGCGAATCGCGGCCTCGGTGTCCACGTCGGCGTCGAAGGCTTCCAGCAGGCCGCCGAGGATGTCGCGGTGGCTGACTCGGAACTCGAAGTCCTCGCTGGTGAGTCCGAGGTCCGTGAGCGCGTCCGCCGCGCACGCCAGCAGTTCGGCGTCCGACTCGGGTGCCGACGACCCGAAGATGTCCACGTTGGTCTGGTAGAACTCCCGACGGCGGCCGCTCTGGGGTTCCTCGTAGCGCCAGAACGGACGGGTCGAGAACCACTTGATGGGCTTGGAGAGTTCCTGCTGTTTCGCCACGACCATCCGGGCGACCGTCGGGGTGAGTTCGGGCGTCATCGCTACGTCCCGGCCGCCTTGGTCCTCGAAGCTGTACAGCTCTTCGACGATTTCCTCGCCGCTTTTGTCCACGTACATCTGGGTGCGTTCCAAGGCGGGCGTGCCGACCTCTCGGAACCCGTACCGGCGCGCGGTCGATTCGAGCGCGTCGAACATCTCACGGCGCGCGCCCATCTCTCCGGGGTAGAAGTCCCGGAAACCCTTGATGTGGTCGTACATGGGGAAGCGTTGGACGAGCGCGCGCTTGAAACTTTTACTTCGCGTGCGTCTTGCCGGACGCAGAATCTTGCCGACCGAAACGCGGGACGCGGGCGCTCACGCCGCGACTGTCACCGAGACGTTACCGTCGTCCGCGGTGGCACGGACGTTTCGGACCGTCTCGGGACTGCCGACGGCCACGACCACGGTCCGGTCGCTCGCGCGTTCGAGACCGAACTGCGTCCCGCTCGCTTGCCAGCGGCGAGCGCCTCGGCGCTCGCCGCGGGCGTCCATGTAGTCGGCGAACGCGCCCGAGAACTCGGTGGCGTTTCGTTCGTCGTCCCACCGGAGCGTCCAGACGAAGTTACGCCGACTGGACTCGTTCGCACCGTAGTTCCAGAGCATGAGGAGTCGGTCGTTACCCCACCCGGAGGCGGCAGTGGCCGACCGCGATTCGGGAAGTTTCCCGCCGAGCAGGTCGCGGACGAACAACTCACCGGCCGTGTCCGCGTTCCCGGCGCTCACGTCGTCGGTCTCTGCGACTGTCACGCGCAGGTCCGCGGGCGGTTCGCGCTCGGGCGCGTAGCCGTGAATCACCTGCTCGGTCGTGTTCGGCGGGTTTCGGTACGCTCGCGTCAGGTTCGCGGGCGAGTCGAGGCGACCGTCGAGGTACCGCCCGCCGAACAGGTAGGGACCGCGAACGAACCGCCCCGGAGCGGACTCGTTCCGGTAGTCACGGGCCATCTCGCCGGTCGGGTCCTCGCTCGGCCGGTAGCGGTCGGCGTACTCGTCGGCGACGAACACCGCGCCGCCCTCCACGAGCGCCCGGTAGACCCGGCGACTGTCCATGGAGGCGTCGGCCGGACCGCCGAGACTCGACCGGAAGCGCGGGTCGCCGAACTGGACGGCGTGAGCGTACTCGTGAGCGAGGACGACCGCTAACCCGGCCTCGTCCGTCTCGGCGGCGGGCACCCCGTCGTGCAGGAGGACGGTGACGCGGTGGGGGTCGCGGGCGTAGTAGGCCGCGGCCGAGGCGCTTCCGTCGCCCTCGACGCCGAGCATCAGCCGGTAGAACGGCCCGAGTCCGCCGAGATAGCTCACGCCGCCCTCGCCCGCGTCGGCGGTGCGCAGTGACGGCTGAGAGACGTTACTCTCGGCGAGGTCCGCCACTCGGCCGAAGATTCGGCTCTCGTTCACCGGGAGGGCGCTCGGTCCCGTCGTCGGCGTCCGCGTTTCGAGCGCGGACCCCTCGGCGGTCGGTCCCTGCGCCGTCGGCGCGGAGCATCCGGCGAGAACGAGAAGCGCGGCGAGCGCGATTGCGGTGCGACTCATGCGCCGAGTGTCGAACCGGCGGGCGAAAAGTATCGGTGGTTCAACTCAAGCCGTTCACGTAGGTCTGGGTGTGGTCGGGAAACACCTCGGCCACGGCGTCCTCGCCGTGTTCGCGCGCCAACAGTTCCCGGAGTTCGGCCTCGTAGTCGGCCTTCGGAATCTGCTCGCTCGGGCCGACAGTCACGTCCAGCGTCTCGTCGACGAGCGAATCGACCGCGCCGCGCCCGAATCCCGCCAGCGGGACGATGTAGTCGATGCCGTGGCGGTCTTCGAGGCTCTGGGCCTGCGCGCGCGACACCGACGGCACTCGGTCGTCGCGTCGGGTGCCGTCGGCCACTGCGTCGAAGTCCATCTCCGCGACCATCTCAAGCGCGTGGAGGTGGACCTGCTGGATGCCGTTGCGGGGGTAGCCGTCCTCGACCATCTGCTCGACGGCTTGGTCGGCCACGTCGTCGTCCAACTCGACCGTCTCGAAGTCGAAGCCGACGCCCTCGGCGGTCCGACGGGCGTGGTCCCACGCCTCGGCGACACCGAACGTCGCGGTGACGAGGGTCACGTCGTAGAAGTCTTCGAGCAGGAGGGCGGCGAGCGTCGAGTCCTTCCCACCGCTGTAGAGTAGCCCGAGGTCCATCTCACCGACGCCGGATGTTGAAGCTCTTGGAGTCGGGCTTGAGTTCGCGGAGAAGCTCTTTCATCTTCTCCTCGTCGATTTTGCCGCTCACCCGACCGCTCTGGGCCAGCGCGAGGACCTGTCGTTCCACTTGGTCGGCGAAGTCGGGTTTGCTCATCCGGACTGAGTTGAGTCGTTTGCGCGCGCCGTCGGTCAGATGCTTGCGGAGCAACGCCTGCTTCTGGGCGTCGGCCTGCTGTTGGGCCTGCTCTTGGGCCTCGCTCTGGTCGGCTTGGTCCTGCATCTCCTGCATCTTCTGTTTGCGGAGTTCTTCGAGTCGCTCGTCGTCGGGCTGTTCGCTCATGAGTTATCTCGTAGTTAACGCCCGCGGCCAAAAATGATTACGGAGCGACGATGGTGTTCTGGCAGTCGTAGAAACGCATCGCCGTCGGTCGTCTACGCGTAGCGTTCGAGTTCCGGCCGGTCGAGGTCCTCCATGACCTCGCCCGCGGTGTCGTCGAGGAGGCTACGGCCCTCGCCGGTCACGATGCGGCCAGCGTTGCCCTCGGTACCCACGAGGTCCTCGTCTTCGAGTTGCTGGAGGATGGTCCGGATGACGTTCCGGCTCCCGTCCGTGCGGTGTTCGGGGGCGACCTGATAGCGGTTCGACCCGCCCTTCTTGTCGCCGTACTCCGTCGAGAGTCGCTCGACGCCGACCGGTCCGTCGGTGGCGACCTTCCGGAGCAGACTGGCCGCACGTCGCGCCCAGAAGTTCTCCTGTTCGGGCGGGAGTTCGCGGCTCTCGCCGGTTTTGGCGTACTCGGCCCAGTCGGGTGCTTCGAGTCGGTCCTCCAGTTTGGCGGCGACCGCGTCGATGAGGTCGTCCGCGGGAACGTCGTAGAGCGTCGTCATACCCACGAATTCCGTTCCGCGGCGTTTAAAGGCATCGTTACGGAACGTGGCCGACATCGACCTCCGATTCGGCCGTCTCAGTCGCTCGCGGACCCGTGAGCGTTGTCCGCCTCCAGCATGGCGGTCGCGCTCCCGCCCAAAAGAACCGGGAGCAGGTAGGTCGCGCCGCGATGGAGGACCGCCGCGGCCGCCGCGGTCTGTGCATCGACTCCCGTGATGGGGACGATGAGGAGAACGAGCGCGGCCTCCACCCCGCCGAGACCGCCCGGTAGCGGCGTGACACCCGCAACGCTTCCGAGTGGGACGATGAACAACGCGGCCGCGAACGGGACCCAGTGGCCGAGCGCACCCAGCGAGAGCCACAGCGAGACCGACAGCAGGAACCACCCGAGCGCAGAGAACGACACCGCGAGCGCCAACTGGTGGTGGTCGCCGCCGACCCGTTCCAGCGCGCCGAAAAAGCCCTCGATGCGGTCGCGGACCTGTGGCTCCTCCGGCGGTTCGAGTTTGGGGAGGGCGCGCCCGAGTGTCCGACCCACGGGAACCGCGGCGCGGACCACGAGGTCCGAGAGGTGGTGGCGACTCCGCCAACCGAGGTACGCGGCGACCGGGACCGCGAGCGCGAGGGCGACCAGCGCCACCGCCGCGAGTTCCACCCGGTTGCCCACGGTGAACCGGGTCGCGTAGTAGCCGACGCCGACGAGCGCGAACGAGATGGAGGGGACGAAGTTGAGGGTATCCACGCTGGCGACTGCCGCCAGTCCGTTCTCGTACTCGGTCCCCGTCGTCCGCGAGACCAGCAGGGCGCTGAACGGTTCGCCGCCCGCCTGTCCGAACGGCGTGACGTTGTTGGCGAACGTCGCGCCAGCGAGCAACAGAAACGACTGCCACATCGACACGTCGACTGCGATAACCGAGAGGACGGTCCGGAGCGCGAGACCCCACGCGAACAGCCAACAGATTGCCGCGACGCACACCGCCGCGAACAGCAACGGGTCGGCCTGCGACAGCGCCGACAGCACGTCCTCCAGTCCGACTATCGAGTAGAGCGCCAGCAGAACGACGCCGCCAGCGCCGAACCCGACGAGTATCGAGCGCGCGTCCCCGAAGTCTACGTCCATCGACTCCCACCGACGGCCGGTCGGGGCTTGAAGCCACCGAAGACGAAAGTTCGGACGTGAGAAATGTTACCGAGAGACGTTCCGATGCAGTTGCCCGTCACCTCGACGGATACGGGTCGCCCGCCATCAATCGAAGATTCCGCGACTGTCCGTCGGTCTCGAATCGGAGACGCGCCAGTCCACGAGTCCGATACCGCAGACCTTTCACTCCGGACCGGCAACCACGAGGCATGGACGAGCGGGCCGCACTGTCGCTTCTCGCCGACCGACTCCCGCACGCGGGCGACGACGCGGCGGTCGTAGACGGGAACGTGTTGACGACCGACATGCTCCACGAGACGACCGACTTCCCCGACGGAACCACGCGCTACACCGCCGGTTGGCGGTCGGTCGGCGCTTCGCTGTCGGACGTGGCCGCGATGGGCGGCGAGGCAGTCGCCGCCGTCGCTGTCTACGCCGCGCCCGAGTTCGACGCCGACGGACTCGAATCGTTCGTCGCGGGCGCGAGCGACGTGTGCGAGGCGGTCGGCGCGGAGTACGTCGGCGGCGACTTGGACGAGAGCGGGGAGTTCACCACCGCGACCACCGCGCTCGGCCGGACCGACGACCCCGTGCGCAGGACGGGCGCGAGTCCGGGCGAGCGGGTGTGCGTGACGGGCACGCTCGGGCGCACGGGCGCGGCGCTCCGGCGCTTCGAGCAGGGAGACTTCGAGCGAGCGAACGACCTGTTCCGGTTTGAACCGCGAGTCGCGGCGGGCCGCAAACTCGCCTCGCACGCCACCGCGATGATGGACTCCAGCGACGGACTCGCCCGGTCGCTCCACCAACTCGCGGAAGCCAGCGACTGCGGATTCTCGGTCGCGTGGGACAGCGTGCCGGTGGACGAGTCGGTCCGCGAAGTCGCCGACGACGAGGACGAGATTCGGGAGCTATCGGCGTTCTTCGGCGAGGACTTCGAACTCGTGTTCACGGTGCCCGAGCGCGACCTGTCGGCGATTCGGGACGAATCGCCGACGCCGATTTCCGTGATTGGCGAGGTGACTGGTTCGGGTGTCGAGATGGACGGCGAGAAACTGCCCGACCGGGGGTACACGCACGGTGAGGGGTAGTCGGACCTGTTGCTATCTCGGCCGAGAGTGATAGCCTGAAAATCGTCAGAAAGACCGTTTTACCGGCCGTATTCTTTGTGCGCTTTGTCGATGTCCATCAGGTCGGTCACGCGAACCTTCTTTTCGTCCTCTAAAATGAGGTAGAAGGCGGTGTACGACCGACCGACGTGTATCCGGTAGATTTCCTCGTCTTGAGCCTTCAACTTCTTCTTGTCACCCTGTCCACGACCCGGATACGGGTTTTCTTCGAGGTCGTCCAACGTCTCGAAGCAGATTCGCTGACTCTTCTCGTCCAGTGAAGCGAAGAAGTCTCGTGCGCTTTCACTCCAGAAGATTTCGTAGCTCATCGTGAGGCGTCAGCTCCTCTTCGTCCATTTCGCGGACCTCGCGCGCTCGCTCGGCGAGCCGACGCTCTTGATGCTCCTGAATGAGTTCCGTCAGGAGTTCGTCGAACGTCTGTCCGGGTTCCTTCAATTCGTGCAACTCTTTCCATGTTTCTTCGGTGGCAGGTATTCTTTTATTTGCTGACATTCTTTGCCTCCGCACCACTTGCTGTGTGGTCGTGGTGCGCGGTTTTAGCTTGTACTCGGCTACTACCTCTCTACTCAGCGTTGGTCTATCGTGGAATGGATATTCCACGGTAACACTCGACGCTGTAACTCTATACCATCCTTACAACGCTTACAACATAAACCTTCGGGAGAGATACATCTCTAAGAGCAGAAAACCCGCAAATCCCGAAATCGGGCGTTCTCACGTGATAATCTCGATGGGGACCGGTGTGAAACACAGCACCCCCAGCACGAACGTCAGAATCCCAATCGCTTTCCGACTCAGGTCGAGTCCCTCGTCGTCGATTGGGTTGGCCGGGCCGACGTAGGCGACGTACGTCGCCAACAGGCCCCAGAACACCCACAGCACCGAGGCGTTGCTCACGTCCTCGACGTAGAAGACGTAGGCCGCGAGTCCGAACAGCGCGACGGGGACCAGCGCGGCGACTCGCTCCTGCTCTTTGCCCAGAATCGCCCGGACGATGTGGCCGCCGTCGAGTTGGCCCACCGGGATGAGGTTGAGGAAGGTGATGAACATCCCGACCCACCCGCCGATGACGACGGGGTTGACGGCCTGTCCCGGCCCGTAGTTCGTCGGTTCGCCGAGGACCCACGCGATGAGTTCCAGAAGCGGCGGGTAGCCGAACTCGATTTGGATGGTGTCGGGGTTGTTCATCAGACTCGCCGGGACCTGTTCGGGCGGGAGCGAGAGACCGATTGCCGTCACCGCGATGGTCGCCACGAGTCCCGCGAGCGGTCCCGCGACGCCGATGTCGAACAGCGCCTTCCGGTCGGGCATCTGGCCCTTCATCCGGATGACCGCGCCCATCGTCCCGATGAGCGACGGCATGGGGATGAAGTACGGTAACGAGGCGTCCACGCCGTGGTATCGGGTCATGACGTAGTGTCCCAGTTCGTGGGTGAGTAAGACCCCGAGGACCGCGGCGGTGAACGGCCACGCTTCGAGGGCGGCCAGCGGACTCTCCATAGCGTCGATGTGGTACCACGCGGTTCCCGCGTACAGCGTCGAGACGACCGTCAGGAAGAAGAGGACGACGTTCGTCCACGGAATCCCGTCGATGCCGGTGTCGGCGGGTTCGGCCACGAGGACGTACTCGCCGGTCTCGGTGGTGAGTTGGACCTCGTAGCCGTGTTCGCGGAACACCGGCCACGCGGCGTCGAGCAGTCGCTCGCGGGGAACCAGCGGTTCGCCGTAGTACACCAACCGGTCGCCGTCGCGGCGGGCCTCGTACACGCGGAACACGGCACTCAAACGCTCCAGCGATGGACCGTCGGCAGGCGGGTCGGTCGAACCCATTCACCTTCGGTTATGGCGCGAATCGTGATAAACCCCCGGACGGAACGGCGGAAATCTAGTACCGACGCCGCGGCGGACGCTCGACGGCGGGTTTCGGCCGTTCGACGCCTTCCGAGGAGAGTTTCGACCGTTCAACGCGGGCGTCGGAGAATCCGACGCCCGCTGGCGCGCTCGTTGCGAGAGAGACGTAAGTAGCATTCTTTGACGATTGTAGAGATAGTCGAAACGACGATTTACGTTTCCCCGACCGGCGCAAAGGTTGAATGGGTCGGGAACGTACCAGTGTGACGAGCATGGGGGCGAGTGACACCGCGATGCAGTGGAAACCGGGGGAAACGAATGGAGGAGTGTGACTACTGCGGTGCGTCGTTCGACGGCGAGACGGCGTACCTCGAACACCTCGGGGACGAACACGGAAATGAACTCGGCCGGATAGAACAGCGCCGCGTGGCCGCGTTGGAGTCCGACGACGGCGGTTCCAACGCCGCGACCTACGGGGGTGCGCTAGGTGCGCTGGCGCTCGGAGGCCTGCTGGCGTACCTGATACTCTTCTCGGGCGGCGCGCCCGGAATCGGCGGCACCGACGGCAGTAGTTCGGGTAGCGGAGACGGTCCCTCGGCGGTGGGGTCGGTCCACTACCACGGAACCATCGACGCGACCGTCGGCGGCCAACCGCTCGACTTCGGTCGCCAGCGGTTCCAACTCCAAGCCGACGCCTTCCACTTCGAGAACGGCGACGGCCAGCGGTGGCACGTCCACGCCGAGGAGGTGACGCTGGCCTACGCGATGGGGACCCTCGGCATCGACGTGACGAACGAAACCGTCGCCTACGACGGGACGACCTACGGCGACGACCCGAACGAAACGGCCGTCGTGCGGGTCAACGGCGACCCGGTGAACCCCTCGGAGTACGTGCTTCGGAAGGGCGACCACGTTCGCATCGCGGCGAACGCCTCGGGATAGCGGTGCAATCAGTCGAGCGGGTCGGGCGACGGCGGGACCCGACGCTTGTGTTCGCTCCGCGCGTGCATCTCGCT
This sequence comes from Halorussus caseinilyticus, assembly GCF_029338395.1. Classification (NCBI taxonomy): domain Archaea; kingdom Methanobacteriati; phylum Methanobacteriota; class Halobacteria; order Halobacteriales; family Haladaptataceae; genus Halorussus; species Halorussus caseinilyticus. The sequence goes on from NZ_CP119809.1 coordinate 2,634,805, forward strand.
GACCCGACGGACTTCCTCCTCGGTCACACCATCGACCTGCCGAGCGGTCGCCGAGACGGAGAGCGGACCGTCGATGTGAAGCGCGAGGATAGCGTCTAAGGTGTCGTAGTCGATGCCCATCTCCTCCTCGTCGGTCTGGCCCGCCCAGAGTCCGGCGGTGGGTTGCTTCTCGACCAGTTCGTCGGGGACGCCGAGGTGGGCGGCCAACTGCCGGACCTGCTGTTTGTAGAGGTTGCCGACGGGGTGGCAATCGACCGCGCCGTCGCCGTACTTGGTGAAGTAACCGACCAACGCCTCGCTCCGGTTGCCGGTCCCGAGGACCAGCGCGCCCTCGTGGTTGGCGACGAGGTAGTTGAGGACCGCCCGCGTGCGAGCGCGAGCGTTGCCGACCGCGAGTTGGTCGTCCTCGGCCTCCGAGTAGGCGTCGAGGAGTTTGTCCACGATGGGGTTTATCTCGAACACGTCGTAGGGGATTTCCAGCTCCTGTGCGACCCACTCGGCGTCGGTCATGTTCTCCTCGCGGCTTACCGCGCCCGGCATCACCAGACCGTGGAGGTTCTCCTCGCCGAGGGCTTCGACCGCGAGGTAGGCCGTGAGCGTGCTGTCGATACCTCCCGAGAGTCCGAGGACCGCCTGTTCGGTCCCGGCGTCCGCGGCGGTGTCGCGGATGAACTGGACGAGGTGTTCCCGGTGAGCTTCGAGTTCCGACTCGGAGAGTCGCAGGTCTATCATGTCCGACGGTAGGGTCCGCGACGACTAAAAGACGTGCGACAGGCCGGAATTTCTGGACGAATGGGCAGGTCTACGGCCGTCGAAGGGCAGGGGTGAAGCGCTACGTTGAAGTGCTGGCGGGAAGAAAAGGCGGACGGAGTTGCGACGTGCGCCGGTGGTAAGAAAACGCGCCGCGTTTTCGAGCCTCGGCGTACGAGTGAGTGCAACGAACGCAGTGCGCCGGTGTCTTGCCGAACGAAGTGAGGCAAGGCTCGGCGCGTAAGCGAACGAAGTGAGCGCAACGCGCCGGTGGTCTAGTGGTAGGACATGAGCTTCCCAAGCTCATAGCCCGGGTTCAATTCCCGGTCGGCGCACTTCTCAAGGCTTCTATCGACGGTTTTGCCAGAAGAACACTAGTAACCGACACATCCCCACCGAGGACAACACCATAGACAATTTACGCCACTGAATCGGTCAAACTACATACCTCTACGATTGGTGTCGAAGTATGGAATTTCCGAAGGCCAGCGAAGACTTACTCCCGGACCTCTATGAGCGACTAGACGAAGCGAACGAGACCGCAGAATCCGTCCTCCGGAAGCAGTTCTGGATAGAGAACAAGGGGAACGCTCGAGTAGTAGTCTTTGGAGAAGCGACGAAAGACGATTTTCTCGAAGCGATGCACGAAGCCCCCGAAATCATGGTCCCGTTTTTCATGAAAATAAGCGGATTACCGAGTCGGGAATTTGAACGAGTTTACGGGGTAAAAAGTGTCGATGCAATAAAAACGTGGACTCAAAAGGACCTACGAGAGTCCCAAAAAGGCGAGGTGTTTGCGGAAGCCCTTACGCAAGTTCTTCCGGACCGTTTATACCTTGAAACGTGTTTATACACGTTTTACCTGCTCTGGGAGAACGACCAGCGTCGCCATCAGCGAGCAAAATACGAACAGGTCGTTCGAGAACGACTCGAGGACGCCGGGTTTCCAAACCGGAAAGGTGAGGATTTGGCCGGGAAACCAGATATAGTTCTCCCACCTGACAAGCCCTTCAAAGCACTTGGAGAAGTCCGGGACATGCATCGGAAAGACTTCCGAAAACGTAACAAGAACTTCGATAGCGAAGCGCGGCGCGCAAAGGAGAACTTTCCCGACGCGAAGTTCGTCGTCGTGGCAAAGTTCCCGAAACATCAAATAGATAATAATAGGCGCGAACTGCGGGACATGGTACTTGACCTGAATCCGGACGACATCGACGCGGTAATCTTTCCGGATGAGTTCGACCGACTCTACGAATTACTCGAAGAATGGGGCATCTCTCGGTCAACACCGACTAAACAAACGGAACTGTAGATTCCTCCTCCCCCTCGAGTTTTATATATCTTTAAATAGTATCGTCTAAGTACGTCGTTGTAGATGAAGGGCCACGTTCCGACGCACGCCGAACTCGCCGACCGGATGGTAGCGAAACTCTTTGAGAAGCGACTGCCGCGAGACGGCGATAGAATACTCTACCCCGGAATCGGTACTGGTCCGTTCGCTCTCGCCGTCAGTCAGTTCTGCAACGAACACGACGTACCTGAACCGGCAGGCGTCGGAATCGAACTCGACCCTGACCGTATCGAAACGGCACGTGACCGCTTGCAGGACGCGAACGTCGAGATAGAGAGGCGGGAGTTTCTCCGGGAACTCTCAAATCTCGGTGAATTCCGGTATGTCGTCGGTAATCCACCTTACGTTCCAATCGAAGGTCTCGACGAAGAGGAAAAGGAACGATACAGAGCGCAGTTCGATGTTGCAAACGGCCGTTTCGACCTCTTCGCGTTGTTCTTCGAACAGGCACTCGGTGTACTTGCCGATGATGGCCGACTCGTCTTCGTGACTCCGGAAAAGTTCGAGTACACGGAAGCGACGACTCCGCTCCGTCGATTGATGACGGAGTACCACGTCGAAGAGATAGAACACTTGCAGGAGGATGCGTTTGACGGGCACATCACGTTTCCGACGGTCACGACGATTCAGAACCGGAGCGGCGACGAAACTCGAATCGTTCGGCGCGACGGTACGGAAGACACTGTAGTTCTGCCGACCGACGGAGGGAGTTGGGCAAGCACGCTTCGAGAGACAAGAAGCGAGACGCTGGAGAGCGACGTGACTCTCGGCGAAGTGACCGAACGGATTTCGTGCGGCGTTGCGACAGGAGCGGATAGCGTGTTCGTCACGGACGAAAGCGAGGTACCGCCGCAACTGGACGACTGGACGTATCCGACCACGAGCGGCCGACAACTCCGCATCAACGACGGGCCGTACTCGAATCAAGTGTTTATTTGCCCGTATAATGAAGATGGTCGATTACCACCCGAAGACGAACTCGGTGCGTTCGGCGATTGGGCAGAGATGCACCGAGACCGACTCGAAGACAGGTCGTGTGTCGAAAAAGGAAAGCAAGTCTGGTACGGATGGCACGAGAACCCACCGCTACAGGACATTCTCCAGCCGAAAATAGTCTGCAAAGACGTAGCTGACGAACCAGCATTCTGGGCAGACCGAGAAGGCAGTGTCGTTCCCCGTCATAGCGTGTATTATCTCGTTCCAGCCGACCACGTAGACCTAAAGGAAATGTTAGACTATCTGAACAGTGAACCAGCGCGAGCGTGGATTGAGTCCCACGCACAAAAGGCACACAACGACTTCTATCGACTTCAATCGAAGATGCTGACGGACCTCCCCGTTCCCGAGGAGTGGGGAAAATCCTACCAAACGACGCTCGTCTGACCGCTCAAATCACCACGAACCCGAGATACACCTCGCCCGACTCGGAGACGTGGACCGAGAGCGCGTGGTCGGGGTCGCGCACCTCGGTGTCCCACCGTTCGGTCGCCGTCGCGTCACCGACTCGGACCGTCGCCTCGTACGCGCCAGCGTGCGGGAAAACGAAGTCAAACTCGCGGGACTCGTTCGGTGCGAGTCGAACCGACTCGTCGAACGCCACGGCCGAGTCGTTGGCGGCGACGATGCGGACCGTGACGTTCCGGGCCGTCGCGCCAGCGTTCGAGACTCGCATCTCGTAGCCCACGTCTCGGTTGTACGTCGCGGTGTTCGCCCCCGACGTGGTGACGTTCGTCCCGTTCGTCGCGGTGGCGTTCGTCAGCGCAGTCGCGTCTCCGGTGGTCGGTGTCGGTGCGCTTCCGGCGGTCGAAACCGTACTGCTTCCGGTGGTGGTCTGGTTCGACGGCGGCGCGGCTATCACTCGCTCGGAGTTCGCAGTCACCTCGGTCGTCTCGTCGGTACCCTCACCCTCTGCGAACGGCCCACTGCACCCGGCGACGAGAACGCAGGCGACGAGTGCAACGGCTGCTATCCGCTTCGACATCTACACTTCGTACGGGTAGTTCCGGCAAGTGCCTTGTGGAGTGAGTGCCCCGCTAGACGGGACGCGCGCCGGGATTCCCGGCGCGCGTCCCCTCGGCCGTCGCCGGTGCGTCGATAAGTCTCCCGGCGCAGAGAAATCTTTAGATTGCTAAAACATGTTTCTACAATTCTTTAGGAACGATAGATATGTCTTAGAAGCGGTGAACGACCGGGGACGGCGGACGCGCGGCGAGTCACCGGAAGCCGTCTTCGACCAGTGCCAGCACCTCGGCGGTTTCGCGCTCGCCGAACCGCATCGGCCGTCGCCACCACGGTCCCTTCCCGGAGTCGCTCGACAGGTCGGTCACGACGCGGTTCGCGTCGGCACCCTTCTCGGAGGCGCTCAGCGGAACCGCCGTCTCGTAGAGACCCGACTCCTCGTCGTCGCCCGCCAGCAGAACCGCGGCGTCGAACTCCTCGCGCTTGACGTGGGCGTTGTTCCGAAAGGTCGCGCGCTCGCTCTCGGGGAGGTCCGTGTACTCCTCGCGCGCCACGGGGTCGCGCGCGAGGCGGAAATGTCCGACGAGGTACGCGCCCCAGTCCGGCGCAATCCACCCTCGCTCGGGGTCGCCGCGGGTCGTGAGCGTGGCGTAGAACAGCGCGTAGTCGCCCTCGCGCAGGTCGAGCAGTGGCCGGGCCTTCACGCCGTGGGGGTCGCCGTAGGTGTAGGCTTCGCACTCGGGGTACTCGGCGAACTCGGGGTCCAGATGAACCGGCGCGTCGGCGCTCCCGGCGGGCAGGTCGGTGTCGAGGTCCAAGTCGGCGTAGGTCGGAACCGACTCGCTGGTCGGTTCCTCCTCTGGAATCGGCACGTACTCGAAGGACCCGTCGGGGTAGACGGGTCCGCGGACGCCGGGCGCGTTGGTGTTGGCTCCGACGTTGATGGCGACGGCACGGGGCATTCAGATGTCGAATCGGGTGCTATCGAGAAAGGCGTGTCGTTACTCTTGTTGAACTGAACTTCTATTTGCTTCAATACTGGCGCGCCTACACGCTCTTATTGAAGCTATTTGTTATTCGGTTGAATAAGGCTGAGCCGTAGCCCGTGTTATTCAAGCTATACGCATAACAGTTCAATATGAAGGCGGATGATGACAGATATATGAATATCGAACAGTTTCAGTCTGCTACGACCCCCGGCGAGCTGGTAAATTCGGATGGGAGGATGGCATTCAAACCCGCTCCGCTTCCTCCGACAATCGAAATTGAAGGAGAGTTACTCGACGTTTTTACAGAAGCAACGACCAACGTAGGACAATTGAGTGGTATTGGCAGCCGGGTCGAAAATCCGAGTATGCTTATCAGTCCGTTCATCTACAAAGAGGCGGTCATTTCTTCGGAAATCGAGGGGACACGAGTAACACTATCGGACGTTTACGAGTACGAAGCAGGACAGGACGACCCTGACGGCCCAAATCGAAACCGAGTGTTTCGGGCGAAGGAAGTCTTCAAAGTGATAGAGAAGCCGGTAGACGAGCTAAAGTACAGCCTCTGACTGTCGCTAGTGGAATTGTCCGTACCTCGCTACCGCGCCGCCATCGGACTCACGCAGTTGCGACAGTAGGTGTACCCGGTGTCGTTCTCCGCGCCGCACCGCGGGCACACCACCACCGACGGGTCGTCGCTCTGCGACCGGTCGTCGAAGTCCCGAATCTCCTCGACGGGAGCGGGTTCCCGGTTCGGCGGTGTCGAGCGGAACAGCGGTGCGTCCTCGTCGCTCCGGAGGTATCGGTAGATGAGTAACTGGAGCAGGGAAAACAGGAGGACGTACAGCACTATCCATCCCCAAACGCCCATGTCATGGTATACAATGTCATGGTACTTTGCTCTTCTGACGGCCCCGACAGATACGGGGTGGCTGTCGGACCCAGACCAGCAACCCTTAATTCGGCGAGGCGACAGGCACGAACATGGAGCGACGACGGCGGATGCGGTATCTCGGGTGGGGAGTGTTGCTGTTGGCGCTGGCGTTCGGCGCGCAGGGACTGGCCGCGAACGAGGGCGTCACGGCCACCTCGGACGCCGGAGGTCCCTACGAGGGCCACACCCTCGTCAGCGTCCAGAGCTACGGCTTGGACGGGAAACTGCTCGAACTGAACGAGGACAACGAAGTCGTCTGGAAGTTCGACCCGCCGAAATCGCGGGTGTTCGACGCCGAACAGTTGGAGAACGGAAACTTCCTCGTGGCGGTGACGACCAAGCTTTCGCCCGAGAAGTGCCCCGACGACCAGTTGGTCGTCGCCTCGGACCAGTGTATCGAGGCCCGCGTGGTCGAACTTGACTACGAGACGAAGGAGGTCGTCTGGGAGTATTCGTGGTACGACGAGTACATCACTCACCACGAGGTCCACGACGTGGACCGCCTCGAAAACGGCAACACCGCAATCGTGGACATGGGCAACGACCGGGCGTTCGTCGTGAACGAGTCGGGCGCGATTACGTGGGAGTGGCAAGCCGAGAACCACCTCGCGCAGGGCACCGAGTTCCACGAGAAGTACGGCGGTCCGGCCGACCCCGGCGGCGAAACCGACTGGACCCACATGAACGACATCGACAAGTTGGAGAACGGGAACTTCCAGCTCTCGGTCCGGAACTTCGACGTGGTAATCGAAGTGGACCGCGAGACGAAAGACATCGTGAACGTCGTCGGCGAACCCGGCAACCACGAGGTACTCGACCACCAGCACAACCCCTACCGACTCCGGAACGGGACGGTGCTGGTCGCCGACAGCGAGAACGACCGAGTGGTCGAACTGAACGCCACGACGGACGAAATCGTCTGGCAGTACGGCGGCCGGGGACTGCTCCACTGGCCGCGGGACGCCGACCGACTACCCAACGGCAACACCCTAATCGTCGATACCTTCAACAACCGCGTGGTGGAGATAGACCGGAACGGTGACGTGGTGTGGTCGTACTCCGGCGTCCAGATGCCCTACACCGCAGACCGCCTCTCGGTGTCCGAGGAAGACCACGAGACGGTCCCCGGCACCGAACTGGAGAGTCGCTACGTCGAGACCGACTCGGTACGGAGCGCGCTCGAACAGGCCGAAGCCTACGCCGCGTTCGTCTTTCCGTCGTGGGTCGAACTCCCCGAACTCCTGACGCTCGCGGGGATGGTTCTGGGTACAGTGTGGTTCCTGCTGGAAGGGGCGGTCGCAGTCGCTCGCGGCCAGTAAGTCGTCGGAGACCTCTCACGCGGGCTGAATCCGAAGTACTCGGTCGTCTTGGGGCGCGGGCGTTCCCCTGCCGTCCCGGTTGCTGGTCGTGACGTAGAGGTGGTCGTCCGGACCGGTGAAGACGGTCCGAAGTCGGCCGTACCGCCCGTCGAGCAGTCGCTGTTGGGCCACGACTCGGTTCTCGTCGTCTATCCGAACCCGGTGGAGGTGAGTCCCGGCGAGCGTCCCGAAGAAGAAGTCGCCGTCCCAGTCGTCGATTGGCCCGCGATAGAACGCGGCGCTTCCGGGCGCGATGGTCGGCGTGTAGGCCGCGATGGGGTCGGTGAACCGGTCGCCGTCAGTCGGTCCCATCGTCTCGGGCCACCCGTAGTTTTCCCCGGCCCGGAGGACGTTGATTTCGTCGTCGGTCGAGGGACCGTGTTCCGTGCCGAAGAGGGTGCCCTCGCGCCACGCGAGTCCCTGCGGGTTCCGGTGGCCGTAGGTGAACACGGCGTTCCCGAAGGGGTTGTCCGGGTGCGGTTCGCCGTCGGGAGTCAGTCTGAGAACCTTCCCCGCGAGCGAGTCGCGGTCCCGCGCGAGACTCCCCCTGCTCGCGTCACCGGTCGTGACGTAGAGCGCACCCTCCGGACCGAACGCGAGGCGGCCGCCGTCGTGGATTGACGCGGCCGGGATGTCGTCGAAGACGACGGACTCGCGGGCGAATCCCTCGGAGACGCGGTGGCGCACGACCCGATTGGCGAGTCCCTCGGCGCTCTCGTAGGTCTGGTAGGTGTACGCGATGTCGGGGTCGTCGGGGTCGAGTTCCAACCCGAGCAGGCCGCCCTCGCCGCGTGCGGCAACGTCGTCGGTGAGGTCCGCGACCTGTTCCTTGCGGCCGTTCTCGTGGGCGACGCGCTGGACTCGGCCGGGACGCTCGGTGAGATAGAGGTCGCCGCCCGGCGCGAACGCCGCGCCCCACGGCACCTCCAGTTCCATCGTCACCGTCTCGGTGCGGAACGTGGGTTGGTCGGTGGTCGTGGTCGGTTCGTCTCCGGCGGTCCGCAGGCATCCCGCGACTCCGACCGCTCCCACCGTCGCCGTCAGCGACCGAAGGTAGGCGCGCCGCTCCATGCGTACAGCAATGTGACGGCGGGAGAAAAATAGCGTGGTTTCGGGGAGTAGTGGCTCCGAACGAAAGGGTGCGCCGTGCGAAGGAGGTGGCACGGCAAGAAGGGAGAACCGCCGTCCGAAAGGGGACCAGACGGACGGCGCACGCGACGATTCGGCTACGAGCGGACCGCGGCGAACTTACGCCGAGCAGACGCGCCACGTCGTCGCGGACGTGTACGACCACTTCTCGATTTCGAGGTCGGTGGCCGAGTCCTTGAGTTTCACCATCAGCGCGCCAATCTCCTTGGCGGAGAGACCAACTTCGTCCGCGATGAACTTGCTCTTGAAGTACATCTCCCCGTCGTCGGCCTTGCTCCGGAGGAACTGCTTGAGGCGCTGTTCCTTGGATTGTGGTTCGGGGGCGTCGGAGGGCTGGGTAGTTGCGCTCATCGTCGTTTCCACGTAGGAGACGGGGGATGATATAAAGGGCAGACGGTTAGGGTCGTTTTCCGCTGATTTGGGTCACGAGAACTACACGAACCGAGAAAATGGGGTGAAATTGACTTTTTACGACTTTTTCTACGACTCTTTTATCGTTCAAAACGGAATCTAAGTCTTTGTTTCGGCTTTCTAGAGGTAGACTACAAACGTCATACGAACGACCGACATCGAGGGGTGAGCGGACAAATTCGGCCGGTCGTCGCCGCGGTCAGAACGGGCCACAGCGCCGCCGAAACTGTCGTCGGCGCGAATAAAACGTTTCTCGGCAGGGTCGAATCGTCCGCCAGTAACGGTTTCGAGGGCTCGGTCGGCAGAAATCGGGGAAATCGGACTACGGGCGCTCGTGGACCCAGAACTGCTCGTCGGTCGTGACCTCTTTCTTGAACAACGGCACTTCGTCCTTGAGGCGGTCGATACCGTCGCGGACCGTCCGAAACGCCTCGTCGCGGTGGCCCGCCAACACGACGACGAACACGATGTCCTCGCCGTACTCGATGACGCCGGTTCGGTGGTGCATCACCACCTCGAAGACGCCATCGCGCTCCTCCAGTTCGGCGCTGATGGCCGCCATTCGCTCGTCTGCGACTCCCTCGTACTTCTCGAATTCGAGGAACTCGGTCGGGTCGTCGTCGTCGTTCTCCTTGGCGCGAACCCGGCCGGTGAACGTGGCGATAGCGCCGGAGTAGGGCGCGTCCTCGGACCGCTTGGCCTCGGCGACCAGCGATTCGAGCGTCTCGTAGGGGTCGGTCTCGGCGAGCGCCGACCGGACTTCGGCGGGGTCCACGCCCGCGGCGTCGTCGGCGCGAACCAGCACTTCCCCGGTGGAAACGGATTCGGTGGCGGAGACGGACGCGGGTCCACCGTCGCCGACGACTACCCGCGGCGCGTCGGCGTCGGGAAAGCCGACGAGAAGCGCGTAGTCGTGGTCGGGCGCGAGGTCCGCGAGCAGGTCCGACAGCGACCGGTCGCGGCCCGAACCCGACCAGCCATCCTCGGTGAACTCGTACCTCGCGGCCGCGGGGCCGTCGTGCGGTTCGACGTTCGTCCCGGTCCGGTGAATCTCCGCGACGCGGCCGTCTTCGCCGAAGCGACCCGCCAGTCGGTCGGCGACCGCTTGCGCCGCCGCGTCGGGACCGACGACGCTCAGTACGTGCATGTCTGGAGGAAGGGCGGGGGCGCGCTTGTAGCCTTCGGTGGCGCTAGAGCGACGGGAGTGTTGGGGACTGCGAGCGCCTTCGTGACGACCGGCGAGACGCAAAGCGTCTCGCCAGCTTCTCGCCCCTCACGCGCCGTGGGCGCGATACGTTCACGCGGTCACGCCAGCGCGCGGGATAGTCGAGTATAATATATCTGAATATATCCTTTAGCATCTTTTGTATTCTTCTTAGCAATTTTTAGATGTCTTTAGGACCGGTACTTCAACGTCACCGCCAGACGCTGACACCGAACCTGCCCGGCCGCTCTCCCGGCGTGTGTGACGTGAACGAATACCGGGGGCGACGTGAACGAGAACCAACCGCGAACGCCGCGCGAGTGACGGAAATCGGGACGACGCTCCCGGCAGTTGGCAATCCTTAAGGCCGCGTCCGGGCTACTCCGCCACAGAATGAAAGTAGTCGTCTCTATCGGCGGGAGCGTACTCGCTCCGGACCTCGGTTCCGAACGCGTACGCGACCACGCCGACGTAATAGAGGACCTCGCCGCCGAAGGCTGTACCGTCGGAACCGTCGTCGGGGGCGGTGGCGTCGCACGCGAGTACATCGCCAGTGCCCGCGAGTTGGGAGCCAACGAGATAGAACTCGACGACATCGGCATCGACGTGACGCGACTCAACGCCCGCCTGCTCATCGCGGCGCTGTCCGAACAGGCCGCCCCGAGTCCGCCCGAGGACTACGAGTCGGCGGGTGCGGCGATGCATCGGGGCGACATCGCCGTCATGGGCGGCGTGACCCCCGGCCAGACCACCGACGCCGTGAGCGCCGCGCTCGCGGAGTACACCAACGCCGACCTGCTGGTCTACGCGACCAGCGTGCCCGGCGTGTTCAGCGACGACCCCAACGAGGACCCCGACGCGAAGAAGTACGACGAACTCAACGCCGGGGAACTCGTGGACGTGATTGCGGGTCTGGAGATGAACGCCGGGAGTTCCGCGCCGGTGGACCTGCTCGCCGCGAAGCTCATCGAGCGGTCGGGCGTGCGCACCATCGTCTTGGACGGCACCGAACCCGAGCGCATCGCCGACGCGGTGCGGTACGGCGACCACGACGGCACCGACATCGTGCCCGAGGGCGCGGACGACCAGATGACCTACTGGGTCCGAGACGAGCAAGAATGAGCGACGACGCGACCGAACCCACCGACGCCCGCCAGATGCACGACGACGACGACCCCTACGTCCTCCAAGGCCCGCAACCCCACGCGTTCTGGGCCGAGTCGGTCGCCGAGAGGATTCTGGACCGGAACCCCGACGACCCAATCGTCATCAAGGGCGGTATCTCGCCGTCCGGCGTCCCGCACCTCGGAAACATGAACGAAATCGTCCGGGGCTACTTCGTCGCCGAAGCCCTCAGAAAACGCGGCCGTGAGGTCCGGCAGGTGTTCACCGCCGACGACCGCGACCCACTGCGCAAACTCCCCCGAAAGCTGGCCGACTTGGACGGCAACATCGTGGAGTTAGGCGACGTGAACGCGGGTGCGCTCGGCCGGAACCTCGGCAAGCCCTACACCGAGATTCCCGACCCCTTCGGGTGCTGTGACTCCTACGGCGAACACTTCTCGAATCTCATCGAGCGGAGCGCCCGACTGCTGGGCATCCCCGTCGAGATGGTCTCGAACACCGAACTCTACGAGTCGGGCGAGTTCGAGGACGCGACCCGCTACGTCCTCGAACACCGCGAGAAGGCCCGCGAAGTTCTCGGCCACTATCAGGACAAGGTGGACGAGGAGTACGTCCCGTTCAACCCCATCTGCGACGAGTGCGGCAAGATTACCGAGACCGTGACCGCGGTCAACACCGACGAGGGTACCGTCGAGTACCGCTGTACGGACATGGAGGCTGGCGACCAGACCATCGAAGGCTGTGGACACGAGGGCACCGCCACCTTCCGGGAGGGCAAACTCCCGTGGCGCTTCGAGTGGCCCGCCCAGTGGGAGGTGCTGGGCGTGGACCACGAACCGTTCGGCAAGGACCACGCCGAAGGGTCGTGGCCCAGCGGTTCCGACGTGGCCCGCAACGTCTTCGAAATCGAACCGCCGGTTCCGATGGCCTACGAGTGGTTCACCCTCGATGGCGAGGCGTTCTCGTCGTCGTCGGGCCACGTCGTGATGGTCCAAGACGTGCTGGAGATGATAGAACCCGAGGTCCTGCGGTACTTCTTCACGAAGGACCCGAGCAAGGCGCGGGACTTCAGCGTCGAACACTTCGACCACCTCGTGGACGACTTCGACGCCTTCGAGCGCACCTACTACGGCGAGGACGACCGCGACGACTCCGACGCCGACGAGAAGGCCGCCGAAATCGCGTCTGCGGCCTACCCGCCGACGATTCGGCCGACGCTCGCGGCCCGGTTCGACGCCGACGGCGCGCCGATTCTCGACCCCGAAGACAAGAGCGTGCCCGTCACCGACGACCGGCGCGCGCAACTGGACGAACTCGCGGACGACGAGTTCAGTGGGCGCGTCCGCCTGCCCTACACTTTCGCGGCGGTCCTCGGCATGACCGACGACCCGGACCTCCGCGAGAGCATCGCCCGGCGCGAGGGCCACGTCCCCGACGACGCCCCCGAGTGGGTCACGGAGTTTGCGCTCTCGCGGGTCGAGCGAGCGCGCGAGTGGGCGCGGCGAACGGGCAACGAGTTTGACTACGAACTCAAGCGCGCCGAGATGCCCGACGTGGACGTAGACGCCGACACCGAGGCGGCGCTGGACGAACTCGCCGACTTCGTGGCGGACCACGACGACCCCGACGAGATTCAGGGCGAAATCTACGAGACCGCAAAGCGCCACGACATCGACATCGGCGACTTCTTCTCGGTGGGCTACCGCCTCTTTTTCGACGACGAGCAGGGTCCGAAACTCGGCCCGTTCCTCGCCAAACTCGACCGAGAGTTCGTGCTGACTCGACTCCGGCGCGAGGGGTGAACCGCTCCCCGCCCGCTGTCGATTAGCACCCCGATAGTCCGGTTCAGGGCCAGCATAACAAAGTGGGTAGCTCTCGTTACTTCCGACGGAAAGTCGGACGACGCGGTTACGGTCGCTCCGACCCAAGGAGACTACTATGGCGATAATCGAACTCAATCTCGAGAAACCAGCGTTGAAGCGAGTCGAGTCGGGCGAAGAGAAGCGAGTCGAGGAGAAAGAAATCGAGGCCGAAGTCAACCCCGAGGAGGCGGCCGAGATGATGGACGAAGAGACGGCGGTCGAAATCGAGGACGAGACCGACGAGGGTTCGAAGAGTCGCGTCGGGAAGTACGCGCGGCGACTCCTCATCGTCGGCGGTGCCGCGGTGGGTATCCTGACCGCTCGGAAGTTCCGCCAGCGTCGCAAGTCGAAGTCCCAAGAACAGGAACTCGAAGAGGACTGGCAGACCGCCGAGTGAGGCGGTCTCCGCCGACGGTCTTTTCGTGACGTTCCCAAACGCCTTTGACTGGCGCGTCCCTTCTTTCGCTCGATGAATACGCTCGTGTGGGTTCTCGTCGGAATTGCGGTCTACTGGCTCGGGGTATTGGTCCTCGACTCGCAGGGCCTCCTGCCGTCGTACGTCGGCACGCAGGGGCCGATTCTGACCGTTCACACCCAGCGCGGCAAGCAGTTCCTCGACAGACTCGCCCGACCCAAGCGGTTGTGGCGCGCGTGGGGGAACTTCGGACTCGGAATCGCGCTGGTCGTGATGGTCGGCACGTTCCTCCTCCTCGTCGTGCAGGCCGTCGCAGTCGTTCGGAATCCGCCGCCCGCGACCGCGGCGACCCAACCGCAGAACGTCCTCGTGATTCCGGGCGTCAACCAGTTCCTCCCGCTGTCGGTCGCGCCCGAAATCCTGTTCGGCCTGCTAGTCGGTCTGGTCGTCCACGAGGGCGGCCACGGCCTGATGTGTCGAGTCGAGGACATCGAAATCGAGTCGATGGGGATTGCGGCCCTCGCGCTTCTGCCGGTCGGCGCGTTCGTGGAACCCGACGAGGAGAGTCGGGCGAACGCCGACCGGGGCGGCCAGAGTCGAATGTTCGCCGCGGGCGTCACCAACAACTTCGCGGTGACGCTGGTCGCGTTCGTCCTGCTGTTCGGCCCGGTCGTCGGGTCCATCGCCGTCGCGCCCGGCGCGGCAGTCGGCGGCGTCATGCCGGGGTCGGCCGCCGACGACGCCGGTCTGTCGGCGGGCGACCGCATCGTCTCGGTCGGCGACACCGCAGTCGGGAACAACGACGAACTCGACGCCACGCTCTCGAAGGCCGAGGACCGCTCGGTCGAAGTGACCTTAGCCAGCGGCGAAACCACGACCATCGAGCGGTCGCTCCTCGTCACCGGCATCTACACCAACTCGCCGTTCGCCGGGAGCATCGGCGAGGGCGCGACCATCGCCGCGGTCAACGGCACGACGGTCCACACCGAAGGCGAGTTCCACCGAGCGGTCGCCAACCGCACGGTAGCGACCGTCGAAACCGGCGACGGGACGACTGCGACCGGACCTATCGGTGCGCTTGCGACGGTTCGACCCGACCGAGCGGCCGCGAACGCCGAGATGCCGACCGAGGGGTCGGTCGTCATCACGTCCATCGAGGGCACCCGCGTCCGCAACTCCTCGGAACTCGGCACCACGCTGGACCGGTACGACCCCGACCAGCGCGTGACCGTCGAAGCCTACGTCAACGGGAGCGTCGAGAGTTACGACGTGCGACTCGGCGGGAACGACGGGGACGCCATGCTCGGCATCTACGTCATGCAGGGGACCAGCGGCGTCTCGGTCAACGGGTTCGGCGTCCAACTCTACCCCGCAGGTCAGTACTTGGACCTGTTGGGCGGCAAGTTCGGCGACTTCGTGGGCGGCATCGGCGGCCCGGTCGTCTCGTTCCTCTCGGGCGTCCTCGGGGTACTGTTGCTCCCGTTCGCCAGCGTCTCGCTCGGCGCGACCTACAACTTTGCCGGGTTCGTCGCGTGGAACGGCGGCTTTTACACCGCCGCGGGCGGTCCGCTGTCGTTCCTCGGCGACTGGGGCCTGTTCGTGCTGGCGAACGTGCTGTTCTGGACCGGATGGGTGAACCTCAACCTCGGCTTTTTCAACTGCATCCCGGCGTTCCCCCTCGACGGCGGCCACATCCTCCGGACGAGTACCGAGGCGGTGGTTTCGCGGTTGCCGACGAGTCAGGGCCGCCAACTGACCACGATGGTCACGACGACAATCGGTCTCGTGATGCTCGTGAGTCTGCTGTTGATGGTGTTTGGCCCGCAACTGCTGTCGGGATAGGCAGAACCCGAGGGCGTTTCACGACGCGACTCGCTTTCGAACGTAGTATTCGAGACCACCGGCGACCGCGTAGCAGACGACGTAGAGCGGCGAGAGACCGATGGCGTACAGTCCGAGTCCGAACACGGCTTCGGACGCGAGAATACCGGTCACGACGGCGTATCCGACCCAACCGAGGAGGACGACGCCGAGAATCACGACCGGTGCGACGACGTGAAATCGGACGTAGGCGGTAATCGGTATCGCAAACGTAGCGACCGTAAGCGCCCCCAGAAGCAGAAACGCCCCGACCATTTCGAGAGTGAGGCGCGTAGAGAAGTCCGCGAGGTCCCACCGTGCGACGACGAAACCGGTGACGAGATAGAGGGCCAACACGCCGACGCCGACGCTGATTCCGACTCGTATGGCGGCGGCCGTCGAAGCATCCTTTCTGACGGGCCAGTTCATACGTCCGACTACCCCTTTAATTTGTATAAGCATTTGGGGGATAGAGGGCTACGTGACCGGCTCAATCGGGGACGTTTCGTGAGCGCGACACCGCGTCGTAACTCCCTCATGTCGAGATAGCGGCGTTCACGAGCGAGGTCGGTTCGGAACGAGAGTGGGTTTCCGACCGGTCGTCGTCGCCGTCGAAAAGCGAATCGGTCAGTAGTTACCGTAGATTCCGGCGTCGACGCGGAGCGCCGTCGCGTCTTCTCCGGTGTGCCAGTGACTCGTACTCCAGTCGAGAGAGCCATCGGGATTACCGACGGCCGTGACGCGGTGGTGGGATGTCGTCTTGTTGGTGTCGTAACTCCACGTCCAGTTGTAGTAGTCGGCGTACACCTCGCTATCGACATCGTAGCCCGACCAGTCGGGAGAGTAGAAGCCCGAGTCGTCGACGTGCCAGATGGACGCGTTCTTGCCGGGACTCGGTGGTGCCGGAGGCGACTCCACTCGGTACGCGTTCGCGTCGTACTTGCGGCCCACCCAGTCGGTCTCGCCGCCGCTGGTGGTCCACTCGATTCGGTGGTTCGTCTTCGTGACCGTGATGTCGATGGGGTCCTCAGTACGTGCCCAAACACCGCCTTCGTAGTCGCTTTCGCTATCGCCACCGCCGTGGCTCAGCGTTCCGATACCGTCGTCTTCGGTGGCGGTGTCGGTGCGCGTCTTCGAACTCGAAAGCTCGGTCTGTCGGTCGCTCTTCTGTGCCGGAAGCTCCGACTCGGGGAGCGGAACCACCGTCGCTTTCGCCTGCTGTGGAGTCGGCCGTCCGCTCTCGGTCTGAGCGTCGTTCAGTTCGACGCGGTAGCCCTTCGCCGCACTGACGCCAGCGCGCTTCGTCCCGGACATCTCGACGCGGACGTTGGCGTCTTCGGTCACGGTCACTGCGGCTTCGCTCAGCGCCTCGATACCGCTCGTCGAAGGTCGAAGTGTCCGTCCTCGACCGGAGTCGGCGGCCGCGACGCTAGACGAAACGGTCAGGGCGGCACCCGCGGCCCCCAACTTCTTCAACGCGTCTCGCCGAGAGACGTTAGAAAAACTATCCGTTAATTCCTCTTTTTTAGTCATCTTACTCTAATTTTACTATATATTATAAATATAAAAGTGTTCTTATTTATAAATGGAGCGAGCGCATTATCTATATCGAGTATCTCGGAGCGAGTAGCCCGATACCGACGAAAATCCTCTCGTCCGCGGTTACATCGCCGCGTCTACGGAGACGACCGCCTTTCGCGGGCGAGAAACCGACGTTGCGCGCCGATGGCGGCGCGACCACCGACTTACTTCCCGTCGTCCGCCAGTCCCATTCGCTCGGCGAACTCCTCGGGGGTGTCGGGGATGCGCTCGAAGTCGCCGAAGTCGCGTTCGTAGTGGCGGACCAGTTGTTCGATGACCCACGCGTTGAACGCCTCGTCGAAGCGCCACTCGCCGGGCGGACTCCCGACCTCGAATCGGTCGTCGGTGGCGAACGCCGCGAACACGTGGTAGAAGCCCAAGATTACGTCCGCGAAGTCCTTGGCCTTGCCGCCGGTCTCCTCGCGTTTGTCCTGCAACTCCTCGCGACCCGCGTCGGTGAGTTCGAAGTACTTTCGGTCGGGTTCGTCCGCGCGTTCGATGCGCTCGGCCCAGCCTTTCTCCTCGAACTTGTAGAGGATGGGGTAGACCGACCCGTAGGACGGTTCCCAGTGACCGCCGCTGATAGAACGAATCTCCTTGAGTATCTCGTACCCGTACCGCGGTTTCTCGTCCAGAAGTTCCAACACGAGATACGCGATGAGGCCTTTCGGCGGGCCGCTTTTCCGCATTGGCGGATGATTCAGAGCGTATTTTTGAAAGGCTTTCGGTCGGGGGGAGACGGCCGATTTCGGCGTCGGTCTCGGGACGACTCAAAAACCTATTACCGCCACGGAACCGAGAGTCAGACATGACGAGAGAACCCCCGGCGACGAACGAGGGTTGGTACGCGCTACACGACTTCCGAACCGTCGATTGGGACGCGTGGCGGGACGCCCCCGAGCGCGAGCGCGAGACCGCTTTAGAGAGCGGCGTCTCGTTCCTCCGAAATCGAGTTGACGTGACCGACGCCGAGGAAGGGTCGTCGGCGGTGTTCTCGGTTCTGGGCCACAAGGCCGACCTGCTGGTGGTCCACTTCCGGCCGACGATGGCCGACTTGGACACCGCCGAGCGAGCGTTCGAGGACACCGCGTTCGCCGAGTACACCGACCAGTCGAACTCCTACGTCTCGGTGACGGAAGTCGGCGGCTACACCTCCGAGGAGATGACGAAAGAACCCTCGGAGATAGAGGACACCGGACTCGCGCGCTACGCCGAGAGCAAACTCTACCCCGAGATTCCCGACAGCGAGTTCATCTGCTTCTACCCGATGGACAAGCGCCGCGCGCCGGGGGAGAACTGGTACGACCTGCCCTTCGACGAGCGCGCCGACATGATGGACACCCACGGCGAAATCGGCAAGACCTACGCGGGACAGGTCTCGCAGGTCATCACCGGGTCCATCGGCTTCGACGACTACGAGTGGGGCGTGGACCTGTTCAGCAACGACCCGACCAACATCAAGGACCTGCTCTACGAACTCCGGTTCGACGAGAGCAGTTCCAAGTACGCCGAGTTCGGCCCGTTCTACTTCGGTCGGCAGTTCCAACCCGAGGACCTCCCGGCGTTCATGGCCGGGCGAGCGGTCCCCGCCGACGGCGAGAGTGACGAGTCGGGCCACCCCCACGGAGAAGGCGGGCATCACGGCGAGGGTGGACACCACGGCGAGGGTGGACACCACGGCGAGGGTGGACACCACGGCGGCGACGGCGGAGACGACGAGGGCGGCGACATCCGCGGCGAACTCGAAGACCGCGACATCCGCGGCGAACTCGAAGACCTCGACATCTACGCGGGCCAACCCCACGGCGAGGACGTGTACGCGATGGTACTCTACTCGGAGGCCGACCCCGACGAACTCTTCGAGGAGGTAGACGGCCTCCGGAAGAACTTCGACCACTACGACACCCACGTCAAGACCGCGGTGTACGAGACCCGCGAGGGAGTCGAAGGCGGTCGGTCGGCGGTCGTGAGCATCTGGGAGACCCAGAGCGCGGCCGACACCGCGGGCGGGTTCCTCGCTGACCTGCCGGGCATCGTCGCTCGCGCCGGAGAGGAGAGCGGATTCGGCACGATGGGGATGTTCTACACCACCAAGCCCGAACACCGCGGGGACTTCGTGGAGAAGTTCGAGACGGTGGGCGAACTCCTCGAAGACATGGACGGCCACTTCGAGTCGAACCTGCTGGTCAACCGCGAGGACGAGAACGATATGTTCATCGCCAGTCAGTGGGAGTCCCGCGAGGACGCCATGGCGTTCTTCCGGAGCGACGCCTTCTCGGATACGGTCGATTGGGGCCGGGACGTGCTGGCCGACCGACCGCGACACGTCTTCTTGGCCTGAGGGGGCGCTCGACCCCGACGCAGGTTTATCCGTCGGTAGATTGAACAGTTCGGCATGGGGCGAGAACTACTCGGGGTGCCTCGGGAACGCCCGGCAGTTGAGGGGGTTCCGGGCGTGTCCGACGCGGCACGGCGCCGTGCCGCGTCGGACGACGAGAAGACCGTCGAAATCGAACCGTCGTGGGTAGACAACGTCACGGACGCGATTCCGGTCGAAGTCGTGACCGCGTGGGCGACTATCGACGCGGTGCTGGCTATCGGGTCCGAGGACCCGTCGGCGACGGTGTACTGGGCGCTGTTCGGTCTCTTCGCCGTCGCTACCGCCCTCCACATGTGGGCCGACATCGAGACGCCCACCGCCGACAGAGCCGACCGTCTCGGAACCTCCCTCTCGTACCTGCGAAGCGTCCAGTCGGCCCAAATCGCGCTCGCCGTCGGCGCGTTCGTGGTGTGGGTCTACTACCTCAGGGGACCGTTCGCGCTCGACGCCACCGACTGGTACAACCAACGCTACGCCGCGGTGTTCCTGCCGCTGTACGTCGCCGTGGGACCACAACTGGTGCCGAGCGTCCTCCGGAAGTGGTACCGCGTCGGCGACGGTGGTGACGGCGAAGGTGGAAGCGGTGAGGACGGCGACGACGACCGAAGATAACCCGACGGTTCGGTGTGGGGTACCGTCCCGTACCGCCGGAACCAAAACCCCCATCAAGTCAGAACGAGTAGGAATCGAGAGATAAACGACGGAGGACCCTGTATGACCAAACGACACGTATCCCTCTCCGACGAGATGGAGGATTCACTGGCGGAGTTCATCGCGGAGGTAGACGAGCGACTGGCGAGTGACGAGAACACCTGCGGCGTGGTAGAGGAGGTGCTGGTGGACCTCCACGGCGACAGAGACGCCTACGACCGGTGGCAGAGCGGCGAGGATGTCTCGCCCGCCGAGCGCGCGCGACTCCAGAGCTACGACCCGTGTAACGCCACGCTCGAAAGCGAGTACTACGCCGAGAAGGACGAGGAGCAGTTCAAACACTCCAAACACCTCCAGTGGCTCTGGCGGCAGTTCGACGCCACGCCGATGGCCGACAACGTGGAGTTCGCGCTCCGGTTCCGGCGCATGCTCGCCGACCATCTCTTCGAGGAGTGCGGGGACGACTGCCGGTTCTTCAAGGGCATCACGTTCACCTACGGCCACAACATCTCCGTCGGGGACAACACCGTCGTCCACGACGACGTGCATCTGGACGACCGCGGGAAGTTGACCATCGGCAATCGGGTCTCCATCTCGGACTCGGCGCACGTCTACACCCACGACCACGACGTGGTGGACCAGACCGAGGTCGAGAACTATCACACCGTCATCGAGGACGACGCCCGCGTCACCTACGACTCGATGGTCAAGGCGGGCGTCCGCGTCGGGGAGAACGCCATCGTCGGCGCGAAGTCCATCGTCCAGCGAGACGTTCCCGCCCACCACGTCGCGGTGGGCCAACCCGCCAAGAGCGTGAAAATCAAGCCCGGATGGGAGGACGTGGCCCGACCGCTCGACGCCGACGTGGAGACCGACAAGGAGTCCCGGCGCATCGACTACGAGTTGCCCGACGATTTGGAAGTCTACGACGAGTTCCAGCGCGACCTGAACCCGCCGGGCGAGCGGTGAGCGCGTCGGCCTCGGGTCCGCCGGTCCTGAATCGGGAGTCGAAGGTTGCTGGTTTTTCTGTCCGAGTTTCGTCGGTGAACCGTGCGGTTCGTCGGTGAAGGGTCCTGACGGCCCGGTTAGTTCGCGTGCCAGCGGCTTCGCTTCCGCCGCCGGACGGACCGTTTCGCCGAACGGTCGCCGCGAAGCGGCGACTTCGAGGCGGCGGGCGCGGCGCACGAGCGCCGCGCCCGCCGTGGGCGGTGGGGGAATATTTACGAGTGTTAAAGAAATATTCTTGTTTTATAGACCAATGTTTAGGATTGTTTCGTGCGAGAACACGGCGGGACGGCCCGGTGGGAACTCAGTCGTCGCCGGGTTTGTACGCACTGCCGCGGCGTTCGATGGTGTACACGTCTAACTTCTTGTCAGCATAGTCACATTCGGCACCGAGACGGAACTGACCGATGCGGAGTTTCGAGTGGGGAACGCCAGTCAACGGCTCCAAGTAGTCGTCCGGGTTCCGCCACTGGTCGTTTACGATTTCGTCGAGTTTGTCGGTGATACGGTTCTGTCCGTGGGTATCCAAGTCGTCGTACGTCCGTTTCGCAGGCGCGCGAAACTGCCACGTCCATTCGTCGTCACTCGTGCGTCGTCCCTCGTTACTCGTCTCCGGTCAGAACGTCCTCGCGGGAGAACGTCTCGCTCTCGCCCGTCCGACGCGCGTGTTCGACGGCGGCGATTTCCTTCCAACTCTCGCGGGTGAGGTCCGGATGACGGACTGCATCACGGAGTGCCTCTCGGACGAACTCGCTTCGACTGTTGTAGCCTTCGTCCTGCCACGTCGCGTCGATGTCTGCGAGGAACGATTCGGTCAAACGGATATTGATGTTCGTTTTCTCCGGGTCGTTCGCCCCGTTTGTATCTGTATGAGACATACGTACGTATTACGTACAGAAGGGAAAAAGCGTTTCCCCGCCGCGTCTGGCCGCCTCCGACACCTTTGTAACGCCGAGTCGCCACCCTCCGAGACGTGTCACTCGTCTCTGCGCTCGGGACGGCCATCCTCCCGGTCCTCTCCGTCGCGGCGGTGGGCTTCCTGCTCGGGAAGACCCGCGACGTGAACGTGGATGCGCTCGGAACCGTCACCATCTACGTGCTGACGCCCGCGCTCATCTTCCACAGCCTCGCCACCTCCGACATCTCGGGCGGGCTAGCCGCGAAGCTAATCGGCGGCGTCGTGGTCTTCACGCTGGCGATGGTGGGACTCGCGGAGGGCGTCGGCCGTCTGCTCGGCGAGACCGAACCCGCGCTGAGTGCGCTGGTCCTCTCGTCGTCGTTCCCCAACGCGGGCAACTACGGCATCCCGCTGTCGGCGTTCGCGTTCGGCGCGGTCGGACGCTCGACGGCGGTTCTCTACATCGCGGGCCAGTCGGTGCTGATGTACACCGTCGGGGTGTATCTGGCCTCCCGCGGCGACGAGAGCGACCTGCGCTCGGCCGCGACCGAGGTGTTTCGCCTGCCGCTGGTCTACGCCGTCGTCGCGGCGTGGGTCGCGCGATTGCTCGGGGTCGTCCCGGCCTCCGGAAGCGCCGCGATGGAGACGCTGAAACTCGTCGGCGACGCCTCCATCCCGGTGATGCTGTTGATGCTCGGCATCCAACTCGCCAACACCAAACACGGCGCGGCCATCTCGCGCGTCGGCGTCTCGAACGGCCTGAAACTGGTGGTCGCGCCGCTGGTCGGCGTCGGCGTAGCCCTGTTGCTCGGTCTCGGCGCGAACCCGGAAGTCGCGCGGGTGTTCGTGCTGGAGTGTGGGATGCCCGCCGCGGTCACGCCGCTGATTCTGTCCATCGAGTACGACTCGGGCGAGGGCGAGGGGTTGTCGGGACCGGAGTACGTCAGCACCGCCATCTTCGCGAGTACGGTGGCGAGCGTGGTGACGCTGACGGGCCTGATTGCGGTGTTGCAGTCGGGAATGGTGATTTGAGTTCGCGTGTGGCGTGTGCGTAGCGTCAGATGGACGTGACTACTCGAATTCCCAGTAGACGACTACGAGGAACGAACGGAACGACGATAGACGCGAGTAAAAACACGAACGGACGCGAGAAGCTACCGACAGGCTTGGACCGATGAAGACCGCCCCGCACCGCGACCGCGGGCCTCTCACCTCCCCAACCTCGGCGGCCGCATTCGCGGCCGCCGTCCCTCGCGCGGACGGGCGCGACACGCTTTCGCGGTCGCGCCCGCGCGCGCCGGACTCAACAAATATTGAGGATGGCTCACGACTCGCGCCGGTCGGCGATGGCGTCGGCGTGGCGCGCGACGAGTTCGCCGAAGACCTCCGCCTCGCGGCGCTGTTGGGTCTCCGGCGGCGCGTCGTCGCGCATCCGCGCCTTGACCGCGCGGAGGGTCCGGGGGTCGTTGGCGGCGAGTTCGTCGGCCACCGCGCGGGGGTCGTCGGTCACGCGCGAGACCAGTCCCATCCGGCGGGCGGACTCGGCGTCCACGGTCCGCCCCGAGAGCGCGAGGTCCAGCGCCTCGCCCTCGCCCACGACGCGGGGCAGGCGCACCGTCCCGCCCCACGCGCCGAACAGGCCGAGTTTCACGCCGGGTTCCGCGAAGGTCGCCTCCGGCGTGGCGACTCGGAGGTCCGCGGCGAGCGCCAACTCGACGCCGCCGCCGCGCGCCGCCCCGTCGATGCCCGCGACGACCGCGCTGTCGGCGTCCGCGATGGCGTCGGCGACTCGCTGGCCGCGCTCTGCGAACGCCTCGGCCCCCTCGCGGTCGAGTCCCGCCACCACGTCGAGGTCCGCGCCAGCGCAGAACGCCGGTCCCGCCCCGCGGAGGTAGACCACCGGTTGGCTGGCGTCGGTCACGGCCGCTTCGAGGGCGTCGAGTCCGTCGGGCGTGAGCGCGTTTCGTCGGTCGGGTCGGTCGAGCGTCACGACCCGAACACCGTCGTCGTCCTGTGTTCGAATCACGTTCGCATCTCGGAGTCGCTTTCCAAAGGTCTTTGGCGATTCCGTCGTAAGGGTCGGGCAATGGAAGCGGCCGTCCGGGCACGAAAAGCGGGACGACAGGCGGTGCGAGACGTTGCGCCCGACCGACTCCGCGAACGTATCCACGCCCTCCTCGACGAGTCGGCGATGGTGCCGGGAGTGCTGGCGCTCACGTCCGCGAACGCCGTCGAGGGTGCGAGCGCGACCGGAGGCGCGAAGGTGACGGGGAGAGCGCACGACGCCGACGAGCGAGGCGGAACCGGTCCCGTCGGGGTCCAAGAGCGCGCCGCGGGCGTCCAACTCATCTACGAGGGGTTGCGCCTCACCCGCGCTCTCGCCGACGAACCGCCGTGGAACCTCGACCCGCCACACACCGACAGCAACATCGACATCCTCGCGGCGGACGTGATGGTCGCCCGCGGGTTCTCCCTGCTCGCGCGGACCGAGGCCGCCGACAAAGCCGTCGAGACGGTCCAGTCGTTCGGCCGCGACGAGACCGACGGCCAGCAGGGTCGTCCGACCGCCCCGCACGCGCTGGAGACCGACGTGTTCGAACTCGCCGTCGTCGCGGGCACGACCACCTTCGGGTCCGAACCCTCCGACGCCCTGCTGTCTTACGCCGGAGAACTGGCCGAATCGCTCGACGGCGAACGCCCGGAACCGCCCGAACCAGTCGCCGAAGCGGTCGAACAGGCCGTTGCCGACGCGCCGGACCCCCGGCAGTTCGGCCCGGCCGACGACCCGCGGCCGTCGGCCACCGACCCGTGACCCCGTTCCCTATCGTGAATCGAAACGCCTAAAGAGGTTTCCGGGCATACGATGAAATGCGACGAAGCGCCGCAGTGCGCCTGGGTAGCTTAGAGGTAAAGCGCGTCCTTGGTAAGGACGAGAGCCCGGGTTCAAATCCCGGCCTAGGCTCTTCTTCCGAACGTCACGCCGCGGAGACGAATCTCCGCGGCGTTCGATTTTCGAGCGGCCCGGCCGGTTCGTGAGACCTGTTATCGCGCCTCGACCTTGCGAAAGGGACTTCCCCGCGTTCTCTGTACCTTCGCCGCGATGACGTTTCCCAACTACCCGGACAAGTACGGGGCCGAACCGCTGGTCACGCCCGAGCGACACACCGACTACCGGAAAGCGCAGTCCGAGGGCGACGCCGCGGCGTCGCCCGAAGCAGTCGTCCTCTGTTACAGTCGGGGGCTGATGGACTACTTCACCGAGGAGTACGACGGCCGAACCGTGGACCACTACTACGGGGACCTCTACGCCTTCGCGGACGCCGACTACAGCGTCGGCGTCCTCGGAAACTTCGGCATCGGTGCGCCGACGACCGCGATGCTGATGGACGAACTCGTGGCCAACGGCGTCGAAACGTTCCTCTCCATCGGGTTCGCGGGGTGTCTCGACGACTCCATCGAGATGGGCGAGTTCGTCGTCCCCGAGAAAGCCATCCGCGACGAGGGGACCTCTCACCACTACGTCGAGTCCGAAAAGTACGCCCACGCGAGCGAGTCGCTGGTCGCCGACACCAAACGGTTGCTCCGCGAGCGAGACGAACCGTTCCACGTCGGTACCTCGTGGACGACCGACGCCATCTACCGGGAGACCGAAAAAGAGGTCGAGCGATACGCCGACGAGGGCGTCCTCACCGTCGAGATGGAGGCATCGGCGGTGTTCGCGGTGGCCGACTACCGCGGCGTGGAAGCCGGTGCGATGTTCGTCGTGAGCGACTACCTCGGTCTCTCCGAGTGGGAACCGAAGTTTCACCTGACCGCCGAGGACATGCGACGGCTCGGCGACACCGCCAAAGAACTCCTCACGAGTCGCCGGAACTGAGAAGAAAGCGCCGGTCGAAAACCGGAACCGCGCCGACTCACGAGTCGGGCCTCACTTCTTCGGTTCGGGGTCGAAGATTTCGGGGTTCTCCTCGCCCTCGGCGGCCACGACGGCCATGCACCCTTTCCGCGCCACGCGACTCAGCGAGTGGTCCACCAGTTTGAACGCGCCGGGGACCGGGAAGTCCATCGTCGCAACCGCGGTGCTACCGGGCGCGACCTGTTTGGTCTGGATGTGGGTCTGCGGTCGGGTGGTCAGCGACCCTTCGGGCCAGAGCTTCTCGAAGACGTTGCCGATGGGGTGGAAGCTACTGGTGAGGTTCGGGCCGCCGGTGACGAAGAACACCCGCGCGGTGTCGCCCGTCTCGACTTCGCCCGCGCCGTACTTGTCGGGCGTGCAGGCGTACTTCTCGCCGTTCATCACGACGTAGGTGGGTTCCTCGCGGGCCATCGCCGCCACGTCGAAGTTGTGCTGGCCCTTCTCGCCGGGGCGCTTGTCGGTGTAAATCTCGTGCTGGCCGACGTAGAACTCGTGGTCCACCTCCGGGAGACCCTCCTCGGGTTCGACGAGGATGATGCCGAACATGCCCGCGGAGATGTGCATGTCGAGGTTCGGCACGGCGCAGTGGTAGATGTACGCGCCGGGGTAGGTCGCCTTGAACTTGAGGCGGGTGGTCTCTCCCGGCGCGGTCATCGTGGCCTCGGCCCCGCCGCCCGGTCCCGCGACCGCGTGGAAGTCCACGTTGTGGGGCATGTCGTTCTCCGCGGGGTTCTCGAAGGTGAGATTCACGGTGTCGCCCTTCCGGACCCGAATCATCGGGCCGGGGACCTGCCCGTTGTAGGTCATGTAGTTGAACGTAACGCCGTCCTCGACTTCGGCCGTGACCTCCTCGGGACGCAGGGTCACGTCCACCGCTCTCGGTTCGCTCCGGCTAATCGGGTTCGGGATGTCGGTCGGGTCCGCCGCGACTCGCTTGACGGTCTTCCGTTTCTGTTTGTTCATGGCCTGCTGAGTCTGAGTCGTTTTCGGGGCGGAGCGGGTGGAACACCCGGCGAGGGTGGCCGCGCCACCGAGACCGATACCTTGCAGGACCGTGCGACGATTGGTTGCGGGCATTGGGAGTCACCTTACAGTTACAGATAGTCGGCGACGTATCTTCAATCGAGAACCCGATTCTCGGTCGTCAGGAAGGCTCACGAACGTGTTCGCTCGGTTCTCGGGGTACGGGAATCGAAGTAGCGATTCCGCGAACATCTCCGGGAAGTGTCGGAAAAGCGGCGGCAGAAGGGGACCGCTCAGTCGTCGGTCTCGGCCGCAGGTCCGGCCGCGACCGGTGAGTCGGCGGGTTCGTCGGTCGGCGTGGTCTCGCCGCGGGCTAGCACCTTCTTCACCACGTCGTAGCCGAAGACGGCGGTGCCGAGGATGACCAGCGTGTCGCCCGGCATCCGGAGCCAGAACAGCAGTTGGACCAGTTCGCCCTCGTAGAAGGCGAGGCTTCGGGCGGCGTCGTAGCTTCGGGTGAACGCGACTTCCAACTGGAGGAAGCCGACGGGGAGCAGGCTGAGACCGACCATCAGCGCGAGTCCGACGTTCCACGCCCAGAACGCGCGCCGGAGGTTGGTCTCGGACCACTTCGCCTCGGGCACCGCGATGCGGAGCATGTACGTCACCATGCCGAGCGCGAGGAATCCGAACGCGCCGAACATCGCGGCGTGGGCGTGGGCCACCGTGAGATAGGTGCCGTGTTCGAAGTAGTTGATGAACGGCAGGTTGATGAAGAACCCGAGGACGCCCGCGCCCACGAAGTTCCAGACGCCCGACGCGACGATGAACATGAACGGGAGCGTGTAGGGGAACGACTCGCCGCTCGTGGCCATCGCGCGGTACTGGCCGATGGCCTCGTAGAGGATGAACACGAGGGGGATGAGTTCGAGCGTCGAGAACGCGCTCCCGATGGGCACCCACACGTCGGGTTGGCCGACCCACCAGTAGTGGTGCGAGACGCCGATGACACCGGTACCCATCACCAGCAGGGCTTGGACCATCACGGCTTTCTCGGCCGACCGCTTCGAGAGGAGGTTCATGCTGACCAGCGTGACCCCGACCAGCGCGACGATGAAGAACTCGAAGGCCCCCTCGACCCACATGTGGACGACCCACCAGCGCCAAAACTCGGTGACGACGATGTTGGTCTGGGGCGTGTAGAGGAAGCCCGCGCAGAACAGCAGGGCGATGGACCCGCCCGCGTACAGAATCATGTGTGCGAGACCCCATCTGGGTTCCCGGTCGAGCAGGGGCTTGAGTCCCCGCGCCACGAGGACGGCCCACGCAAGGAAGCCGACGAGGATGCCGACCTGCCAGAGCCGACCGACTTCGAGGTACTCCAGCCCCTCGTTGCCCAGAATCCACCAGAGTGCGCCGTCGAAGTAGCCCTTCGACCCGAGCCAGATGCCCGCCATGGCACCGACGACGACCACGACGAGGACACCGAGCAGGCGGTTAATCCACGCGCCCTGTTTGCGGGGTTCCCGCCCCGTCAACAGAGGCGGGAGGAACAGGCCCGCGCCGAGCCACAGGGTCGCAATCCAGAGGACGCCGAGGTCGATGTGCCACGTCTTGGCGATGGAGAACGGCAGGAGTTGGAGGACGCTGACGCCCAGCATCTCGCCGAGTCCGAAGAAGTCCGCGCGCTCGATGTAGTAGTGGGCGAGCAGACCCCCGAGCAGAACCTGCGCGAGGAACAGGCCCGCGCCGACGACTGCGAACCGGAGCGCGGCGGCCTGTCCGGGGAACAGGTCAACCTCGTCGGGTCGGGGCACCGTGACGCCCTCGGTTTCGGGTTCGGGGAGTTCGATGGACTTGTAGAGCCAGACGCCGATTCCGGCACCGGCGACCAGCAGGACCATGGCGACGACGCTCCACGTCATGGCCGCGCCGGTGGCGTCGTTACCGGCCGCGGGTTGGTAGGGCCACTCGTTGGTGTAACTGTGGTCGGCGTTCGGCCGGTCGGTGTGGGAAATCCACGCGGTCCAGAGCGCGAAGTCGGCGAACCGCTCGGCCTCCTCCTCGCTCGCTATCATCCCTTCGGGGACGCCGCGCTCGTGACTCCCCTCGTGGTAGCGCTCGACGTACACCTGCTGGACCTGCTTGTGGGCGTACGCCTCGGCCGCGGAGTACTCGATGCGCTCGCCGGGACTCCCGTCGGTCAGGTCCGACTTCACCGCCACGTCAACGGTTGCCTGCTCGCTCGCCGAGAGGCTACCGTAGTCGTCGGTGCCGTGCTGTTCGCGGGCGTAGTACCGGCGCATGAACTCGACCTTCAGGTCCAGCGCGTCGGCGGTGTAGTCTTCGCCGTAGTACGCGCCGTTGCCCAGTATCGACCCGTGGTTCATCATGCCGTTCGACTGGAAAGTCGTCTTGCCGTCTCGCACTTGCTCGGCGGTCACGATGGTCCGTCCGTCCGGTCCCTGAACCTCCTTCGGGATGGGCGGGGCCTGCTGGTAGGAGTACCACGCGCCGACGCCCATCACGGCCAGATTCAAGACGAACACGACCGCGAGTATCTTGGCGAGTGTGCGACGTTTCACTCTCATACAGGATAGGTTGCCCCTCGTGGGGCATTTAACTGGGACGCGGTTCCTGCAGTTCGGGAAGTCGGGCGAACGTGTTCGGGACGGGGACGACACCCGTTTCGGGACGCCGGGAACTCACGCCCGAGAACGACTCCACCGACCACCGACCGCGCCCGACCCCACCGACCACGGGACGCGCGTGGGTCGCGCCTCGTGCGCGACCCACGCGGGGAGGTACGGGGGCGCGGTGCGGTCGCGGTGCTGTGCGGTCGCGGTCCTGACTGGTTCCAGCCTGAAGTTAGCGCCTCTCTTCAGCTACCCTTCCGAGTCTGACCCTAGCATCTCTCTTATCTCTTCGAGAAGCACGACCATCCCTTCGGAAGTGCGAATCCCGAAGAAGAGCGGGAAGACGGGTGCCGAAGTGTTCAGTCCGTTCGAATCTGTGCGACCGCGGCGACTCGTCACTCGTCGTCGGCCCGCGGAGCCAACACCAACAGCGCGGTGCTGTCGTTCTCGGCCGTCGGTGCCACCTCCCGTCGGCCGTCGAACCGCAGGAGGTCGCCGGGTTCGAGGACGTTCGACTCGCCGTCGATTTCCACGTCAAGGCGGCCCGAGACGAGGTAGATGACGATTTGTCGCTCGGGGTGGCGGTGGGCCGGGACCTCCTCGCCCGCGTCGAGCGTCAGGCGGACTGTTTTCGGCTCTGTACCGGGGAACGCCACTTCGCGCGGGCGTTCGGTCAGGTCGTCGAGTGAGACTATCTCGGTCATGGCATCTCCGGTGGGGTCGCTACTGCTTGGGGAACTGCGCGACGAACGTCCGTTCGCCCTCGCGTTCGACTTCGTAGCCGTCGGGGTCGAACGACTCGACTTCGGCCCGCATCTCGTAGAACAGTGGCTTGGGTTCGTGGTCGTTGACCACTTCGAGGACCTCGCCGCCGTCCATCTCGGCGAACGCGTCGTGTATCTCGGTGTGGCGCTCCGGCGGCGGCATCTCGCGCACGTCTACTCTCGGCATACACGTCCAACGAGACGAACGCGGCCCTTCGGGATTTCCCCGAACATGTTCGAGCGAGTCGGCGTCGGTCGGGTTCAGCGTCGGAGCGAGCAAATTCCGGAAGTGTGCTATCTGATACCGTTGATAACT
Organism: Halorussus caseinilyticus; assembly: GCF_029338395.1. Classification (NCBI taxonomy): domain Archaea; kingdom Methanobacteriati; phylum Methanobacteriota; class Halobacteria; order Halobacteriales; family Haladaptataceae; genus Halorussus; species Halorussus caseinilyticus. Next base: position 2,665,279 of record NZ_CP119809.1, read on the forward strand.
GTTATCCCACTTGTGCGCCGTACGGGAATCGCGCGACTTCTCCGGCGCGCAGTCGAGATACGGAGCGAAGACGGGACCCACCGCCTCGCGCGGAAAGTATCGCGGGCGCTCTACGACCGGGCGTACCTCTATCGACCGGCGACGAGCGAGTGGAGACTCCTTCGTGATTCTTATCACCATATATAGAACATTTTAAGAAATCTATGTCTTTTTTTAGGAAATATATACCATGCTCTATTCGCGGCGGCCGTGGGCTTCGCCGAACGGGTTCGGTAGAGTCCGCCGCTCGTCGCTCCCCAGTCGCACTCACGGAGCTCGCTCGTCGGGGTCCGAGTCGGTCGGGGACGCGCCGAGCGCGTCGATTCGGAGCGGGTCGGGACCGTGGCGGACCACGACGCCGACCAGATTCGCGGCGAAGACGGCGAAGCCGAGCGTCGCCGCGACGCCGCCGACGAGTCGGACCGTCTCGACGGACCCGCCGACGACGACCAGCGCGAGACCCCCGAGCGTGAGCCAGAAGTCCGCGGCGGCGAGGCGGGCGTCGTAGAGGTCGTCAATCATCGGCACCGGTTCCAACCCCACCCGGTCGCTGTACCGGCGGACCCAGACCACGAACGGCACGACGTGGTAGAGCGTCCCGAGCAGGACGAATCCGACGACGGCCGCGAGGAGGTGGCCCGCCTCGGGGTGGCCGAAGGTGGCCGCGGAATCGGTCGGGTCCGCGAGCCACGTCGGAAGCGCCGCGAGCGCCCACGCCGGGAGCGCGAGCGCGACTACCGCGTATCTGGAGAGCATCGGCGTCCGCTCGACGCTCGTCTCCCGGAGCTTTCGCGCGAGGACCGCCGCGAACGCGAGCAGTCCCGTGACCACGAGCAGACCGCCCGCACGACCAAGCCACTCGTGGCCGACTAACCGCCCGCCAGCAAGCGCGAGGACGCCGGGCGCGTAGGTCCACTCCTCGACCCGCCGGAGGGTCGCGTCCGCGCGGCGAAGTTCCGTCTGCGTGAACATCGTGGCGAGTTGGTAGAGCGCACCCACGACAGTCGTGAGGACGACGCCGAACACCGCGAGCGTGGCGTGGGCCGCGACGACCCGCGGACGAGCGAGTCCCGCGGGCGCGAGCGTCGGCCGGGCGAAGTCCACCGCGAGGGCGAACCCGAGCGCCGTCACGAGCAGGACGTGAGCGAGCGCCGCCACGAAGTGGCGTTCGGTCACGTCGAGCGCGGGAGCGGTCCGGTCCCCGAATTCACCCGACGCCGCGCGCCACAGCGTCCGACCGACGTTGTAGACGAACGTCCAGAATCCCGCGAGCATCGCCGCGCCAGCGACCGCGAGCAGGTCGAGTCGCCCCGCCAGAAGCAGACCCGCAAAGCCCGCAATCCCGCCGCCGACGAGCGCGAGCTGTGCGAGCGCGAGTCGCCGCGAGTGGAGTTCGACGCCCGACCACACCGGGACGAACTGGGTCATCGCGCCCAGAATCGTGAGACACACCCACCCGACGAGCAGGAGGTGGACGTGCGCCAGTCCGGAGGGTCCGGGCGCGAGACCCGCTCCGAGGACGCCCAGTGCCGCGCCCGCCAGCAGGAAGGCGAACCCCGCGAGGAAGTGCGCGAGGGGAATCGCCGTCGGCGGGCCGCTGTCGGCGTCGATACCGGCGGGGACGCTCATCGCCGCGTTATCTCCACCCGCCACTCGTCGGGTCCGACCCGTTCGGTCTCGTGGTCGAAGCCGCGCCGGTCGAGGACCGCGTAGAGCGGTTCGGGGTCGAAGCCGTTGTAGAGGACCAGCGTCTCGCCGTCGCCGAGGTCCGACAGCGCCGACGCGATGGTCCCGAACGGCGGACCGTCGATTTCCCGCGCGTCGAGTTCGCGCGCGGGTCGGCCGTCTCGCGCGGGCCGGTCGTCCGCGTCGTCGTGACCTGTGGAGTCGTTGGGAGGGGCGCGCGTGGTCATACGTGTAGTTACCGCCGGTCGTCGCCTATCGGTTGTCCCGACCATGTTCGTCCGGGTGCGATTCCGGCACAGGCGGACTCGAACGGCCGGGTCGGTCGGCACCGACGCCGCGGCGATTCGGTGGACCGCGACGGTCCGAAAAAACGCTATTGTTCGACGCGTTCGAGCAGTGCGACCACGCTCCGGACGGCGAGTAGCGGGAGCGCGAACGTCACGCCCACCGCGGCGACCCACCCCGCGAGCAGGGTCGGAATCGTCGTCGGCACGAGGTCGGCGACGGTGGCGAACGCCGCGCCGGTCAACAGCGCCGACGCCACCAGCGCCAGCAGGGTGGCGACGGGGAGCGTGAAGCGGGTGAGTTTCGAGGCGATGCGCCCGCGCCGGGTCCGGGCCGCGGGTCCGGCCCGTCGGAGTTGCGTGTTCAGTTTCATGGGTCGTTCCTCGAGTGGAGGTAGGAGCCACGACCCCAAAAGTGTAATCTGAACTATATTTCTGTAGTCGGCGTTACCGGAATCGGTTTCTGTAATTCGGTTGTCTATTCCGCGAGTTCGCCAGTCTCAGACCCGCGGGTTCCGGTCCGGTCCCGGATACTCCCCGCCCTCGACGGCCTCGTACAGCGACTCGGCGTCGAACAGCGCCGCGAACCCCTCGGGCGTCTTGACGCTCAGGTTCAACCGCGACCCGAACGTCGCGCTGGTCTCGGGACCGCGAAGCCCCTCGTCGTAGCTCAGGACGTGCGCGGCCTGTCCCCGATACGCGCTCGCCAGCGCCGGGTGGTCGCCCGCGGGGTGTTCGACCCCCACGTGCAGGTCCTCGATTCGCTCGCGCCACGCCGCCGCGAGGTCGGCGTCCGCGAGGTCCCGAATCACGGCCTCGGCGTCGTCGAGCAGGTGGTCGCTGGCGACGAGTTCGACCCACGAGTGGCCCCGAATCGCGTCCATCGCCTCGCGCGCCGCCCCGCCGACGAGCAGGTCCGCGACCAGCACGTCGGCGTCCGCGACGATGCGGGCCGGGTTCGTCTCGGGCGTCTCAGGCATCTTCGCTCCCCGTCGCGTCGTCCCGCCGAGATGCGAGCGTCTCGCGTATCGTCGCCACGTCGGTCGCGTAGTCGTCCGCGCGCTCGAAGAGGTCGGCCCAGTCCATGCCCGGAGATGGTGCGTGCGCGGTGAAAACTGTTGTTTCTGGGGTCTCGGTCGTCGTCGGTGTTGTGTTTGCGGTCTCTGTCGTCGGAGTCGTCGCTGTCGTTGCGGTCTCTGTCGTCGGAGTCGTCGCTGTCGTTGCTGTCTCTGTCGTCGGAGTCGTCGCTGTCGTTGCGGTCTCTGTCGTCGGAGTCGGAGTCGGAGTCGGAGTCGGAGTCGGAGTCGGAGTCGGAGTCGGAGTCGGAGTCGGAGTCGGAGTCGGAGTCGGAGTCGGAGTCGGAGTCGGAGAGACCGAGGTTTAGAAAGCCCCCGCCCGCTCGCGGTCGCTCAGCGACATATCTTCGACTCACCTTCGGTTCGTCTCAGATAGGGGTCGCTGAGACGACCACGGGCCTTCGGCCCGCGAGCGGGCGGCCCCTTTATCCCACCCTATCGGTTGGTCGGGCGGGCGTCTGCGGTGGTCGGTATCGCCGAGCGCGTTTTGTCGGTTGGTCGGCCGAGCGCGCGCCCGACAGTCGCTCAATCGAGCGTCCGCAGGGTCACGAGTCGTCGTGGGCGTAGGTCATCCGGACGAGTTCCTCGGTGCCGCCCTCCGGAATCTCGTACTCGGGACCGAACACCTCGAAACCGACCGACTCGTAGAAGGGGACCAGACCCTCCCGGCACAGGAGCGAGAGACCCGGCACCGACTGGAGGTCGGGGTGGTCGGTGAGCGCCTCCATCAGTGTCTCGCCGAGACCGTCGCCCCGCCGGTCGGCGGCCACGATAACGTCGAAGACGGTGGCGTAGTAGTTGTAGTCGGTCAGGACCCGCGCCGCGGCGACGAGGTTCCCCTCGTCTTCGATACCGACCGCGACTTCCGTCCCGGCCAGCGCATCGCGGACCCTCGCCACCTCGCGGTCCTCCCACCAGTCGTACTCCTCGTAGAGCGCGGTCAGTTCCGGCGCGTCGTCCGGCGCGAGGTCGCGGACCGTCGTCATCGACCGAATCCTCTCGCGCCCGGCAAAAATCGCTGTCGGTGGTGTGGGAGCCAGTGACCTACGCCGCGCCGAAGGCGTTCGTCTCGATGGTGTCGGTGTAGCTCATCGAGTCGAGTTCGACTCGGAACTGCTGGCCGCGGTACTCGACCACGGCGTAGTAGGACACGTCCAACTCGGTCTGCTCGCCGCGTTCGAGGTGGCTGACCCACCACGAAGGTATCTTGTCGTTGTCGAGATAGCCCGTGGTCTCGATGCTCCGGGTCGTCCGACCCGGAATCGTCGTGCCGACGTGCGACTCGTTGTCGGCCAGCACAACGTCGTTGGCCCGGACCTCGTAGCCGAACTTCACGACCGTCAGCGGTCGGGACCGCTCGTTGGTGATGTCGCCCGAAATCTCCATCGGCGTCCGGTCCATCGTCGGGTCGCCCCACCCGGCCTTCATGTCGTGGAGGCTGGCGACCGTCTGCCCGCGAACCGAGACCGGTTGGTCGGTCTGTGCGAACCCGCCGAGCATGTCGGTCTCGAACGTCCGGTTCTGCTCGGGGAGCGGAACCGGCAGGCTGGCGAACCCGAGGTCCGCGACGGCGCGGCCCTCGGTCGTCAGCGCGGTCTTCTCGCCGTTCTCGACGTGGCTAATCCACCACTGCTTGGTGGTCCGGTCGCTGACCTCGCCCGAGAAGCCCAGTTCGTTGCGGCCGGGTTCGAGCGTCGTCTCCGTGCCGTCGTCCACGAGTTGCACGTCGTTGAGCGAGAGTCGGTACTGGGCGTCGAGCGTCGTGCCAGCGAGCGTCGAGTTCGCGCCGTTGGGGTTGTCAATCACGACGTTCGTGGCGAACCGGGTGCCCGAGTCGGTCTCGGACCACTCGCGCTCGACCGACTCGACCGCTGGCGGTTCGAACCCGAATCCGTCGCTCGGTGCGACCGCTCGGGTCGTCGCCTGCCCGCCAGCGAGGATGTCGGTCTCGAAGACCACCTGTTGGCTCATGAACGGAAGCGGGACGCGACGAGTGCCCTCGTCTGTCTCGGCCACCGCGAACACCGACACGTCGAGAGTCGTCTGCTCGTCGTTCCGGAGGTGGCTGACCCACCAGTCGTCGAGTTTCCGGTTGTCGAGCGTCGAGTTGATGCGGATGGTCTCGGTGGACTCGCCCGCAATCTCGATACCGTCCTCGGTGGTGCCCTCCGCGACCGTCACGTCGTTCATCGACACCTCGTAGCCGACTTTCGAGAACGTGATGGGCGCGCCGTTGGGATTGCTGACCGTCCCGGCGAACCGGAGCGGCGTCCGTTCGGCGGTCGCTTGGCCCCACGAGGCCTCGGTCTCCTCGACGGTCATGAGCGTCTCGTTGCCGAACTGGACCGACTGCGCGGTGTCGCTGTCGAACGACGAGAGCATGTCGGTCTCGAAGGTCCGGTCGCGGTCGGGCAAGCCCTTCGAGAGGACCGACGCCTCGACCGACGGCCGGACGGAGACCGTCGTCTTCTCGCCGTTGTTGATGTGGCTGGCCCACCACGCCGGTATCTTCTCGTTGTCGATGTCGGTCCGGAGCGTCACTTCGTTTCGGCCGGGCGACAGCGAGACGCCGCCGCTGGACCCCTCCGCGACCGTCACGTCGTTCATCGCCACGTCGTAGGAGACCCCTGCCACGCCGGGGACTCCGACCTCGTTCGGGTTGTTCACGACGATTTTAGTCTGGATGCCCGTGCGCTCTTGGGAGACTTCGCCCCACTGGTTCTCGACCGATTCGACCGATGGCGGTTGGAGGCTCACGACGCCCGCGGAGACCGCCGCGCCGAGACCCGCGGCCGAGACGACCAGTCCGGCCGCGAGGACCGCGGCGACCTTGCCGAGCGTTCCCCCGACGAGACTCACCGTGCCACCCCGCTTCGCTGTTCACGTGCCATGAGAAGGGATTCCGAACGCTCCCGTAAGTAATTTTCTCGCCGACTACCGGTCGAATACCGGCGCGGCCGGGGGTGAACGCCCGGAAGTCGGGCCGGAATGCTCGGGAGTCAGGCCGACAGCACGGTCACGCGGTCGCGCGGGAGCGCGACCGCGACCTCGCCGTCTTCGGGTGGTTCGGGGGCGTAAGCGTCGAGTCGCTGGCCCGACACGTCGAGCGCGAGTCGGTACCGGCCGTCCTCGCGGACCACGCGCTCGACCGACGCCGAGAAGTCGGCGTCGGTCGAGTCGATTGCGACGTGTTCGGGACGGACCGCGAGGTGGGTCCCGTTCCCTCCGTCGCCGAAGTCCAACCTGCCGCCGGGGACCGCCAGCGCGCCGTCGGCGAGTTCGAGGCAGTTCGCGCCCGTGAACCGGGCGGCGAAGGGCGAGTCGGGGCGCTCGAAGACCGCTTCCGGGGTGCCGACTTGGACGATTTCGCCGTCCCGGATGACCGCCACCCGGTCGGCGATGGCCCGCGCGGTGGTCCGGTTGTGTGTGACGTACATCGCCGTCTCGTCGGCCAGCACGTCCGCCAGCACCTCACGGAGCGTCTGGCGGGTCGGCACGTCGAGCGCCGAGAGGGGTTCGTCCAGCAGGAAGGCGTCGGGCCGGACCGCAAGCGCGCGGGCGAGGGCGACTCGCTGGGACTCGCCGCCCGAGAGCGTCGGCGGGTAGCGCTCGGCGAGGTCAGAAACGCCGAACTCCGCGAGCAAGTCGTCGGGGTCGCGGGTCTCGTGGTACTTGCCTCCGAAGGCGACGTTCTCCCGGACCGTCATGTGGGGGAACAGCGCGTAGTCCTGAAAGACGAAGCCGAGTCCGCGCTCCTCCGGCGAGGCGTCGGTCAGGTCGCGCCCGGAGACCGCGACCTGACCCTCGTGGTCGTGGAACCCGGCGACGGTTTCGAGCAGGAGGCTCTTGCCCGACCCGCTCGGCCCGAGGACGACCAGCGTCTCGCCGTCGGCGACCGAGAGGTCGGCGGCCACCTCGAAGCGGTCCGCGCCCTCGGCGGTGAAGGCCGCCGAGACCGACACGTCGAGGCTCACGGCCACCCTCCGTCGTCGTACGCCACGGTCCGGACCAGCAGGAAGATGGCCGCCGAGAGCGCCAGCAGGATGGTTGCGACCGCGCCCGACTCGTCGAGTCCGGCCGAGAGGTAGGTGTTGTAGATGAACACCGGCGCGTGCTGGGCGGTGAGGCTCTCGCCCTTCGGGAGGTAAAAGAACTCGACGCTGTAGGCGACGATTGCGACCGCGCCGAACTCCGAGACGGCCCGCGCCCACGCCAGCACCCCGCCGGTCAGGACGCCGCGCCACGCCAGCGGCGCGGTCACGCGCCGGAACGTCTCGAAGCGGTTCGCGCCGAGCGTCCGGGCGGCCCACTCGACGCGGGTCGGCACCGACTCGAAGGCTTCGCGGGCGGCGTTGACCGCGAAGGGTGCCGAGACGAACGTCATCGCCAGCACCATCCCGAGCATGGTCTGGAGGACCGCGAACTCGAAGGTGAAGTCGATGACCGGGACGGTGAAACTGACGCCGCCGAACGCGCCGCCCTTCCCGAACCCGAAGAGGATGGCGAGTCCCGCCACGCTGTGGGGGACCACGAGGGGCAGGTCCACCAGACTCTCGACCAGCTCTTGGCCCGGAAAGCCGCGGGCGAGGACGAGCGCCAGCGGGACTCCGAGCGCGACGCTGGCGATGGCGGCCAGAAGCGGCGCGTACACCGAGAGATAGAGCGCCTGTCGGACCGCGGGGTCGGCGGCCATCTCCGCGACCAGCGCGGGGTCCTGCCGGGCGACCAGCATCAGCAGGGGGAGACCGAGTGCGACCAACAGGACGGTGCCGAGCGTGGCCGCGAGGACGCCGAAAGCGCCCCGGTTCCGGTAGGCCGCGATAGCGCCCGCAGAGACGACCGCGAACCCGGCGTACGCGCCGGGGTAGCCGACCGCGAGCGCCGCGGCGAACGCGACGAGTTGGACCGAGCAGACCGCCAGAATCGCGGTTCCGGTCCCGATTCGGCCGACGAGTCGCTCGTCGGCCGAATCGGTCGTTCGCGTCGGGGCGGGCGCGTCGCCGCTCCGGGTCTCGGCGTCGGTACTCACGGCTCTACAGTTCGAGCGGACCCACTGAAGTCTTTGCCTCCGCGTGCTCGGCGACGCGTTCGGGCACGTCGCCGCCCTCCGTGACGACTGCGGGGTTCTTCGGGATGAGACCCTTGTCCTTCAGAACCTGTCTGCCGGGGTCGGTAGTCATGTACTCGACCCACTGCGCGCCCCGGACAGGGGCCTCGGCCACGCTCGGGACCGTGACGCCGTAGGCGATTGGCGCACCCGTGAACGTTCCGGCGCTCGTCTCGACTTTCGCCTTGGCGTAGTGTTTGGCGTACTTCGTGGTGAGTTTCGAGAGGTCCACGTGGGGTTGAAGGTCCACGTAGGGCAGGCCCGACTGGGAGGCGATAGAGCGGTAGTAGAGCGCGTAGTCGAGTTTGCCCGACTTGAGTTGGCCCTCCAGTTTGGTCTCGGTGCCGGTCGGAATCGTCATGTTGTCCCGAATCTTCTGGAACGTCGATTCGTCGTAGAGTCGCTCGCCCTCGAACTGCTCTTTGCCCAACTGCATCGCCATGACCGCCCGGTAGCCGCCGGGGTCGATTGCGGGGTCGCTGTGGCCGACGGTCACGTCGTCTCGGGAGAGGACTTCCCACCAGTTGTCGGGACCGATTTCGTCCGCGCCGGGCGAGTCCTCGCGGTACTGGAGCGACATCGCGTTGGTGGCGAAGATGGCGTACCAACTGCCGTACTCCGGAACCACGCGGTCACGGATGAGTCGGAAGTCCGAGACGCCCAGCACGTCGGCTTTCCGGCCCTGCGTCGTGATTTTCTTGGTGGAGGCGACCGACCCCTTGGCCTCCCGTTCGACCGACACGCCGTACTTCTCCTCGAACTTCGGTTCGGCCGCACCGAACGGCGGCGCGAGGCTTCCGGCGTGGAAGATGGTCATCGAGTCGGCGGCGGCCGTCGGGGTGTCGTCGGCCTCCTCGGTGGCCGTCTCCCCGTCGGTCGTGGTCCCGTCGTCGGTCGTCGCTCCACCTTCGGTCGTCGTCTCGTCGGACGATTGGCCGCCGGTACAGCCAGCCAGTCCCGCGATTCCGAGCGCACCAGTAACGCGGAGGAACTGCCGTCGAGAGCGTTGTTCCCTCATAGATACAACCCTCGTTCTACCGCGCGAGACATAACGGTTTTGCTCCCCGCGCCCGTCTCCGTCGGTATGGACGCCGGATTCGAGGCCCACCTCCGGGCCGACGGGACGGAGTTCGACGCCGACGACGCCGAACTCCTCCGGGCGGTGGACGAGGCGGGGTCGCTCAACCGGGCCGCAGACGCTCTCGGGCGGTCGTACTCCCGCGCTCACCAGCGACTCACGGCGCTCGAAGACGCCTTGGGTCCGCTGGTGGTCCGTCAGCGCGGCGGGTCGGGCGGCGGCGGGTCCGAACTCACCGACGAGGCCCGCGACCTGTTGGCCCGGTTCGAGCGCCTCCGCGCGGAGTTCACCGGTACCGCGGAGGTCGAGGAGACGGTCCTGTCGGGCGAAGTCGTGGCCCGCGAGGGGGAACTGGCGACGGTCGAAACCGACGCCGGGCGGGTGCGTGCGCTCGCTCCCGCCGCCGACGCCGAGGAGGTGCAGGTCGCACTCCGGGCCGACGCGGTGACGCTCAACGCGCCCGACGACGCGCCGCCCGCGGAGGCCACCAGCGCCCGGAATCGCTTCGACGGCGAAGTCGCGGCCATCGACGCCGGGGAGCAGGTCGCGCGCGTCCTCGTGAACGTGGGCGCGGACGCGCCGCTGGCGGCGCTGGTCACGATGTCGAGCGTCGAGAAACTGGGATTGGGCGAGGGGTCGCCGGTCGTCGCGTCGTTCAAGGCGACCGCGACACGGGCGAGTCCGCGCGATGTGTGACCGGCGACCGGCGCGGAAGTGTGACCGGCGACCGGCGCAGTGACGTGTCGCCAACGGGTAGTCCGGTGATGCGTCTGCGGACTCGTCCGCAGACGCATCGGTCCCGCCGGGGAGTCAACTAACTAAGTCGCCGAACTTGCGCCCGGAAATCTCGTCGGGTCGTAGCCGGTAGAAGTCGAACGAGAGTTCGTCTACCGACTTCTCGACGGAGACGTTGAGCATGGGAACGTCGCAGTTTTCGGCGAACACGCTGGACGCCCGACTGGTCTCCTCGTCGGGGACGGGAACGAGTCGGCCGCGAGCGATAACGCTGAACGCCGGGTTGTCGTCCGTGAACGTGGTGAACGTGGCTACGTCGGTGGTCTCGACGAACGACATCTTGTCGCTGGCGTCGGCGTGGACGAACTGGAAGTACAGGTCGTCGCCGTCGTAGCCGAACGATTCGGGGAACGCGTAGGTTTCTCTCCCGTCGGTCAGCGAGAGGGTTCCGGAGTTACAGTCGCGGAGAAACGAGTTAACCTCGTCGTCGCACATCAGCGCGGCATCCATGGTATTAAATATTAAGTTTTTGCTATTAAACAGTTGTCATCGCGAGGGAACGCGACGGTCGGTGTGTCGGGGCGGAGCGCGCCGTCCGAACCAACCGCACGCGTACGGAATCCGGAAATATATACAATTCTTAAAGCAAGCCAAAGAAGGTGAAGAGAAATATAAACATGTCCGTCGAGCCGAGCGTCCATCGCAGGGCAGACACGGCGGTCGGTACAGTAACCCATCGATGCCGCAAGCGCACCCTACTGTCGGCGTGGACGGGGTTTGTCGCCACATACTGAAGCTAACTCGGGGGTAAATCGGTGACATGTCGCTGACTAACGACGACCCGCCGTCGGTCCTCGTGCCGACGGGTGTCGCGCCGTACAGTTACCCCTGTCTGCGGTCGCTGGGTCGCCGGGGCGTCCACACCGTCGCGGCGTCCGAACACGACCACGTTGCCGTGTTCGGGTCGCGGTTCTGCGACGAAACCGCCTCGCTCCCGTCGCCGGACGACGACCTGCTGGCCTACAAGGACGCGCTCGTGGACCTCGCCGCGCGCGAGGACGTGCGGACCGTGATTCCCGTCCGGGAGTACGACGCCTACCTGCTCTCGAAGTACCGCGACGAGTTCGCCGCCCACGTCTCGGTCGAAGTCCCGCCAATCGAGACGTTAGAACGGGTCCACGACCGGGTGAAACTCGCCGAGACCGCCGAGTCCGCGGGCGTGCCGGTGCCCGAGACCCGTCCCTTCGACGCGGTGGACGACTGGACCGGCGAGCGCATCGTCAAGTCCCGGTACAACCTGCTCGCCGACGAGTACGTGGACACTCACGGACCGAGCGAGGCCGAGGAGGTCAACAACGTCACCCACGTCCGACCGGGCGAGGAACCCGACCGCGAGACGATGCTGGCCGAGATGAGACACGACCCCATCGTGCAGGAGTTCGTCCCCACCAGCGACGAGTACATGTTCGCGGCGCTGTACGACAGCGGCGAACCGGTCGCCACGTTCCAGCACCGCCAGATTCGGGGCAACTCCTACACCGGGGGCGGCGGAGTCTACCGGGAATCGACCTACGACCCGGACCTCGAAAAGGCGGCCCGCGACCTGCTCGGCGAACTCGACTGGCACGGACTGGCCTGCATCGAGTACATGGAACACGCCGAGACGGGCGAGTTCTTCCTGACCGAAATCAACCCCCGGATGTGGCAGTCGCTCCCCTCGACGGTGCAGGCGGGCGCGGACTTCCCGCACTACTACTGGTTGCAGTCGCAGGGACGACGGGACGACATCGACCCCGACTTCGAACTCGGCGTCGGGAGTCACCTGCTCTACGGCGAATTCGGCTACCTCGTGAGCGTCCTCCGGGACGAATCGCCGTTCGTAGAGCGACCGACCCTCGGGAAGACCGCTTGGGAAATCGGCGAGTCGGTCGTCCGGCAACCCCGCTTCGACTTCCTGCGGTTGGACGACCCCCGGCCGTTCGTGAGTGGCGTGGTCCAGACGCTCTCGAAGAGCGAGTGAGGCGGCTTCTCGGAGTGTTTCGTCTCTCGCAGTTGCCGTGGTGGTCGGAGTCGTCGGTGTTGAAGTTGCTGTTTCCGCGGTTCCTGCGGTCTCTGTCGTCGTGGTTGCTGTTTTTGTCGTTGCGGTCTCTGTCGTCGGAGTCGGAGTCGGAGTCGGAGTCGGAGTCGGAGTCGGAGTCGGAGTCGGAGAGAACGCCCAGAAAGCCCCCGCCCGCTCGCGGTCGCTCTGCGGGATATTCTCGCGCCTCGCTCCGCTCGGCGCGTCGAATAGTGGCCCGCAGAGACGACCACGGTAAACGCGAGCGGGCGGCCCCTTTCGTCCACCCAGACTGGCGGTTGGGCCGCCGGGCGTTCGCGGTGGTCTGGTCCGCCGGGCGTTCGCGGTGGTCTGGTTCCCCGAGCGTTCGCTGGCGGTTCGTTGCACCGAGCGCAGTCCCGTGGTTCGGTCGGCCGAGCGTCCGCCGTGACCGTTCGGTCCCGCCGCTCTCTGCTCACCTCGAAAATCCGCTTCGGCCTACGGCGTGGCGTCTTCGACCAGTTCGGCGATTTCCGCGCGCACGTCGTCGCCGACCTCCCGGTGGGGACTGCGCGGATACCCCGCCGAGACGCCTCGCTCGGCCATCGCCGCCTTCGCGCCCGGCACGCCGTGCTTCGAGGTGACGGCCCGGTTGAGTTCAACCAGTTCGGCGTTGAGTCGCCGGGCCGCGGCGTCCTCGCCCGCCTGATGGAGTTTGAAAATCTCGCTGGCGCGCTCGGGCGCGACGTTCGCCAGTCCGAGAATCCCGCCGTCGGCACCCGATTCGAGCGCGTGGGCGTAGACGCTCCCGCTCCCGACGAAGAGGTCGAACTCCGCGTCCTCGGTCAGTCTGCGCTCGCGCTGGAGCGTCTCCACGTCGCCGCTCGAATCCTTCATCCCGGCCACGTTGTCGTGGTCGGCGAGTCGGCCGGCCACCTCCGGCGACAGTTGGACGCCGGTGTACGCCGGGACGCTGTAGAGGTAGACCGGAATCGGACTCCTGTCAGCCACCTCGCGGTAGTAGTCCTCCAGCGCCTCGCCGTCGTGGTGGTAGTAGAACGGCGTCACCACCAGCGCGGCGTCCGCGCCCGCCTCGTCCGCGAGGTCGGTCTGACGGAGCGTCTCTCTCAGTCCGGGGTGGCCGGTGCCCGCGACGATTGGCAGGTCGGTCTCGTCGGCGACCACTTCGACCACGCGAGCGCGCTCCTCGACGCCCATCAGTTCGGCCTCGCTGTTCGACCCGCAGGGAACGATGAAGTCCACGCCGCCGTCTTCGACCCAGTTGACGAGTTCGCCGAGTCGTTCGGCGTCGAGTTCTCCGTCCTCGTCGAAGGGCGTAATCAGCGGCACGCCGGTTCCGTACATACCTCCCGTCTCGCTCCGCCCGACCTTGAAGGTGGGCGACTCGGCAACTTCGAGGTCGGTCATCACGGTCCGGCGGCCGCCACGACTTCGACCGACTATCGCCCCGAAATCGCAGGACGATACCGCAGTCCGGCGGCGCGACGGTCGGCATCGTCTGACGTACTTTTAAGTAGGTCCCGTTCACACCCCCGACTGGGCGCGCATCGACGGCCTCTCTTCCCCCATCCTCCCACACCGCGCGCCCGGCACACCACCACACCCTCTCCCACTCCCCTTTCGATGCTTCCTCGATAGGTCGTCGACGAGTAACCGCGTGCTACGCGGGTATAAGCGGCGTTTGACCGGGTGTAGGTGGACGAAGCGCCCACCTACGCGCCCGACAGACGGCACATAACAAAGTCCGAACCCGCCAAAGAAGAGAATGCGCCCGACGGCTCGGGCGCGAAGCGTGCAGCAGTCTCCCGGTCGGCATCCCGACGACGCCGGAGGCTCTGGCGGCGAGTTGGCTTCTCGCCACAGTGTCACCAATCCTCCCACGAAAGTTCTCGTCTCGGGGTGCCAACCACTGACCCCGCGCTATCCACTGCCCTCCAGCCGATTTTTCGGGAGCTTGTACCCCACAGCGCCGAGTGTCGAGTGACGAGGTTCGAGCGACGATTGCTTACTCGGCCGTCTCCGCCGCCTCGCCTTGGAGACGCTGGCGCACGTCCGTCACGGCCATCTGGTCGGCGATGACCGCGAGTTGGTCGCCGCCCTCGATAGTCGTGTTCGGGAGCGGAATCGTCATGCGCTCACGCGCCCGGCCGTGGGCGTAGATGCGCGCGTCCTCCGGCAGTTCGACCGCGCTGACCTGCTGGCCGACGACCGGCGACCCGTCGGGAACGACCACCGTGGTCAACTGGAGTTCCGCGGTCAGGTCCGCGATGACGTTGAAGTTTCCGCCGAGCAGTGCGGTCTTGGCACCCGCCGCGCCGAGACGCTCGGGGTAGACCACCTCGTCCACGTCGTCGGCGAACTTGTGGTAGATGTCCTCGCGGTAGTCCTCGTCGATTCGCAGGACGGTCCGACACCCGTAGTGTTTGCCAATCATGCACGCGGCGAAGTTGACGTTCAGGTCGCCGGTCAACCCCCCGACGGCATCGGCGGTTTCGAGGTCGGTCTGTTCGAGTATCTCCTCGCTGGCCCCGTCGCCTTCGATGACTACGAACCCCTCCTTTCGGCCGTGTTCGGCCTTGTCGGTGTCGTCCTCTACGAGCGTCACCTCGTGGCCTTCCTCCTGCAGGATGCGGGCGGTGCGCAGGCCGACTCTGCCTGCACCAACGATAACAAACCTCATGCACCTACGTACTCCGAGAAGGGACAAAAGGGTTCGCGTCGAATCGGTCGGAGATTGCGACAGGTCAGTTCGAGACGGCTCCGTCGAGTAGGTCGGCCACCGTCTCGCGGACGACTTCGACCCCGGCGAGCGGTTTGGTGAGGTAGGTGTCACAGTCGAGGTTGCCGGACGGTTCGTCGGCCGAGACGATGGCGACCGGACAGTCGTACTCCCCGTCTCGAATCTCCGCGAGAAGTTCGTCGCCGGAAGCGTCGGGCAGGCGGCGGTCGAGCAGTATCGCGTCCACGTCGTCGTGGAACGACTCTCGGGCCTCTTCGCCGGTGTAGGCCGTCAGCACCTCGTACTCTTCGGGGAGCGCACGAGCGAAACCGTCCGCAAGCGGGCGATTGTCGTCTACAATCAGTACGGTCGGTGGTTTGCTCATAGGGATTTCGATAGGCACCACGTGTCCTCACCCCTCTATGAGAGACCAATCTATAACCATGGTACGGTTCGTTGCACACTGTTGCAGTTCGTTCCGCTCGCCTCGGCCGCTTTTCGGGACTGAAGTCGAACGTCTTATGTTCGTATCAGGATGAATTCCATTCGATGGTCCGCGACCCGCTCGGGACCGAGGACTCACCCGAACTCCAGTCCGTCCTCGACGCCTTGGACGACCCCGATTGCAGGCGAATCGTCCGCCAACTCGACGAACCCATGACAGCGAGTGAAATTTCCACCCAGTGTGACATCCCGACATCGACTACGTATCGGAAGCTAGAGCGACTCACCGACGCCTCGATTCTGACCGAGAAGACCGCCATCCGGACCGACGGCCACCACACCTCGGAGTACACCCTCGCGTTCGAGGAGGTCAAGGTGTTCTTGGACGAGAAGCGCCAGTTCGAGGTGACGATTTCCCGGCCCACCCAGTCTGCCGAAGAACAACTCGCGGGTCTCTGGGCCGAGGTCCGCAAGGAGACCTGAGATGGTTCACGTCACCTCTACCGTCGTCGCGCTCAAGACGATAACGCTGGTACTGGGCGGTCTCATCACCTACTTCGCGTTCAAGGCGTACCGCCGGACCGACGCCGCCGCGCTCAGGGCGCTGGCGCTCGGGTTCGGCACCGTCACGCTCGGGTCGCTTCTCGCGGGCGTCGTGGACCGCCTGCTCGACACCGCCGGAACGTCGGCGCTCGTCGTGGAGAGCGCGCTGACCGCGGTCGGGTTCGCAATCATCCTCTACTCGCTGTACGCCGAGTAAGTAACCCACGCCTGAAGTCGTGGGCTTTCGCGTGGACTCCCGTTCTGACCATTACTGGTGGGCGAATACTCGCCACTCACGTTCAGCGCCCCGCGATTCAAGCGCACACCTACGGGTGCGCCTCCATCGTCTGCGTTTTGCCGACGACGGAGATACTGCAAACCGATGTTCTTCGAGGCGTTGTAGTCGGCATGGTTCGTGTACCCACACTTTTGACACTCGAACGACTCTTGGTGGCGGTTGTCGGCGTGGGTAAACCCGCACGTTGAACACCGCTTCGATGTGTTGCGCGGGTCTACCTGTACGACTTCGAGGCCGTATTCGTCGGCCTTGTACTCGACGTACTCGTAGAAGCGTCGGAACGCCCAGACGTGTTGCCACGTCGCCTCCGGAACGTTTTCGCGGATATGGGTCAACTCCTCGAACACGATTTGCGAACAGTCGTTCGAGACGGCTTCCTCGATGAGTTCGTTCGCTACCGTGTGCAAGTGTCTCTCGAATCGCCCCGTTTCTTTGCGACCGACCGATTCGATGTTCTCGTGGGCGTGTCTCGAACCGCACTGTTGAAGCGACCCACGGCGGTTCTCGTATTCCCGACGCCAGTGGTTGAACTCGTTCGCCGACCAGAACACTCCCGTCGAAGCGACCGCGAGATTGTTGACACCCAAATCCACACCAAGGACTGTTCTGTGCTTGGAATTGGATTCGGAGTCGTCGGCTTCGACTTCCCGCATTGAAGCGTGGAGATACCAGTCACCGTCACGATACTGGAGGTGGGCCATCCGAAACTCGAAATCCTCGTCGGAGACGTACTTGGTCGGCGGTCTCCGAGTCGTCGGGTAGAATGTAGTCGCACTTGATACGCCCGTCTACGGTGGACAGCGATACGTAGTCACGGTGGAACGTCGCACTCCGTTCGTCGTAGACTGCGCTCTCGGCGGAAAAGGAGGGTCGGGACGTATTCTCACCACGTTTTAGACGGGAAACTCCGCTTTTGACGGCTTCAACGGCCCGTCGAATCCCCCTTTTTGAAGGGGGTTCGCAGTCAAGTCGGTTTCGTCGCGGAGACGGTCGTAGAGGGCGCGTTCGGCTTGAGCCTTTGAGGTGACGTGGTATCCGTCGTCGCCGTGCCAGCACCACTTGCTTGCGGTGTTAGCGCAGTGTTTGAACTGGTCGACCGTCTCGCGGAGTGCTGAATCAGCATCCGAAGGGGTGTCGAGTTTGCTGACGGCAGTACGACGGTACTCCACGAGAGTTCACATTACTCAAGACGGTTACTTAAACGCTCGGGAGTCGGCCTCCTACCGTTAGTAGTTGAATCGTCGTTGTCGGATTCTTCCCACGGCTGAAGCCGTGGGCTTCCTCCTTGCACTTCTGTGAGTCCCGGCGGTGCGGTCGTCTCAGACTGCTTCGCGCTCGGTCTCTATTCGCTCGACGTACGCGTCGGCTATCCGCTCCAGAATCGCCTCTCCCGCCTCGGCCGTCGCCTCCCGCGGGTCGCCGAGAACTCCGTTCTCCGTGATGGCCTCGAAGCCCTCGCCGAGCAGTCTCGAAGTCGAAATCTCGCCTTCGTGACCCGCTTCGAGTTCGTCGGTCCGGACGAGTCCCTCCGCGACTGCCAGCACGATGGCAGTTTCGACGGCCCCCGCGTGGACCACCGACTGTTCGTACTCGACGCCAGCGTCCCGAAGCCCCTCGTTCTGTAACGCCATGAGTTCGTCGAGGTCCGCCAGCGCAATCACGTTCGCGTCGAGTTCGCGGGCGATTTCGGGCGCGACGGTGTTGACCGGCGCGAAGTTCCCGCCGTGGGTCGGCACGAGGACGAGGTGTTCGAAGCCGTGGCCCGCGAGCGACCGGCAGTAGGACCGAATCAGGTCCATCAGCGTCTCGGGCGGAACCGTGACCGTGCCGGGAAACTCCATGTGGTGGCCCGAACACCCCGGCCGAATCGTCGGCGCGGCCAGCGCGTCACCGAGCTTCTCGGCGATGCGTCCGGCGAGTTCGTCGCCAGCCAACGTGTCCATGACGAGGGGAAGATGCGGCCCGTGTTGCTCGACGGACCCGACCGCGACGACTGCGGTTCGGGTTCCGCCTTCGAGGGCCGCCTCGACCTCCGGCCACGTCCGTTCGGCCAACTCGACCGATGCGTCTGCGCTTTCCGAACTCGTCGGTTCGGTCATGGACGCTCGTTCGAGCTATCGGGTGAAAAAAGCGGCTCACCCGAGGACGTACCGGAGTTTCGGGTAGCGTTCGACCAACATCTCGCCGCCCGTCTCGTACTTCTCCACGAGAGCGTCGAGTCCGAGGAGTCGGCCCGCGCCGAACGCGGCGACTGCGAGGAACACCATCATGTACGCGAGGTCGCCGTTGACGAGTCCGTGGGAGACCTCCCAGTTGCCGAAGTAGAACAGCAGCATCATGAACGCGCCGAAGAACGCCGCGAGGCGGGTCAGCGCGCCAACCAGCAGGCCCATCCCGATGAGGAACTCTCCCCACGGGACCGCAAGGTTGACGAACTCCACGAACCACCCGGTCTGGCCCATCCAGTGGAACAGGCCCGAGAGCGGGCTAGCGGCCGTGACGTTGGTCAGGTAGCCCGCGGCGTCGAACGGCTCTGCGGCGGTAATCTTGGTCCATCCGGCGTGGAGAAAGGCGTAGCCCATCATGAGTCTCAGCGCGACGACGAACCACGCGCTCAGGCTGTGAGCCTTCCCTCGGACGGTGACGCCAGCGACATCACTCTCGAAGACGTTCGCCTCGGTTCTGAACTTGGACGTGTCGGTGGCCATAGCGAATCACTCCTACGGGTAAACGTAGGGCGACCAACAGGGTATAAGGGGACACCGATTCCCAGAGCCTGAAAATCGGCGTGCGATGGCGTCCCACCGACCGGCGTCGGTTTCTCGTCCCGCTACGCCGTCGGTTCACCACCCGGTCATGCTGTCGGCGTCCGCCTCCGTCGGGACCGGGCGGCGGACGATGAGAACGTCGAAGGCCTCGTCCGAGGCGACCGTACTGCCGACGCTGTGTATCGACGTGACCATGTGCCCGGCGTTGTCGCTCCCGATGGCGACCAGCGAGGCGTCGGTGGCTTTCGCGGCGCGGCGCAACTCGCTGGCGATGGTGCCCGCCGAGGCGTACCGGCCGACCGTCTCGTGGCGGAAGTCGGCGTGGGGCGCTACGTCGGTCACTCGCTCGTGGAGTCGGCCGACGACCGTCTGCAAGTCGAACTCTTCGCCCGGCCCGAGCCAGTCGCGTTCGCGGGCGTACTCGGCGTCTCCATCCGGGACGATGGTGAGTGCGAGAACGTTCTCCTCGAAGGCCTCGCCGAGCGCGGTCGCGCGCACGAGAGCGGCCTCCGAGAGTTCGGAGCCGTCGAACGGAACTACGATTGTCATGTGTGAATAGTGGGAGTACGGGCATATATTCCATACATTCTTTTCCCAGACCGCGAGAAGAGCTACTTTTAGTTGGATATTGAACAAGATACGGGTTCGTCGGCGGGGTCGCGTCCGTTTTTCATCGCGTGAGAACGACTCAGCACTTATATACGCGCCCGGTCCGGAGTATCGAACGTAATGTACGACACGGTGTTGCTTCCGACCGACGGAAGCCAAGCTATGGAGACTGTGGTCGAACACGCCCGAGACGTGGCCGGTCGGCGCGGGGCCGACGTTCACGTTCTCTACGTCGTGGACGACCGAGCGTTCCTGACGCTCGACGACGACCGCGTTCCCGAAGTGACGGACCGCCTCCGCGAGGAAGGCGAGCGCGCGACCGACGAGACTGCGACCGCCTTCGACGACGAGAACGTCTCGGTGACGACCGAGATTCGGCAGGGTAACCCGTCCGACGAGATTCTGGCCGTCGCCGACGAACGAGACGCCGACCTCGTGGTCATGGGCACCCACGGTGCCGACCCGACCCGAAACATGCTCGGGAGCGTCTCCCAAAAAGTCGTCACGCTCTCGACGGTACCCGTGCTGACCGTCGATATTACGGACGCCGACGACGACGGTACCTCGCCGGTCGTCGAGGCCGCCTTAGACGCCAACTCCGAGAACTGATTGCCCCCTGTCGCCCTCCGACCTCTAATCATGACGAACACTGCCCCGACGAACGCCGACGACGAAACGCCGCCGACCGACGACGCACCCGCCGACGGACCCGACGAACTGACCGCAGTCGTGGTAGAACGCGACTCCGAGTCGGACCAGTGTACCCTCTATCCGACGGGCGCGTCGGACGAAGCACTCGTAACCGAGTGGATTACCGCCGAAGAAGGGTCGTTCGTCTCCCTCGAAGAGATGCGCTGACCCCGAGACGCCCCGAACCGACGAGACGCCGGGCGGCGACTCGGACGCGTCGCGCACGAACCGACGGACTTACTTCTCGGACCAAATCGCCGTCAGCGTGACGCTCTCGTCGGTGACGGTCTCGAACTCGTAACCTCTATCGGCGAGTTTCGGGTAGAGGTGTTGCGGTGCCCGGTCGTTGGCCTGCACGAGGACCGTCCCGTCGGGGAGGGCCGCCAGCGTTTCGAGCGTCCGAGTCAACGGTTCGGGCGGTCCGAGTTCCCGAACGTCGAGAACCTCGCGCGACTGGTCCGGCGGGGCGTCGGTGCGTTCGACCGCTCGCTCGGCGAAGTCCGTCTGCATAGTCGCCGCTACGCAGTCTCCGATTACGACGCTTGCCCCGAACGCGTTCGGCGTCGCCGGACCGGTCGGGAGTCGGACCGACGAATCGGTTCGGCGCGGCGGCTCGGCCGCCGCGCCGAACCGAACATGTTCGAGAATACTTATCCGTGCGTGCGGCGAGACGGTTACGGTAGAGATGCCAACCGCGAAACTACACATCACGCTCCCCGACGACGTGTGGATTTCCGAGGTGTCCTCGGAGTTTCCGGACGCCGAGTTCCGGGTGCTGGCGGCGTTTCCGGCCGAGGAGACCGGCGTCGGACTGCTCGAAATCACCTCACCGGACCTGCCGACCGTGGTCGGCGCAATGGACGACCGAGAGGACATCGTGCGCCTCGACCTCCAGCAAGCCTCCGAGGAGTCGGCCCTCGTGGAGTTCGAGACGGACTCGCCGCTGTTGTTGTTCTCGGTACAGGAGTCGGGCCTCCCGCTCGAACTCCCGTTCGCCATCGAGGACGGCGTGGCCGAGGTCGAAATCACCGCCTCGCGCGACCGACTCTCGGCGTTCACCGCGCAACTGGAGGCGTTCGGGATGTCCTTCGAGGTGGAGTACGTCCGCGAGATGCGCAACTCCGAGAGTCTGCTGACCGACCGCCAGCGGGAACTGCTCAACGCCGCCGTCGAGGAAGGCTACTACGACACCCCGCGAGAGTGTTCGCTGACCGAGTTGGCCGAGCAAGCGGACGTGGCGAAATCGACCGCGAGCGAGACGCTTCACCGCGTGGAGGAGAAAATCGTCAAGGAGTACTGCTCGGGATGAGACGGAAGAAGCGGCAGAAAGACGCGTGGTCGCTATCGAAACCGTGTCGCTAGACGGACTTCACCCCGCCACGGAGTCCAGAAACCCGCGAAGGGACGTAAGCCGGACGCTCCACGAACTCGGACGACATGTGCGAACGCGAACGGTTCAACCCGCGGTAACGAGGCTACAACGGTCGTTACGACCGCTCTGGCGCGGGTTTCGCTCGGCGGACTGGGTCCGCCGTCGCAGCGACTCCCCCTCGAATAGACGTTCGTAATCCAGAGCAAACGTCTTCTGGCCGCGATTGGGAAGAGTTCCCAAGAATACAGACGTGAATCGCTACTGGCGAAACCGGAAAATACCTATCGACGCACGGATAGCAGTCGTTTTCGGCCTCTCGTCGGAGAACGCCGAACGACCGCCGGAGAACGAGGGAGTCGGGGGCCGCGAACCGAGGTCAAATATGAAACGAGAACTACTGCCAATCGCTATCGCCCTCGCCGTCGCCTTCGCTCTCACCGCGGGCACGGGCATGGCGATGGCGGGTGGCGACGGCCACAAGAAGTGCGCGAAGTACAAGTACAAAATCAAGCACAAACCGCCGGGGAACCCGCACAACGCCCAGTACATCTGGGTCGGGAGCAAGAACGCCGCGCTAAAACACAAGTACAACCACGGCGACAAGATTCTGAAGAAGAAGTGTGTGAACTACAAACACAAAAAGAAGCATAAGTGGTAGCACGGAAGGCGAGTATCGACGCACCGCATATTCCACTATTTATCCTTCGGCGGCCGCCGAGCGATTCGGTCGGGCGTCGTCCCGGCTTGACCATTCGCCGGTCGGCCGTGGGCTTATTCGACGACGATTGCGCCCTTCATCCCCATCGCCTTGTGGGGCGTGCAGTAGTACTTGTACTTTCCAGTGCCGTCGAACTCGTGCGAGAAGGTGTAGCCTTCCCCACTCTTTTGCTCGCTCTCGAAGTCGCCGCCGTCGGCGACGACGTTGTGGAAGCTTCCCTTCCCGGTCCACTCCCAGACGACTTTCGTCCCCTTCGAGACTTTGACCGCCGCGGGACCGAACGCGAAGTTGCCGCCGTTGCCCTTCGTGCCGACTTTCACCGTTACCTCGGACTCGCCGGTTTCGTCTACCACGCCGTCGTAGTTCGACACGCCGTCGAACCACCCGTCGAAACTCACCGAGTTGCTTCCGGAGTCGCCGCCCGAGTCACCGCTGGTATCCGAGTCGCCGCCGTCTTCGTCGTCGCCGCCACTGCTGGAACAACCGGCGAGTGCCGCGCTCGCCGCACCGACGGCCATCGTCTTCAACATCGTTCGTCGGTCGAGGGTATCTCGATTCATCTCGTCTCCGAGTTTGAAGCCGACATAAATGGGACTACTCTTGATTCCCACGCAGTGAAAACGGTCGGCGAACGTGTTCGGAGACACTGCTACCCGCCGTCCGGCGCTACCGACGGGTATGCACGTCCCGCGACTCTTCGCCACCGACGACGAGACGTTCGACGGGTACGACGAGTTCCGTCCGGACCACTTGCCCGAACCCGGCCGGTTCTTGGAGGGGGCCGACCTGTTGACCGACGACGACCACTGCGCGTTTCACCGACGCACGCGCGACATCTTCGAAGCGCGCGGCGTCTACGACGCCGCCTTCGGCTACAACCTCGCGCGCCTGAACCTCGATAGCCGACACCCCGACGCGGGGTGGCGCTACGCCCGCGTGCCCGGCGAAACGTCCGACGGCGACGACGCCGACGTTCTGCTCGCGGAGTTCACGCCGACGACCGAGTTCTGCCCGCAGAGCGACAGCCTCACGGTCGGAGCGTTCCGGGCGTGGAACGGCCTGACCGACCGCCACGGCTACGACCGGGTGTCGGTCGCCGTCGCGCCGATTCACCACCGGAGTACGGACATCAACGAGCGACTGCGACGGATGGAAGACCAACTTCGCGACGGTGAAAGCAATATAGCTCGTTCTAAAAGAACGTAAAATATGTCTCAGAAACCGGAAGACGAGGCTGAAACGGGTCGCGACGACTCGTCGCTCCCCTTCTGAGTCGGCGGCGGGTCGTCCCGACGGGACGACCCGTCCGCGTGCCGGGCGGAACGAAGCGGCCGGTCGCTCGCGGACCAACCGACCCGCGAGCGACCGGGGACCGAATCCGCCCTGCCATCAAGAGTTTAGGCGAACACATTGAACAATAGGTATGGTCGACGTAGTCGGACACCTCGGGATGGCACTCCTCTGGCTCGCACCGGCATGGCTCGTCATCGAACACCGGAAGACCGCCACGACGTTCGTCGCCGCGGGCTTCTGGTTCGGGATGTTACCCGACGTTGACCTCGTGCTGAAGGGCATCTTACCGACGGTCAAACACCACGGCATCTTCCATACCCTGCTGGCGGTCACCGTGATGGCGGCCGTCATCGGTCCGCTGGTCGGGTTGGTGCTGAAGAAGACGCTGGGCGGCTCGGAGTGGTTCTCGGAGGCCGCCGAACGAAGCGCGCTCGCGTTCGGGTTCGTGATGGTGTTCGTCGCCGGGACTGCCCACGTCTTCGCCGACATGCTCTCGGCCCCGGACATCGCGGAGGCGGTCGAACCGTTCTGGCCGATTTACCAGCAGTCGCTCGGCATCGACGTAGTGTGGTATAACAATCCGTGGTTCAACTGGGGCCTGCTCGTCGCGGGTATCGCGGTCAACGTCGGTCTCTACTACTGGCAGAAGCCGAGTACCGGGAGCGGCGTCTCGACGACATCGTAGCGAGCGACGAGCGAGGCTTTTTCTCCACTCCGTCCCGAGTCGGGAGCGTGCGCGAGTACCCCTTCGAGTTGGCGCTGTGCGCGCACCTCGAAGCCCACGAGGAGGCCGTCGTCGCCCGGCAACTCGGCGGCGGCGTCCGCGCGCCCGCCAACCGCGTCCTCGACGTGGTGGCGGTCGAACCCGGCCCGGCGTTCGAGGCGCGAGCGAACCTGACGCCCGAGACGATTCCCGACGCCGCCATCGAGAGCGACGTGGGCGTCGGGCGGGCGCGCGACCCCGCGGCGGCCATCGACGCCCGACCCGACCGCGCCCGCCGAATCGCCGAGCGAGCGGTCGAAGTCGGCTTCTTCGAGCGAGCGGTCGGCGGCGGGGTCCGACGGGTCGCGCGCTACCCCGACGACTGGTTCGGCCGACTCGTCGCAATCGAGAACAAACCCGACCTCGGCGACCCCGGAGAGTTGCGGGCGCAACTCCGGAAGGACGCGAGTCTCGCGCTGGCCGACGAAGTTGTCCTCGCCACCGAGAGCTACGTCACCGGCGCGCACCTCAACCGCATCCCCGAGGAAGTCGGCGTCTGGCGCTTCGACCACGAGTCCGGCGACCGGGAAGTCGTCCGCGAACCGACCCCGCTCGACGCCGACGACTGGGGCCTCGAACTCCTCGAAGAACACCCCATCAGGACCGACGTGGCCGCGGTTCCACCGGAAGCGAAGGCCCGCCAGCGCAGGCGGGTGGCCGAACGCGCCTACGGCAAAGGCTGGCGACCCGAGGCGTTCCCGGCCTGCGCCGAGACCGAGAACGCGACCCGCGAGGGGAGCGCGGGCCTGCCGTTCTGCAACTGGAAGGGGCGGGTCGTCAACCCGGCCCACTGCGGCCCGGACTGTCCGGGCCACGACCCCGCGGACCCGCCGGAGGTGGACACCGACGCGGCCCGCGACGGCCGGACGCCGTGGGTCGCCGACGCCGAGCGAAAAGCGAGGCGGCAGTCGGGACTCGACAGGTTCGGGTAGCCGTCACCACACCGGCGTCCCGTCGTCCACCGCGTCCAGCAGGTCCAACTCGGCCAACGACTCCCGCGTCGGCCGACCCGTCTCGCCCAGCCCCGAAGTTCGTAGTACGAAGAGAGCAGGTCCTCGAACTCCCCCGCGTCGATTCGCTCGCCCGAACCGCCCACGCGACGGCGTTGCCCGCGCTGATTACGTCGATGCCGAGGCGGTCGCAGGTCTCGCCGAGGGTCGCTACCGCGTCGAAGTCGGCGATGCCGAGACCCGACCCGAGCGAGATTGCGGTCGCGCCGCGCGGGACGACTTCGCCGTTGTCGTTGTCGTCGCCGCTCTCCACCCGAAACCCGCCGGGGGTCGGACCCTCGCGCTCGCGGGCGACCGCGGCCCGGCGGACCGCTTCGATGCCGACCGCGCCCGCGCCCTCGAACGACCCGTCCTGCCAACCTCTGGTCGGGAGAACGCCCACCTCGTCGGCGAAGTCCACGGTCTCGACGGTCTCGCTCGCGGCCTGCCAGCGCCCGGTGTCGTCGGCGGCGAAGCGGGTCTCGTAGTCGTCCCGGAGGTCGGCCAGCGCCTCGGGCGGTTCGGGCGGCGCGCCGTCGGCCACGACCGCTTTCAGCTTCTTCGACCCCATGACGGCCCCGGCACCGCCACGGCCCGCCTGATGGTCGCCGCCGTCGGAGGCGATGGTGGCGTACCGGACTCCGCGCTCGCCCGCGGGACCGACGCAGGCGACGGGCGCGTCGAAGGCCTCGCAAGTCGTCGCGGCGTCGGTCCCCCACAGGTTGCCCGCGGGTTCGAGCGTCGCGCTCCCGTCTCCGATTCGCAGGACGGTGGGTTCGTCGGCCGCGCCCGTCACGAGGACTGCGATGCAGTCGCCGAGCGCGCCAGCGAGTGCGGCGGGGAACCGCCCTCCGGCGTAGGAGTCGAGGAAGGTGCCGGTCAGCGGCGACTTCGTGACGGCGGCGTATCGCGGTTCGCCGGGGGTCACACCGGAGAGCGGGCCGAGCGAGAACAGCAGAACGTTCTCCGGGCCGAGCGCGCGGATGCCGGGGCCGAGTTCGTCGTAGAGGTACCGGGCCGCGAGTCCCTTTCCGCCGAGAAACCGGCGTCGCCACTGCTCGGGGACTGGTTCGGTCTCGACGCGCCCGGTGGTCAGGTCCACCCGGAGGAGTCGGTCCGGCGGTTCGTATCCCACGCCCATCTCGACAGAGGTACGCCGTGGCCCGTGGTAACACTTCGGGCGCGGGAGGGGATTCGGACGGCTGTCGGGACGCACGGTGGAACCTCTTCGACCCGCGCGTGCGGGGCTTTCTGAGCGTCCGTCGTCGCGGCCCCTCCCCTACCGCGTCACCCCAACCCCGTATCGGCGATTCCCAGTCGGATAGAACGGGCGAGGAGATATATGAGTCTCAGCGTCGAAGCGTCGAACATGTACGACCGAATTCTGGTGCCGACCGACGGGAGCGAACAGTCCGCAGTCGTCTCGCACGCGCTGAACGTGGCCGAACTCTGCGACGCGACGGTCCACGCCCTCTACGTCGTGGACGAGAAGGCGCTGGAGTACCAGCCATCCGAGGCCGGGCGCGAGGAGACCCGCGAGGCCCGAAAGTCAGAGGGCGAGGAGGCAGTCGCCAACATCGTGGAGGCGGCCGAAGACCGGGGTCTCGAGACCGTCACCGCCATCGAGGAGGGGACGCCCTCGGAGGCAATCGTCGCCTACGCCGACGACGAGAACGTGGAGATGATTGTGATGGGCACCCACGGCCGGTCGGGGGTGGACCGCTACGTCCTCGGGAGCGTCACCGAGCAGGTCGTCCGCAAGAGCGAGGCCCCGGTGTTGACCGTGAACCTCGCCCGCCAGCGCCGGGCGGTCCGGGACGACGAGACGGCCGTCGAGCGCGCGAAGGCGGTCCTCCGCGAGGAGGGTCACGAGGTGGCCGAGGTGCCCGAAGCGCCGTACCGCGAGAGCAATACGTGGCTGGTCCGGACCGTCACCGCCGACGGAGACACCTTCAACGTCCACATCGACGCCGCCTCGGGCGAATCGCGGGTGGCCCAGATTCGGAGCGAGTGAGACGATGGGCGAGACGGACGGAACGAGGGACATCTCGTGTTCGCCCATCGGGATGGCCCGGACGCCGTTCGAGACCCGCGGGGACGCGCCGCGGCAGGGCGTCGAAGCGGACGCGGTGGGCGAACTCGTCCTCGACGACGCCTACGCGGTCGGACTGGCGGGAATCGAACCGGGCGAGGAGTTGCTGGTCGTCTGGTACGCCGACGAAGCGGACCGGTCGGTGCTGGAAGTCGAACGCGGCGGCCACCGCGGGGTGTTCGCCTCGCGTTCGCCCGACCGACCGGTTCCGCTCGGTCTGACGCCCTGCACGGTGGCGGAGGTGGACGGCGCTCGCGTGACGGTACGGGGCGTGGACATGCTCGACGGGACGCCGATTCTCGACCTGAAGCCGCCGCTCTCGGGGTTTCCACACGGGTGAGGGCGTGTGCGGGCCGGGTTCGACTTCCGTGGCCCCGCTCGCTACGGAATGGTACAGCAAACGCAGGTATCGTGTCGAAGAAGTCCCCGAAAGCCCCCGCCCGCTCGCAGTCGCTCGGTGACGTATCCTCGGTTCGCCAGCGCTCACCTCGGATAGGGGTCACTGAGGCGACCACGGTGAACGCGAGCGGGTGGCCTCTTTATCCCCCTGTCGGTTGACGGGCCGAGCGTCCGCTGTCGGTTGACGGGCCGAGCGTTCGCTGGCGGCCGGTCGCCGCGACCGCGGCGACCGGCCGCGAACGTGGAGGCACGGAGAATTGTTTTGTAGGGAATTAAATCTAACTTCTAAACGTGATTATACATTTCTTTCGGAAACCTATATGATGCTCAGACTCGTCGCCGAGACCGCCGCGGGGTATTTCCCACTGGCCGTCGAACCTCGCGGCATGCCCGCCGGAGTCGTCGTCGCCGGTGGTCGCTCGACGCGGTTCGGCGAGGGCGACAAAGCGGTCGCCGACCTCGCCGGAGTGCCGATGATTCGCCGGGTCGCCGACCGTCTCGCGCCCGTCGTGGACGTTCTCGTGGTCAACTGCCGGGCCGACCAGCGCGCGTCCGTCGCGGCGGCGCTGAAGGGCTACGACCGGCCGGTCCGGTTCGCCATCGACCCCGACCCCGACGAGGGACCGATGGCGGGCATCCGGACCGGCCTGCGCGAAGTCGAAGCCACCGACGCGGCGTACGCCTTCGTCGCGGCCTGCGACCTGCCGTTTCTCGACGCCGACCTCGTGGCTCACCTCTTCGAGCGCGCGGCGTCCCACGACGCCGCGGTCCCTCGGCCGACCGAGTGGTTCGAGACGACTCACGCCGTCTACCGGGCGAAAACGATGGCCGACGCCTGTGACGACGCGCTGGCGTCGGGCGAGACCAAGATTATCGAACCGCTGTTCGAGCTGGACTACGTGGTCGTCGAGGGCGAGGAGTTGGACGCGTTCGACGAGGCGAGTTTCGAGAACGTCAACACCCGCGCGGAGTTCGAGGCCGCCGCGGAGCGCCTGCGGGAGTGACCGTGTGAGTCGGCGGGCGAACGGCGGCGTGAGTCCGACGGAAGGCGGACGACCGGAGTCGCCGGGACCCCGGACCGCGGGAAACGACGACGGAACGCTAGCTACAGGCTTGAGCCACTGAAGACCGCACAGCACCGCAACCGCTCCGCCACCACGGGCCGCGCTCACCCCGACTCACTCCACCACCGCGACCACGGGGTCGTCGGCGACCATCCGGGTCAGCGCGACCCGCGGCACGTCGGCGCGGGCCAACACCTCGTCGGCGATTTCGCGCGCCACGTCCTCCAGTTCCGGCGAATCGACCATGTTGACGACCGGAATCGCGGTCGCGCCCTCCGCAACCCCCTTCAGACCGCCGTCGTCGCTGGCGAGGACCGCCGCCACGTCCGCGGGCCGAATCCCGTCGCCCACTTCCCGGCCCGCGAGCGCGGCCACGCGCTCGGGGCGGTGGACGTGCCCCTCGGCCAGCGACTCGCCGACGACCCGCGCGCTGGCGATGGGGACCACCGTGTCGGCCGTCGCGGGGACCTGCGGTTCGCGCTCGTCGGGAGCCTTCAGCCACCGGGTGCGCGCGCCGTCGGCCTTCACGAGGACCGGACCGTCGTGGGCCGCGGCGATGGTCCCGACCGTTTCGGCGTCGTAGCCCCGGTAGCGGTCCTCGCGCTCGCGTTCGGGAACGAGTCCGAGCGGGAAGCGGTCGGCGCTCCGGAGCGCCGCCACGGGGTCGTCGGTCACGACCACCTCGGCGACGTGCGCGTCGAAGATGGGGATGCGCACCGTCGCGGTGACGACCGGCCGACCCCCGGCGGTTCCGGCCGCCCTGCCAGTTCCGTCCCTCCCGCTGGTCCTCCCCTCCCCGCCGAGTCGGTCGGCCAGCGCGTAGAGCGTCGTCTTCTTCCCGCCCGCGCCGACGACGCAGGTCAGGTCCGACTCGGCGTCGAGGGCTTCGGGCAGGTTCATCCTCGCTCTCCCCCAGTCTCCCGGCCGGTCTCTCGCTCGTACAGTTTCACCATCCGGCCGACGAACGCGAGTTTCAGAATCATCGCCAGCGCGGTGAGGGCGGCGGTCCGGGCGGGCCGCCGCCGGACGGCCGAGTAGAGCGCGTAGCAGAACACCGGCACGTTGAGGACGTTCAGGAGGTTCGCCCGGCCAGCGTCCGCGCCCTGCACCCACAACTGCTCGCCACGGACTCCCTTCGTCATCCAACTCTCGTCGGCCACCGAGTCGGGTTCGGCGAAGAGGACGGGGTTGACAGCGACGAACGCAACTGTCGCGGCCAGCAGTCTCCAGTTGCGGGTGTAGACGGCGTACACCAGCAGGGGTCCGGTCGGCACGCGCGACCACCCGCTGGCGGGGTTGGCGTGGCGCTCCCAGAAATCGGCGTCGGCGAGTCGTCGCCGGAAGGAAGTTGGCATGTGACCAACCGACAACGTTCGAAATCAAGAAGCTATGCCTATCGAGGCGAGTCACAGCGAACTAATCGAAAATAGACTGTTCGAGGGCGCTACATAGTAGCGGTAACCTGCACCATACCATACTCAGCAGTCGTAGAACTCTTTTTCAGAACTTCATCATTTTGGATAATCTTGATAGTCAATCTCTTATTCGCGCCGCCGTCTCTCTTCTGGGCGTTCGCCGAGACAACCGAGGGGCTTCCCTTGACATCGATGCTCTTCGTTCCTGCCCCTTGAACCGAGCGTATCTTTCCGTCGGCCGAAACCGAACCCTGCCACTCACCGTCGTAGATTACCTTAACGGAGAGATTCGACCCGCCGGGAGAACTTCCGGATGGCCCGGAGTCGAACTCCGAGGAAGAGACCTGTGCTAGACCGTACTCAGCGGTTGTGGAACTCTTTTTCAGAACTTCCCCACCTTGAATAATCTTGATGGTTAGCTTCTTGTTCGCGCCGCCGTCTCTCTTCTGGGCGTTCGCCGAGACGACGCTAGAGTCCCCCGAAACTTCAATCGTCTTCGTGCCGCCCCCCTGAATCGACCGACTTTTGTCTATCGTCGAAATCGACCCACTCCACTTACCGTCGTAAATGACTTTGACGATAAACGAACTGGACGACGTATTCGTGGTCGTGTTGGTCTCGTTGGTCGTTGGGTCATTCCCCTCAGTTGTAGTTCCACCACTATCTATAGTGGTCTTACCGTCATCTGTCGTCCTCTCACTAGTGGTATCGTCAGTGGTCTCGCCACCACTAGAACACCCCGCAAGTGCGAACGACAGGGCCGAACCACTTATCGTGAGAAACTGTCGTCTGGATGGACCTGAACTGTCCATACAGGAATGCATCTGCGAATTCTATTAAATTCTCTTACATCTATTAGGTGCCGCAGGAGAACACAAAGTATTCACGTCGAACCACCGACAACTGCGACCGAGTAATCGCGCCCTAACCAGTAGGTAAAAACCGCCGAACGACGATACCAGCATCCATGCAAGCGACCTCCCGGCGGCCACTCGCCGTCGCGTTAGCAGTGTTGTGTTGTCTCTCGATGGTGACTCCCGTGGTCGCCACCCCGGACGGGACCGCCCCGAAAGGTGTCGCCCAGAGCGCGACCGACGGACCGCAGAACCCCTGTGCCGGGACTATCGACACCCCGACGAACGGAACCACTGTCATCAGCGTCCAAGGGTTCAAGTTCGGGAAGAACGGTGGCAAGCGCCCGGCCAAGCTCGTCGCCGTCGGGCCGAGCGGAGACGTGAAGTGGGTCCACCAGAGCGCCCAGAAGTACGACGTGGTGTGGGGCTACGACGTGGACCCGATGGACAACGGGAACCTCTTCGTCACCGCTACCGTGCAGGGCCACAAAACCCTCGTCTACGAACTTGACCCCGAGACCCAAGAGCGCGTCTGGTCGAAGACGTTCGACCTCGGCGACACCCACGACGCCGACCTCATCAACGACGGCGAGGAGATTCTGCTGGCGAACATGCGCAACTACGACGAGTCGTCCGAGCGCAACGACGACCGCATCTTCGTCTACAACCGCACCACCGAGCGAATCGAGTGGGAGTGGCGCTTCGACGACCACTACGACCCCGAGGACCTCGAAGAGAACTACACCGACGACTGGACTCACGTCAACGACGTGGACAAAATCGGCGAGGGTCTCTACCTCGCGTCCCCGCGGAACTTCGACCAAGCCATCGTCGTGAACCGCTCCACGAACGAAATCGCCATGAAACTCGGCGCGGACGGACAGAAAGACATTCTCAACGAACAGCACAACCCCGACTACCTCGAAAGCGAGAACGGGACGCCCACCCTGCTCGTGGGCGACAGCGAGAACGACCGCATCGTGGAGTACGCCAATCCGGACGGGGACCTGACCGACGGCGACGGCTGGAACCGGACGTGGACGCTGAACGGGGACCTCGACTGGCCCCGCGACGCCGACCGACTCCCGAGCGGAAACACCCTCGTCACCGACTCCAGCAACCACCGCGTTCTGGAAGTGACTCCCGAGGGCGAGGTCGTCTGGGAGTTCTACGCGCCGTGGCTAGTCTACGACGCGGCCCGAATCCCGGCGGGCGAACACGGCGGCCCGACCGCGACCGACCTGAACGCCACCGGCACCTACGAACTCAGCGGCGATAGCGACCTCCACCGGAATCAGACGCGACTGAACGCGTGCCACGACGTTCTCCGGAACGTCAGCGGGTGGGCCGAGGGTCAGCGCCCCGCCGACCAGAACGGCGACGGAACCTCGGAGGGCGCGATGGACGATGGGACCGACGACGCCGACACGAGCGACGACGGCGCGAGCGAGAACGCCGACGAGAGCGGCGAACCGGCCGACTCGACTGGGGTTCCCGGCTTCGGACCGCTCGCGGCGCTCGCGGCCCTCGCAGTGCTGTTCGTCGGACTCGGCCTGACGCGGCGTCGGTAGCGCGAGGACGAGCGCGCCGACCCTCCTTCTCAGAGCCGAAACTGCTCGCCGTCGAGCGCCAGTGGTTCCTCGAAGGCTTCCTCGGCCGGGTAGAAGTGCGAGACGTGGACGAGTCGGGTCTCCGCGGCGTCGAGTTCGTCGGCGAGCGCCAGCGCCCCCTCGCGGGTCATGTGCTTGGTGCCGAACGTCCGGGGGACGCCCTCGTCGTCGTGGTGGTCGCCGCCGAGCGGGTGGTGTTCGGCGAGGTGCGCGGGTACAAGCGCCTCCGCCAGCAGGAGGTCGGCGTCGGACAGCACCGCGCGACTCTCCGCGGGTACGTCGTAGTTGGTGTCGCCGGTCAGCGAGAGCTTCGCGCCCGTCTCGGGGTCCGAGACGACGACGCCGTAGCACACCATCGGCGGGTGGACCACCGGCACCAGCGTCACCTCGAACCCGCAGGTCTCGAACGGTTCCAGCGGTGCGTGGTCGTGGACCGTCACCCGGTCGAGGTAGTCGTACTTGCTCCGGATGGTCCCGGCGACGCTCTCGTCGGTCAGGGGGTCTACCTCGTCGGCGGCGTGGACCGGCAGGTCGTCGAACAGGCGGTAGGCGTTGCCGAGTCCGTCGAGGTGGTCGAAGTGGACGTGGGTGACGACCGCCTCGTCGGGCAGACCGACCTCGTGGGTGAGAAACTGGTGGCGGAAGTCGGGACTGGCGTCTATCAGGAGGGCCTCGCCGGTGCGGTCGTTCCGGACGTGGACCGAGAACCGCGAGCGCTCGACGCCGCGCTCTCGGGCCTCCCGACAGGTGTCACAGTCGCAGTCCGGCGTCGGGGTCCCCGTGGTGTCGCCGGTGCCGAGGAGCGTGACCTGCATTTGCTGAAAGGGTAGGAGCGTGGGGTAGAAAGGTTTCCGGGACGGGCGGCGATTCGTCCGTTCCCGTCGGTCGCCGGTGTCATCGGTTTCGGTCAATCCATCGGCACCACTCCTCGAAGCCATTCGCACCGCACTGTCGGGCGATACTCCGTAACGTCCCGACTCTCACTCTATCGTGCATCGGGACGCTTACGACGCGCACGTCGTCCGGATTCGTCGGATGCTCGTAGCGAAGTTTCACGTGACTCCCGGTTCGGTCCACGACGCAGAACCGATTTTTCGTGAGAGCCTTGACGACATCTCGGCCGGAAAAATCGGTGGGTGGCATCCACCCACCTACTGCATACAGTCTGGTAGTTCGGCCGACTCCTCACGCGAGTCCGCAACTTCGTCGGGGTCGATTCCTAACTCTTCGAGAACGTCGCGCTCCTCGTCCCACGAGTCGATAGCGTCCGCGTCTTCGTCCGCGTGGAGTGCGACTGCCTCGTCGAGGTTTTCCAACGCCTCTCGGCGGGTCGGTCCCTGCGATGCGACGCCGGTTTCGGTGTCCTTCGCTACCCACCAATCGTCCTCTCTCGTGAGCGTAATCGTGGGTTCGGCGTCGGTATCCATCGTCCCCAACGTACGTGAGACGAGAGTATAACGTTGTGGGGGCGTAGCGTGCGCGACTCTCGGCACGATTCTGAGCGATTTCTTCGCTCTGTCGGACGAAGGAGTGAATTCACGCGGATTCATCGAACGAATCTAGGTAGTCGTACATCACCCGAGTAAATTAAAGTGCCTATTTAGCCTTAGTAGTTCATAAAGTATCGATAGACTAATTACGCTAGTGTTCTACGACTACAACGGGCTTAGGTGGAGTCGTCTACGTTTTTGACGACTCGTCAGAGGGACGCTACCGAACGAGCCACACCAAAGAACAATCTACACGCGTTTAAGACACACAAAAAATTTCGTTAGAAAGAAAAAGATTGCTCTAACGGGCACTGTCTAGTTAGCGTGGTTTAAGAAGTGAGCAGGTTGTAGCGGTTGTGTCCTATGCAAGCCGCAAACCTGCTCAAAGGGACGTTAGAGACGGCAACTCTTGAATGTTGGCAGCGGGAGCGGACGGCGACGCCCGTCAGGGCGTTCGCCGTCCGGCTCCACGCTGCCGGATTATCACTCCGCGAGACAACAGCAGTCTTGGAGCTACTCGGCGTTTCACGGTCTCATGGAGCGGTTTGGCAATGGACGCATCGTGTAGCCGACAGCGTTGACGACCCGCCCGCGGCGTCGCCGCGGCGGGTCGCTGTTGACGAGACCGTTGTCAAAGTAAACGGCGAGTGGTTGTGGCTGTATACTGCAATCGACCTCAACTCAAAACTGCTGTTGCACATCGACCTCTTCGAACGACGTGGCACCGACCCAGCAGTCCAGTTTCTTGATGCGCTTACCCAGAAACACGACTGTTCACAAACTGTGTTTCTAACTGATGACTTCGGCTATCGGACTGCCCTCTCTCGATTAGCACTTGCCGGTCAACTTAACTACACCGACCGAAACCAAATCGAAAAATGGTTTCAGACGCTCAAAATGCGCATCGACCGGTTCCATACGTCGTGGGTGGGCAGTCGGCAAAGCGCCTACGAATGGCTTGTACAGTTTTCTCATTATTATAACACACAGCGACCGCATCAAGCTCTTGATGGACGCACTCCGATTCAGGAGGTGCGTAACTAGACAGTGCCCTCTAACGCAGATGTAGTGAGTCAGTCACCGCTTCGAGAATCATGCCTCCAACGGCCGCGACGTTCCCAAAAGAGACGAAACTGCTCAGTGGTCGTGACTGTGCCCGCCGTCGGCGCTCGCACTGCCGGAGATGTCGCCGCCCGCGACCAGCGCGTCGTGGTCGCCCTCTATCATGTCCATGTCCTTGAGGTGGTCGCGCTCCTCGAAGTCCTCGATGGCCTCCACGAAGTCCTCTTGGGTGAGTGCGGTCCGCTCCTCGGTCAGGGCGTCCAGCACCGCCTCGCGCAGGACCATCCGGAGGTCGCTCCCGGTCAGGCCCTCGGTTTCCTCGGCCAACTCGTCGGGGTCGAAATCCACGATGTCCATCGGTCGGGTGATGAGTCGCAGGATGTCCGAGCGCATCCCCTCGTCTGGTTTCGGGAAATTGACGATTTCGTCGAAGCGCCGCCACGCCGCGGCGTCGAGTTGGTCGGGGTGGTTGGTCGCGCCGATGAGGAGTACGTCGTCCTGAATCAGGCTGATGTTGTCGATGGACTTCAGGAGGGTGTTGACCGCGCGCTTGATGGCGGCGTGTTCGTCGCTCGCGCGGGTCTTGGCCACGAAGTCGAACTCGTCCATGAAGAGGATGCACGGCGAGAGCCGTTTCGCCACCTCGAAGACCTTCTCGACGTTCTTGGCCGTCTCGCCGAGGTACTGGCTGGTAATCATCGAGAGTTTCACCTCCACGAACGGCAGGTCCAAGTCGTAGGCCAGCGCCCGCGCCGTCGAAGTCTTGCCGGTCCCCGGCGGCCCGACGAACAGGAGTTTGCCGATTTCCCGCAGGCCGATTTGGGCCAGATACTCGCGGTGTTCGATGGCCTTGACGATTTTGTGAATCTCGGCCTCTTGGTCCTCGGTCAACACGAGGTCGTCCAGCGTGGTCTCTATCTCCTCGGGCGCGCGGATGTCCACGAGGTCCAACATCTCCTCTTCTTCCTCGTCGGCGAAGTACTCCGAGAGCAGACCGTCTATCCACGCGCGGTCGGCCTGTACCGGCCGGTTGGCGTCGCGTGCGGCCTCGTAGTCCGCGCCGTCTACCGCGTCTTCGAAGGCGTAGGCCAGCACGGGGTTGTGGAGAACGCGGTCCTCGCCGCGTTCGAGGAACCACTCTTGGGCCATGTCCGCTTGGGTGAGTTCGAGCGACCCGGAGAACTCGTCGCGGTCGCTGAACATCAGTCCCGAAATCGCGCTCCACGGGTTCTCGACGCCGGTCGCTCGGCGCGCGGTCTCGATAGTGGGTCGAATCGGACGCTCGATGCCGAGCGGCGAGTCGTCGCTTCCGGGTCTGTCACGGTCGGTCGATTCGGTCGTGCCGTCGGGCCAGAACACCTGCCGATAGCGCGGCGGAAGGTCGTTCTCGTCTAGCGTTCGGTTGTCGTTGTAGAGGCTCGCGGTGAGCAGGAACTCGACGACATCCAATGCCGCGTCGCTCATTCCCGGGAGTTTTGACGCCAAAGGTGCTTAAGCGCGTCGAAGGGTCGCCGCGCCGAGACCGGTCGCCCGACTCGCCGGTGTGACCTGCCGAAGTGGGGAAAATCCGCCGCCGAGCGATTAGGCGTCGGTCGCGTTCCGGTCCACGTAGACGACCGTCGTGCTGATGACACAGCCGCTGTCGTGGAGGTATCGCTGGACTTCGTGGCGCTCGTAGCCGTCCATGTACTTGTCGATGTCCTCGGCGTCGTCGTACTCTTTCGAACACGAGTTTGCGTCTCCGAGCGCGATGACGACCGGCGGCTTGTCGTCCCCTTTCAGCAGTTCGGCCTGTTTCACGCTGTCGGTCTCCGCACCGTAGATTTCCATGTACCACGCGAACGGCAGGCGGGCGAACCAGCCGTCACCCGCGGGTGGCACCGCGTGCGAAGACGGGTTGGGCGCGTGGAGGTTGTCGCCGTCGAAACTCGGGTCGTCGCCGTAGTACATCACGTCGATGCCGTCGTTGGACTCGGCAACGTCGCGGACCTCGTGGAGAACCGGTTTCATCTCGCTGGACGACTGGGCGTACTGGACGAGTTCGTTGTCCTCGCTCTGAGGGTCGAGGTAAGAGGTGCCGACCGCCGTCGCCCCGACTTGCCCGACGACCACCAGCAGGACCAGCGCGGCCGCAGTCGCCGAGAGCGCGTCACCTTCGGTGACGCTCTCGAACCCGAGGCGGGCAATCAGCGCGAGTCCCACGGCGGCCGGGACCACCAGCGGGACGATGACGTGAATCGTCTCCCACGGGAAGGGGTTGTCCACGATGACGGGATAGCCGAGGACGCTGGCGAACCCCCAGTAGGCGGCGAACGACACGGCGTCGCTGGGTCGCTCGCCAACGTAGCGGTCCACGACGAACCCGAGGATGGCCAGCGCGAGCAGGACGATTGCGCCCTCTTCCATCACGGGCCAGAGCGCCTTCGCCGTCGAGAGGTACGACTCCTCGTTTCCGCCGCCCCACTGACCGACGAACTTGTCCCACGACCCCAAGACGGCTTCGTCAACGACTGCGGGGAGCAGAGCCGGGTTTCCGAGCGCCTCGTAGAGACCCGGCACGTCGGTCCCCGAGAGTCGGTCGGTGTTGCGCGGCGCGTAGAAGAACACGAAGATGGCGAAGAACTCGAACACCGCCAGCGCGAAGTGGGGCCACCACTGCCAGACGCCGAGCGCGGTCCCTTTGATTCGCTCCCAAGCGACCGACAGCAGGCCGCGCTCGCCCGCGCGCTCGACGAAGAGCCGGTGGTCCCAGAGCAGGACCGCGGCCCCCATCCAGCAGACGGGGTAGACCAGCGCGTTCTCTTTGGTGGTGAACGCCAGCGCGAACGCGGCGGTCCCGGCGTAGAGGAACGCCGGGCGTCGGTGGTCGTAGGCCCGGACGAAGAAGCCGAACGCGACCAGCATGAACCCCGCGAGCAACACGTCGTTGCGGTAGAACCGCGAGTAGTAGAGCAGGACGGGGTTGAACGCGAGCAACAGCGCCATCGCTACGGTCTCGGAGTCGCGGAGTCGCTCGCGGAACAGGAGCGCCGACAGCGGGAACAGGCCGCCGATGAGCGCCACGACGAGGCGCATCGTGAAGTCCGACGCGCCGAACAGACCGAACAGGTGGCCGTCCACGATGGTCAAAAACGGCCCGTGGACGATGGGCCGGTACTCGTAGACGCCGGTCTCCATGAAGCGATACGCCCAGTACGCGACCCGCGCCTCGTCTTGGTGGGCGACTCGGGTCCCGAGGCTCACGAACCGCGCGAGCAGGGCCACCAGCGTCACCCCGACGACTGCCAATTGGGTCCGGGAGGCGTAGCCAGTCAGCGTCTTGCGGGCGTTCGCGGCCGAGTGTGAGGTTTCAGTTTTCGATGCCATGTGTCGGCGAGTCGAGGAGGAGGGTCGGTCTGCGGGCGACACCAGAACTCATTGAACAGTTATAGCCGCGTGTTCGGACAAATAGTTTCTGGACTAACGCGTCTCTGGCAGGTCGGGAGTGGTGTTTTCGAGTGGCGGGGAGTTCGTCGGAGACGAGGGGGAAGTGACAGAGAACCGGGAGGGGAGTAGCGTGAGTCTATCCGACACCACCGAGACGGTGAGAGCAAGTCTATCCGACACCACCGAGACGGTGAGAGGAAGCTAGCTACAGGCTTGAGCCAATCAGACCGCACCCGCACAGCACCGCCACCGCGAACCACACCCTCCCCAACCGACTCCTTCACTCGTACCCTTCGGGTACTCGTTCAGTCGTCCCTCGCGCGACATGGGCGCGGCGCACGAGCGCCGCGCCAGCGCGCGCCTGACCTCGAAACCGACACGACACCGGGACGCAGAAACAGCGAGCGAGAGAAGACGGTGGACACGAGACGGGACGACCCGGCCGCAGACCCCCTCCGGAAACTCCGAGCGACGGGACCGGAGTTCTACTTCCATTTAAGAACGTAGAGGCACGATAGGGGAGTATGGGAGACGACACCACTCCAGTCATCGCTAAGGCAATCCGGACGCCGCAGGGCAAACAAGACGGCGTGTTCGCCGACACCCGGAGCGAAGACCTCTCGATTCCGCTCGTAGACACCATCTTGGACGAGACCGGACTCACGAGCGACCACGTAGACGACCTGATGTGGGGCGTCGCCCAGCAACGCGACGAACAGGACAACAACGTCGCGCGGGTCATCGCGCTCCTGTCGGACCTCGGCGAGTCGGTCCCCGCCGCGTCCATCAACCGGTGGTGCGCGTCCTCGATGCAGGCGGTCATCAGCGCGAGCGACGCCATCCGCGCGGGCCAGCGCGACGTGATTATCGCTGGCGGCGTCGAGAACATGTCTCGGGTCCCGATGGGTGGGGGCTATCAGGGCCGGTCCATCCACCCGCGAATGTCCGAGGAGTACAACCTGCCGGGTCTCCAGATGGGCATGACCGCCGAGAAGGTCGCCGAAGAGTACGAGGTCAGCAGGGAAGCCCAAGACGAGTACGCCGCCCGGAGCCACCAGCGCGCCGCGGAAGCCACCGAGACCGGCCGGTTCGACGACGAAATCGTCCCCATCGAGACCGACGAGGGTCTCGTAGAGGAAGACGAGGGCATCCGCCCGGACACCGACGTAGAGACCCTCTCGGGACTCCCCTCGGTGTTCGTCGGCGACGGCACGGTCACGGCCGGTAACTCCAGCCAAATCGCGGACGGCGCGTCCGCTACTCTCGTCACGAGCAAGGCGTTCGCCGAGGACCACGGTCTCGAAATCATGGCCGAAGTCGGCGACAACAACGTCGTGGGCGTGGACCCGAGCGTGATGGGTATCGGCCCGGTCCCGGCGACGAAGGGCCTGCTCGAACGCACCGGCGAGTCCATCGAGGACTTCGACCTCGTGGAACTCAACGAGGCGTTCGCAAGCCAGACCGTCTACGCCAAGAACGAACTGGGCGTCCCGGACGAGAAGTTCAACGTCAACGGCGGCGCAATCGCCATCGGCCACCCGCTCGGGGCCTCGGGCGCGCGCCTGCCCGTGACGCTGGTCCACGAGATGAACAAGCGCGACGCCGAGAAGGGCTTGGCGACCCTCTGTGTCGGATTCGGGCAGGGTGCGGCGATTACGTTCGAGCGATAGGCACTCGCGGTCTTTTTATCGACGTTTTGCAAGTGAAGTAGCACGGCGCGAATGCCGCGGACGGCGAGCGGCGAAGCCGCGAGCGAACGCAGGAGCGCCCGAGCGCGGGGAACGGTCGGCGTTTCAGTCGTCCGCGCTCGCCGCGCCCTCGCCGCCCGAAATCCGGACCTCGGGAACCGTCCCGTCGTCGTTCCACCCTCGGACCTCGTAGTACTCCGAGAGCGCGGACTCGAAGTCCGGCAGGTCGTAGGGCAAGGTGTCGTCGGCCCGGTCGAACCCGCGTTGGTTGTTGAAGTGGCGTTCGAGTTCCACGACGCGGGCACCGACCTCCTGTAGCGTCTCGTAGTCGGCGTCGAGGAGTTTCGCCAGTCGCTCGTCGGTCACGAAGTCCCGCGAGAACTTGCAGACGATGCCCGAGTCGAGGACGGCGTTGTGGTTCTCCTTTCTCGCCACGAGCAGGGGTTTGCCGTCGAGTCCGTCGGGGTCCACGGCCTCGTCCTTGCCAACGAGGGGGTACTCCTTCGAGTAGAACTCGGCGTACATGTGGTCCGCGCCGCGGTTCGAGGTGGCGAACGCCAATCCTTGGCCGTTGAGGTGTCGGCCGTCGTGGGCCGCGAATTCGAGACCCTTCACGGTCCAGTCCTCGACGCCCAACTCGTCGTGGGCGCGGGCGACGCCCTCCGCCAGCAGGTCGCCGACGCCCTCGCGGTGGGCGATTTTCTCCACGAGGTCGTGAATCAACTCGGAGTTGCCGAACTCGTCGTTGGCCGCGAGGTACGCAGACACCACGTCGCCGCACGAAATCGTGTCCATCCCGAGTTCGTCACAGAGGTCGTTGGACTTCATCACCGACACCACGTCGTCCACGCCCGCGTTCGACCCGAACGCCATCACGGTCTCGTACTCCGGTCCCTCGGTTTCGAGACCGGTCTCCTCGTCTCTGGTCGGGAGTTTGCACGCGAACGCACACTGCGAGCAAGTTCCCTTCTGGTACTTCTTGTCGGCCACGGCGTCGCCGCCGATGTCGGCCGCGCCCTCGAACTCCAGTTCCGAGAAGTAGCGCGTCGGGAGCGCCCCGACGTGGTTGGCGTACTCGGTGACGCTGGTGGTTCCGGCCTCCTTCATCGGGTTGTCGTGGTCGGTCGCGGCCTCGCGGTGAACCTCCACCGACACCGGGTCGATTTCGACTTCCCGCTCGGCGTCGCCGTCGAACGAGACGCACTTGACGCCCTTCGCGCCGAGGACCGCGCCGAGCCCGCCGCGGCCGAACGCGCGACTCTCGGTGGTCATGATAGAAGCGAACCGGACCCGGTTCTCGCCCGCCGGACCCGCGACGACGAGTTGGTCGTCGCCCAACCCGTGGCGGTCGGCCATCGCCTCGCCCGTCTCAGAGACGGTCGCGCCTTCGAGTTCGGGGACTTCCTCGAACTCGACGCCACCGTCGGTGACGTGAACCGCCAGCAACCCGTCGCTCGCACCGGTAATCTCGACCGCGCCGTACCCCGCCGCGGTGACGTTCCGCGAGAGGAACCCACCCGCGTTCGAGGAGAGCAGACCGCCGGTCAGCGGCGAGAGACCGGTGCAACTCGTCCGGCCGGTGAAACTCATCTGCGAGTGCTGGAGCGGGCCGGTGGTCAAAAAGAGGCTGTTCTCCGGGCCGAGCGGGTCGGCGTCGAACGGAACGCGGTCGTGTGCGAGTTTCGTCCCGACGCCGCGGCCGCCGACGAACGATTCGAGTACGTCGTCCACGTCCTCGGTTCGGGCCTCACGCTCTCCCACGTCGATTGTCAGGAGCGGGCCTTCGGCGTGTTTCATGGGCGCTAATTGGCGTACGATGACAATAAAACGGTGAGGTTCGAGCGGTGGACGCCGAGGTAGCGCCCGGCGGCGATTCCGAGCGCGCCGCGCTCGGAATCGCCGCGTGGAAAGAATATTGTTGCTAAGAGCTAACTTTAGACGTTCTTGGGAAATTTACATAGTCGTCTAAGCAACCGCTCGACGGCCGGGCGACTCGTCGCCTGGCCGTCTCACGCCGTCGGGTGACAGCGTTCGATGGCCTCGTGAACCGACTCCTTGCGGCCGAGCAGGGTGATGTGGTCGCCGTGCTGGAGCGTGAAGTTCTCGTTGGGGACCTCGGTGTCTCCGTCGCGGCCGACCAGCGCGATGAGGACGCCCTTCGGGAGTTCGTCGTCGAGTTCCGAGATGGTCTTGCCCACGAGGTCCTCCGCCGTAATCTCTATCTCCTGCACGTCGCCCGACCGACCGAGTTCCGTCATCCAGTTCGACAGCGCCGGGCGTTCGATAACGTTGTCGATGGCCCACGCCGTCGCCGACGACGCGTCGATGGTCCGCACGCCGAGGTCCTCGAAGGCGTCCACGTTGTCGGGATTGTTGGCCCGCGCGATGACGGTTTCGGCGTCGAACTTCGAGTCCGCGAGTTGGGCCACCAGCAGGTTGGCGTCGTCGTCGCCGGTAGCGGCGACGACGATTTTCGCGTTGTCCGCACCCGCGTTCCGGAGGACTTCGGTGTCCGTACCGTCTCCGTGGTGGACCGTGAAGTCCTCGCTACGGGCTAACTGTACCATCTCTTGGTCTTTCTCGATGATGACCACGTTCTCGCCACGGTCGTCGAGGCGTTCGGCGAGCGAACGGCCCACCTTCCCGCCTCCGATGATGATTACACGCATAGGTATCACGTCCAAGTACTCCGCGATGTGTCGAGCGAATCCGCCCTCGAACACGACCGTCGCCAAGATGACGAGGAAGACGGTCCCGACGAGGACGTTGGCCTCGGCGACCATCCCCTCGTTCTGGAGTTGGACCGCGAACAGGGTGGCGACCGACGCGGGGATGATGCCACGCGGTCCGACCACGCTCATGAAGATGCGCTCGTTGAAGGTGTAGCGGTCTCCGGTGGTCGAGGCGAGGACGGCCAGCGGCCGGATGACCAGTGCCACGACGAACACGACGACGAGACCGCCGAGTCCGAGCGCCACCAGATTCCGGAATTCGAGCAAGGCCGCCAGCGCGATGAACACGAACGACAGGACCAGCAGGGTGATGTCGCCTTTGAACGCCTCGATTTCGTCCTTGTAGGGGAGGTCGGCGTTCCCGAGCAGGATGCCCGCGGTGGCGACCGCCGCGATTCCGGCCTCGGCCGCCAACGA
This sequence comes from Halorussus caseinilyticus, assembly GCF_029338395.1. Classification (NCBI taxonomy): domain Archaea; kingdom Methanobacteriati; phylum Methanobacteriota; class Halobacteria; order Halobacteriales; family Haladaptataceae; genus Halorussus; species Halorussus caseinilyticus. Next base: position 2,708,795 of record NZ_CP119809.1, read on the forward strand.
GTTGGCGGCACCGAAAGCGATGAGCGCACCAGCCAGCGTGATGAGTCGCGCGTTCTGGGGTGCGTTGGCCGGTGAGAGGTCGACGTGACGGAGCAGGTACCAGACGATTCCGGCGACGACGACGCCGACCAGTAGACCGATGCCGAGTCGCCGCGCGAAGTCCGAGACGACGAACCCGAGCGTCGGCGACGGCTCCCGCACGACCTCGAAGGCGACGACCGCCAGAATCGCCGCGGTCACGTCGTTGACGACGCCCTCGGTTTCGAGCGCGACCTCCACCCGGTCGCGGGCGGGCACCACTTCGAGGATGGGCGTGATGACCGTCGGTCCGGTGGCGACCAGTAGCGACCCGACGAGCAACGCCACGTCCCACGGCTGTTCGAGCGCGAATCTGACGGCGACGGCGGTGCCGACCAGCGCGACGATAGCGCCGAGGGTCACGAGGCGAATCGTCGCCGAGGGCGCTTCACGGAGTTTCTCCACCGTGAGGTGGAACGCCCCCTCGAAGACTATGATGGCGACCGAAAGCCCCACGATGGTCGAGAGCGCGCCGCCGAACGCCTCTGGCGTGACGATTTTCAGGCCTTCGGGACCGACTAAGATTCCCGCTAAGATTAGAAACAGCACGCTGGGCACTTGAAATCGGTCCGCCAGCACCTGTGCGCCGACGCCGAGACCGATAATTGCCACGACAATCGGTAACAGGTTCGCGCCACTTCCGGCTGCCACTCTTTTGAGACCTCCTATCGGTGTAAAGCGTCGAAGGGGGTTTAAACCGGTCGGTAGCGGCCAGATAGCGACCACCGGGAGTCACGCATATTTATGTAGCACGGCGGAGAAGCGAGTGGGGGAATCGTCGGGAGGAGAACAAGCCGGTCGCCCCGAGCCCGGAGACGAAACAGTAGGTAGTTAACCCAATCGCCCGACCGGGCAACCACGACGAGGCATGAGTGACCGAGGAATCGCCGAGCGTTGGGGCCGCGAGAGCGTGTCGTACAGGGAGTTCGAGAGCGCCGCCCGCGACCTGCTGGAGACCGACGACCGGTTTCGGGCGGCGCGCGCGGAGTGGGAGACGTTCTTCACGACCAGTCACGGCGACGTGTTCGCCGACGCCGACGTAGCGCGCCCGAGAGACGACCTGTTCGTCTCCGCACTCTACTACGATTTCGTCGTGGACCGGTGCATCGCGTTCGCCGAACGCGAGTTCGACTTCCGCCTCGCCAACCCCGAACCCCGTGCGAACACCGACGCCCTGTCGTTCAGCTTTCGGGAGTTACATCGGCGCGTCACCGAGGCGGCCGACGTTCCCGACCCGGCGGCCGACCTGACGGCCGACGACCTTCGGAGCGCCGACACCGGCTTCCTCCGGACCCTCTACGAGGGCGTCGTCCCCCGCGAGATTCGACTGGCGCTCGGCGAGTACTACACCCCGCGCGGGGTCGCCGAACTCGCCGTCGAAGCCCTCGACGTGGACGATTTGGCGAGCGCCACGTTCCTCGACCCCGGATGCGGGTCGGGCGTGTTCGCCGCGGTCTGCATCGACCGAAAAATGTCGGCGATGGCCGGCGCTCCGCCCGAAGAAATCGTGGAGAACGTCGCGTCGTCGGTGGTCGGCATCGACCTGAACCCCGTCGCGGTCAAGAGTACGAAACTGAACTACCTGCTGTCGCTGTCGCCCGTCCTCGAAGACGCCGACGCGGAGTCGGTCGAACTCCCGGTGTTCCTGACCGACGCGCTCGGCCTGAGCAGAGACGACGACCTCTCGCTCGCTGGCGAGGCGTTCGACCCGAGCGCCGACTACCTCGTCGGCAATCCGCCGTGGATTCCGTGGAGTCGCCTCTCGGAGGACGTGAAAGCCCGCTGGCGCGGGACCTACGCCGACGAACTCGACTTGCTCCCCCACGGCGGGACCGACGCCAGACTCGGCCACGCCAACGACGACGTGTCGCTCCCCTTCGTCTGGGTCTGCGTCCATCGCTATCTGACCGAGGGCGGGGCCGCGAGTTTCGTCCTGAAGCGCGACGTGATGAAGGGACCCGCCGGGCGACTCCTCCGGACGCTGACCGTCGGCGACCGACCGCTCGCGCTCGACCACGTTCACGACTTCAATCGACTCCGACCCTTCGGCGAGCAGGTCGGCGCGAACGCCGCAGTCTACGCGCTCCGGGCCGACGCCGACCACTCCTTTCCCATCGACGCCACCTCGTGGACCGCGGGCGACGCCGCGCCCGACTTCGCCACGGCCGAGACGATTCGAGCGACCCTCGACGCCGAATCCACGGGCATCGTCCCGGTGGACGACGACACCACCTCGGCGTGGATTCGGGAGGGGGCCGAACGCGGGGCACTCGGCGACTGCGACCACGACATCCGCCACGGCGTGAAAGACGACGCACAGGCCGTCTTCTCAATCGACCGCGAGGAGTTGGCCGACCTCGAACCCGAGTTGGTCTACCCCTACCTCAAGTCGAGACACGTCGTCAAGTACGGCCTGTTCGGACACGAACTCCGACTGGTTCCGCTCCGGAAAGCCAACGAGGACAACGAGGCGCAACTGCGCGAGCAGTACCCGAAGACCTACGACTACCTCCGGAGCAACCGGGACGCGCTCGAACGCCGCTCGTCGTCGTGGCTGGAGAAGGGACCGTTCTACAACGTCTTCGGACTCGGCGAGTACACGTGGAGCGAGTACAAGGTCGCGTGGTGCCGACTCGGGTTCAAGCCCCACTTCGCGGTCGTCTCGACAGTCGAGGACGACGATTTGGGCGAGAAACAGGTCGTCCCCGGCGACCACTTCATGTTCGTTTCGACCGACAGTGAGCGGGAAGCCCACTTCCTCTGTGGCCTGCTCAACTCGGCGGTCTACCAGCGGTCGCTCCGGACCGTCGCCTCCGAGGGAAAAGCCAGTCTCTCGAAGACGGTGGTCTCGAAGCTGAACCTTCCGGAGTGGGATGGCACCGAGACTCAGCGCCGACTGGCCGACCTCTCGATGCAGGCACACGACATCGTGCCCGAACACACCGACACGTCCAAGCGCGCCTACAACAGAAAGTCGATACCCGAATTGGAGGCTGTACAGGCCGAAATCGACCGCCTCGTCGCGGACCAGTTCGTGGGCGAGCCGTGAAAAGCGTCCCGTCGCCGCGGCGCGCAGGAGACCGATGCCGGTTTTTTCCAGCCGAACATACTTGACACAAGGGGACGAACGCCCGCCCACAAGATGATTACCGTACTCGGGAGCGTCTTCCTCCTCGCGGGCGTCGCGTTCGGTTGGTACGGTCTCCGACCACTCGCGGTCGTGGCGCGACTCGTGAGAGCCGAAACCGTCGGTCCGGCGTCAGTGAGTGCCGCCGACGAGTTCGTAGTCTGTCGCGGGCGTGCCCAGTCGGTCGGCGATTCGCTGACTGCACCGTTCACCGGCGAGAAGTGTCTCGGCCTCGAATACGAGATTAGCGAGCGCGAACTCACGCCGTCCGAGATTCCGTTTACGTGGACTCGACTCGACGACGGCGTGGCGACGGTGCCTTTCGAGTTGCGCGACGACCGCGGTCGGGTCCGAGTCGACCCCGACCCGAGACGGTTCAGACTCGACACCGAGAGCGAGACCGTCACCGTACCGGCGGGCGACGACCCACCGGAGCGCATCCGGTCGTTCGTCGCGGCCCGCGGCGACCTGTCGCCCACTGCGGGCGGTCTCCTCGCTCCGCTCGGTATCGGGACGCGGCGGTATACCGAGCGCCGAATCGACCCGGGAGAGGTCCACGTCGTCGCGGGTCGACCCGAGCGTCGAGACGGTCGCGTCGTCCTCGCCGACCCAGCCGTGATAGCCGACGAGTCGCCGCGGACGGTCGCCCGGCGTCGCCTCCGAGCGTCGGCGTTTCCGCTGGTCGCGGCGGTCGCGGCCTGTGTAGTCGGAGGGGGATTGCTCGCAGTCGCGTAGCCGAGTCTCGCGGTTGCGACGGAAAACCGACGAATCGTCGGTTAGAAGTAGGGGATGTCCACGTCGATGATGTTTCCGGAGGCGTCGTCGGGACAAACGTCGATGAGCGGGTGCTTACAGATGGTCGCACCGAGGTCGTCGCCGCAGCCGCTCACGTAGTTGGCGACGTAGCAGACCGCCTTGACGAAGGTGACGCAGGAGACGGCACCGACGACAGTGACGCCGAGCGCACCGCAGGCGAAGGCACCGACCGTGCTACAGAGCAGTCGGCAGGTCTTGTTGGTCGCCCAGTAACAGCCGCTACAGTAACTGATGTTCAGGTAGTCGGGGAAGTCCGTCCAATCGGTGGTGCCGACATCCTGCTGTGCGAGGGCGGTGACGGACTCGGGGTCGGGTTCGATGGTCGTGTGCGAGACGCCACTGTCGGTCGTCGGCTTGCCGAGTTGGGTCGCCTCGACTTCGGTCGCCGCCTCGTAGCGTTCGGTCTTCTGAAACACGCCGTCGTCGCCGTAGGTCTCGAAGTCGAGTTGTGCGAGTTCGACCGCCTCGGTGTCGAGGTCCCGGCCGATGACGATGGCCGCGCGGCGGTTCTCGTCGGTCTCGAAGTTGTACGCGACGAGTTCGCGTCGGAAGTCACCGGCTTCGACTCGCGCGGCGTCGAGCTTTTCGAGGTCCCACGAGAACTCGTAGCCCTTCTCGTTGGCGACTTCGAGGAGGGCGTCGAACTGCTCGGTCCGGGAGAGCTTTCTGGCGAGGGCCATCTTCCGACCCTTCTCCAGCATCGTGATGGGTTCGTCTTCGGGGCCTTCGGCCGCCGCGACAGAGACCGAGAACATTCCCGCGACACCGGCGACGCCAGCACTTCCCATACCTTTCAGCACGCTTCGTCTACTAGGTCCATTATCAGACATACGACCACTCAATAAAACTTTAATTAAATAAAACTTTGCATTTATTCTTAATATGTTTAAAATTTTATGCTATAGAAGGAGAGGAGAACAACGACGGTCGAACCGACAGAGCGCGAGTCAGTGGAGAGTCGAATCAGCGACCGATGTACCCGACGGGCGGCAAAAGAGGTCGGCGGGCGCGAGCGCAGTCAGGCCGTCTCGTACTCGCGCTCGTAGATTGCGTCGATTTCGTCGGCGAACCGGTCCAAGATGTTCCGGCGCTTCTTCTTCATCGTCGGGGTCAGCAAGTCGTTGTCCTCGGTGAACTCCTCGCCGACCACGCGGAACTGCTTTATCTGCTCGTGGGACTCGAACTGCTGGTTGATTCGCTCGACTTCCTCGTCCATCCACTCGCGCACGCGGTCGTGTCGCCGGAGTTCTCGGTCATCGTCGGGAAGGTCGATTCCCTTCCGTTCGGCCCGGCGGCGGACCTCCTCGAAGTTCGGAACCACGAGCGCCGAGACGAACTTGTGGCCGTCGCCGACCACCATGACCTGTTCTATCACGTCGCTCGCGGCGAAGGCGTCCTCGATGGGTCCCGGCGCGACGTTCTTGCCGGTCGAGAGGACCAGCAGTTCCTTCGCTCGTTCCTCGAACGCGACGTAGCCGTCGGGCCGCAACTCCACGATGTCGCCGGTCCGAAACCACCCGTCGTCCGTGAACGCGCGGTCGGTCGCGTCGGGCATCTCCCAGTAGCCGTCGGTCACTTGAGGTCCCTTCACGAGGAGTTCGCCGACCTCGCCGTCGGCGTCCGCGAAGATGGCCTGAGAGACGGTCGAACCGTCTACCTTCACCTCCGCGTCCACGACCGGGAGTCCGATGGTGCCGACCTTCGGGTCCTCTGGCGGGTTCACCGAGATGACCGGCGAAGTCTCGGTCAGGCCGTACCCCTCCAGAATCGGCAGTCCCATCCCGTGGTAGAGCGCACAGAGGTCGGCCGAGAGACTGCCACCGCCGGAGATGAGGAAGTCGATGTTACCCCCGAGTCCGTTCCGGACCTTCCGGAAGACGAGTTTGTCGGCGACGGCGCGCTTGGCGCGGAGCGCCGGACCGGGGTTCTCCGCCTCGAAGTACTCGCGGCCGACCTCGGTGGCCCACCCGAACAGTCGCTCGGAGACCGCCGAGGACTCGGCCTGTTCGCGGATGGCGTCGTACATGCGCTCGTACACCCGCGGGACGCTGGTGCCGGTAGTCGGTTCGACCTGCTGGAAGTCCTCTTGGAGGGTCTCGGGGTCCTCGGCGTAGGCGACGGTCGCGCCGCTGGCGAACATCAGGAAGTGCCCCGCCAGTCGCTCGAAGACGTGGGCTAGCGGGAGGAACGAGACCGTCCGGGACTCCTCGCTGATGGTCGGCAGGTCGCCCTTGTCGGGTCGCGGACCGAACCGCTTGTAGCACTGGTTGACGTTCGACCGGAAGTTCCAGTGGGACAACCTGACACCCTTCGGTTGGCCGGTCGTGCCGGAGGTGTAGATGAGGGTGGCGAGGTCCTCCGGGTCGCGGGCGTCGAGCCACGACTCGTACTCGTCGAGGTCGAACGCCTCGCTCCCGCGCTCGTAGAGGTCGCCGAGCGTCAGCACGTCGAAGTCGGCGCGGTCGGCGAGCGATTCGCCGTCCGCGCCGAGTCCGTCTTGCGAGTCGCTTCGCTCCCCGCTCGCGTTCGAGGTCCGGGGAACCTCGCGGTCCATCACGACGGCGAAGTCGAGGTCGAGCGAGTCCTGTACCGACACCACGCGCTCCAGCAGTTCGGCGTTCTCCACGACCACGCCGTCGGCGTCGGGGTCGCCGAGCAGGTACTCCACTTGGTCGGGCGAGGACCCGCGGTAGACGGTGGTCACGACCGCGCCCGCCGCGAGCAGACCGAAGTCGGCCTGCGCCCACTCCATCCGGGTGTCGGCGAAGATACCTACCCGGTCGTCGGCTTCGACGCCGAGGTCCCGGAAGCCCGCCGCGAGCGACCGTACGATGTCGCGCATCTCGGCGTACGAGAGGGGTCGAAACTCCCCGTCGGCCGCCGCGGGAATCGCGCTCCCCGCGAGCGACCGGTCGTAGATGCCTCCTTTGTACTGCTGTGCCGGACGGTTCTCGTGCCGGGCCGCGCTCTCCTCGAACAACCGGGACAGCGTGGACTCCCCGACAACCTCGTCCTCGTAGTCCCGTTCCGCGTCACGCCACTCCATACCATCGTATCAGAACCGCGCGACATTAAGCTACTCCCGAACTTCCCGGCCGTTCATCCGCGTTTACTCGGGAGTGTCGGACCCTCGAGCGGATTCGACGATTTCCTCGCGCGTGACCTCCCGGCCGAGTTCCGCCGAGCGGTAGATACCGTCTGCGACCACCATCGACTCCAGCGCGAGGTCGGCGGTCGGCGGGGAGTCGGTCGGCAGGGCGTCGTCCTCGCCGAGGAGCGACCCGACCCAGTGGTAGAGCGGGTCGGCCCAGAGACCCGACTCGTAGGCGACTCGACCGCGCTCGCCGTCGAGGAACTGCTGGCGGAAGAGATACTCTTCGAGGTCGGCGCTGGCGCGCATCTCCACGTCGGCGACCGTCGAGAAGTACTCGAAGGGGTCGAGGCGGACGCCGCCCTTCGTGCCGACGACGGCGCTCGACTCGTCGTCGAGGTAGCGCGACCAACTCGTCCGGACAGAGAGGACCGACCCGTCCTCGAAGGTGACGAACGCGGCACTCACGTCCTCCACGTCGTAGCCGCTCTCCTCGATGCGTCTGGCGTACTCGCTCGCCTCGCCGTCGTCACCGGTCGCGCCCCCGGCGTCGAATCGCTCGGGGACGGTCCGGAACGTCTCGCCGCGGACTCGCTCGACCGTGGGCACGTCGGGCGACCCCATCAGGTACAGCAGTTGGCCGACGGTGTAACTCCCCAAGTCGAGGACGACGCCGCCGCCCGCCGACTCTTGGCGAACGAAGGGCGGAGAGCCGTAGCCGTCCACGTAGGGCGTCCCGCGGCGGCGCGCGCCGAGTCGGGTCGTCTCGGGGTCGCCCTCCCCAGCGAACGAGAACCCCGGCGACCGGGCGGCGATGCCGTGGTACACGTCGCCGAGTTCGCCCGCCTCCGCGAGGGCTTTGGCCGCGCGGGTCTCTTTCGTGTAGAGCAGTTGGTTCTGGACCGCGAGGCGGTTGCCGGTCCGGTCGGCGGCGTCGGCCATCCGGCGCGCGTCGGCGTAATCGCCCGCCATCGGCTTCTCGCAGAAGACGTGCGTCCCGCCTTCGAGGGCGTCCACCGCGATGTCGGCGTGGAGGGTGGCGTGGACGCAGACGTTCGCGGCGTCGAGGTCCGCCCCGTCGAGCATCTCGCGGTGACTGGCGTAACTCTCGGCACCGCACTCGTCGGCGAGCGCGCGGGCCTTCGCCTCGTCTACGTCGGCGACGGCGACGATTTCCGCGCCGGGAATCAGGTCGTAGCGCGCCGCGTGGTTCCGGCCGCGGTTGCCCGCGCCGACGATACCGATTCTGACCGGTTCGGTGAGTTGCGCTCCCATCGAAGAATCAGCAAGTGCGACGGTAGCCCGCGGTAAACCGCTGGTGGTACCGGAAACGAAAGTGGTTGTGGGGGACGTGCTGGCCGGGAACTTCTCGAACGACCTGCCCGCTCGCTACGTGTCAGCACCGCAACCACTGGAACTGCGACGAAGAAGTCCTCGAAAGCCCCCGCCCGCTCGCGGTCGCTCTGCGGGATATTCTCGCTCGCTTTGCTCGCTCGAATAGTGCCCGCAGAGCCGACCACGGGCCTGCGGCCCGCGAGCGGGCGGCCCCTTTACCTCACCCACGGCGGTTGGTCGGCCGAGCGTCTGCGATGGTGGAACGGTCAACCGGTCGTCGCTCGGTAGAACCCTCGACCCGGTGCGTGCGGGCGCGACCCGCGGATGGCCGCGCCCAACCGCGCGAGGTCGTCGGCGCTGTGCGCCGACTGCTCGGCAGACCGGATTGTCTGCCGGTGGACGAGCGAACGCAGTGAGCGAGTCGGTTGGGGAGGGTGTGGCCCGCGGTGGCGGTGCGGTGCTGTGCGGTCTGATTGGCTCAAGCCTGTTAGCTTCGCTCTGTCCACCGATGCAACTCAAGTCTGTAGCCAGAGATACCCGGAAAACCCCGACACCACAAGACAAATCTATTTGTTCCTTTGAAAAATAAAAACAATTCTCAAGAAATCAGATACCTATTCCTAACGTTCGTCTAGATAGGTTACGACGCCGCGGACGTTCAGGCGCGCTTCCTCGCTGGCCTTCCGTTCTCCCCACACGTCGGCCATGTCGGTCTGTTCGGCAAAGTAGTCCTCGACGGCCTCCGGGTCGCCCAACTCGTCGTACTTCGCTTCGACTTCGGCGACCCACTCGCGCAGGACCTCGGCGTACTCGTCCATCGCGCCCTGCTCGTACTCGCGCGGGCCGAAGTGGGGGTAGAGCAGTACCTCGGGGTTCAGGTCGCGGATGGTTTCGAGGTCCGCGAGACACTGTTCGAGGTCGAAGTTCGACGGGGGGGAAGTCTCGTGGATGATGCCCTTCGAGGGGACCCACAGGCCCGCGGCGTCGGCGGTGAACACCGCGTCGTCGTCCCGGTCGTGGAAGATGCACTGGTGGGGCGCGTGGCCCGGCGCGTGGTACACGTCGAGTCGGTGGTCGCCGAGTTCGATGGTGTCTCCGGCGTTGAGTTCGACCACGCGCTCCTCGGGGACGGGTTTCGGTTCGACGTAGAACTCCCACTGGTCGCCGACGGCGGCCTTCGTCCCGGCGACGAGTCGGGAGGGGTCCACGAGGTGGCGCGCGCCGATTTCGTGAATCATCACCTCGGCGTTGGGACACGCCTCGGCAAGGTAGCCAGCGCCGCCCGCGTGGTCGAGGTGGACGTGCGTCGGCGCGATGACCGCCACGTCCTCGCGGGCGATGTCCAACTCGTCCAGCGCGTCCAAGACGAGTTCGTGGTGGGTGCCGATGCCCGTGTCCACGATTGCGGGCCGCGCAGAGTCGTAGATGTATACCGCGCCGTACTCGTCGGTGTCGTACATCCCGGTGTCGAGGTAGTAGAGGTCCGAGCAGTCGCCTACCGTGACCTCCCGGAGGTCGCCTCTCGTCATGGTCGTTGATGGGTCACGCCGGGGTAAAAGCGGTTCGTCCGCGGAAAATTAGGGGGTGAGGTCTTCACCTGCATCGACTGCTTTTCGATACAGGCTCGCACTCATCCGGAATCCGTTGTCCGTGAGGTCGTCTAACTTCTCAACGTACCCCTCGAAAGAGAGTTGCCCCCGGTCAAGTGCTTCGAGTAACACGTAAATCGTTCCACCTACATCGACATTCAGCGACTCCGCGGTCTTTCGTGCGGCATGGTCGTCGGTGAGACAACGTGCTCTCTCGTCTTCAGCCAGTGCAATTGCGGTACACTCACCGCGTTCAAGCCCGGAAGACTCCTGAATCTCGTCGGCCCGGCCCTCCGTCTCGTCGGTGAGCTTCCGAACGTCGATAAAACTTTCAGTGGCTTCTTCGACCGACAGTGCGTCGGCGTACTGCTCTTCAAGTCCGTGCGTAACGACTTCTTCGTAGACCGTTTCGGGAACATACACTTCTTCGAACAATCTATTTAAATAGTCGATGTCGTCTAGTTTGGCGAGGTAGATTAGTACCGTCGCGTCAGTGATAACGACCTCACTCATTTTCGCGCACTGCCGCAATATCGGCTTCGAGGTCGCTTTCGTCGTAGTTCATTTCGACGCCACGCTCGTCAAGAGTGTCGAGGAAGCGCCAAACGGAAACATCTGCGAGTTCTGCCGCACGACCTAGCGAGATGGTACCTTCGCGGTAACGTCTAACTGCGGTTTCGATTTGCCAATCGCCAACACCGCGTTCAAGTAGGCGCTTGACGGCAGTCGAACGGTCCGTCTGCTCTTCCTGTTGGATTCGCTCTATTTTCTCGTAGAGGTCTTCGGAGACGCGAGTGGTAACGTGCTTCTGACTCATGTGTACACGTTTGGTTCTAATGTGTATCAATGTTTGCGTGAGTAACCGCGAAGTTACTATCGTGACTCTGCGCTGGAGATTCAACGTAGTAGAGGCCCGAACAGTCGTCGGTCGTAGTCTCCCGGAGGTCACCTCTGGCCATGGTCGTCGATGGTCACGCCGGGGTAAAATCGGTTCGTCCGCGGAAAATTAGGGGGTGGACGAAGAGACGGCAAAGGGATTCTCGACGGGGAGACAGGAAGGCGAGTGGCCGGGTGAGTCGGCGGTCGGAACCGCAGGTCGAGAGAACGCTCGCTTCAGGCGTGAACCAGTGAAGACCGCACCGCACAGCACCGCGACTACACCGCGACGGCCTCACGCCTCCCCAACCTCGGCGGCCGCATCCGCGGCCGCCGTCCCTCGCGCGGGTTGGCGCGGCGCACGAGCGCCGCGCCAGCGCGCGCCGGAGAAATCCAAACTAAAACGCCGAATCCCGACTGCCCTAAAACGCCGAATCCCGACTGCCCTAAAACGCCGAATCCCGACTGCCACCCCCTGCCAACCCTTGCCCCACGAACGATACGGTTTTTTGCCGGGAGCAAAATTGAGAGAGTAGGAATGCTAGACCGGAACTACATCCGCGACAATCCGGAGGCGGTCCGCGAGGGACTCCGCAAGCGCGGGGCCGACGTGGACCTCGACGCGGTACTGGAGAAAGACGAGGAGTGGCGCGACCTGAAGGCGCGCGGCGACGACCTGCGCCACGAGCGCAACCAAGTCAGCGACGAAATCGGCGAGTTGAAGCAGGCCGGAAAGCACGACGAGGCCGACGAGGCCATCGAGCGCTCGCAGGAACTCAAGGCCGAAATCGAGGAAGTCGAGGAGCGCGCCGACGAGTTGGAGGACGAACTCGAAGACGCCCTCCTGCGCGTCCCGCAAGTCCCCCACGAGAGCGTCCCCGAGGGCGACGACGAGGACGAGAACGTCGAGACCCGCCGGGAAGGGTTCGAGGACCTGCGCGAGTTGCCCGACGAGGTGACGCCCCACTACGAACTCGGCGAGGAGTTGGACATCATCGACGAGGCCCGCGCGGCCAAGACCACCGGAAGCGGCTACTACTTCCTGAAAGGCGAGGGCTGTCAACTCGAACACGCCCTGATGCAGTTCATGATGGACGTACACCGCGAGCAGGGGTATCAGGACGTGTTCCCGCCAATCCCCATCGACAGCGAGTCGATGACCGGGACGGGCCAGTTGCCGAAGTTCGCGGACGACGCCTACAAACTCGAAGACGAGGACCTCTGGCTCTGTCCCACCGCGGAGGTGCCGGTCACGAACATGTACCGCGACGACATCCTGTTGAAAGACGACCTGCCGCTGAAACATCAGGCCTACACGCCGAACTTCCGGCGCGAGGCGGGCGAACACGGCACCGAGACCCGCGGCATTGTCCGGGTCCACCAGTTCAACAAGGTCGAGATGGTCAACTTCGTGGAACCGGAGGGTAGCTACGACCGACTCCACGAACTGCTCGACGAGGCCGAGGAAGTCCTCCGACGCCTCGACCTGCCCTACCGCGTCCTCGAACTCTGCACCGGGGACCTCGGCTTCAAGGCCGCAAAGCAAATCGACCTCGAAGTCTGGGCACCCGGCGACGACATGGACGACGGTCCCGAAGAGGGCGGCCGATGGCTGGAAGTCTCGACGGCATCGAACTTCGAGGACTTTCAGGCACGGCGCGCAGGTCTGCGCTATCGGCCCGAGCGCCACGAATCGACCGAGTACCTCCACACGCTCAACGCCTCGGGACTGGCCCTGCCGCGCGTGATGGTCGCCGTCCTCGAGTACTACCAGAACGACGACGGCACCGTGACGGTTCCCGAAGCCCTCCGGCCCTACATGGGCGGCAAGGAGGTCATCGAAGGTCACGAACCAGTCGGCGAGAGCGCCCTCGGCGCGGGCGAGAAGGAATAATCCGCGTCACTGTCGGCGGGGCGGATTCGCTCACCCTTCCAGCGAAGTCACGTCGGAGCCGCCGCACTCCGAACACGTCTCGCGGTCGGCGAAGAATCGCTCGCCGCAGTCCCGGCACTCGTGGGTCGCTTCCTCGTCGGCCACGGTCTGGGAGGCTTGCTTGAACTCCTCGACTTTCTGCCCGAGGTCTCTGAAGAGGCCCATCGTCCTAGAGAGGCGAAATGGAGGCATAAGTCTTGATGGCCGAGTGGGGCCGATTGCCGGAACCCATCTTGCGAGAATCGCACAATTCTATTTTAAGTATCGAGCGCGTACACCCTTCCATGGGAGAAACGTTCGTAGTCGTCGGCGGAGACGCGGCGGGGATGAGCGCGGCGAGCAAGGCCAAGCGCGAGGACCCGGACCTCGAGGTAATCGTCTTCGAGAAGGGCGAGTGGGTCTCGTACGGCGCGTGCGGGATGCCCTACTATGTGAAGGGCGACATCGGCGAGTTGGAGGACCTCGTGGCCATCACGCCCGAGCGGTTCCGCGAGGAGCGCGACATCGACCTCCGGACTCACAGCGAGGTGGTCGGAATCGACCGCGAGGCCGATTCCGTGACCGTGGAGAACGACGAGGGGACCTACGAACAGTCGTACGACGACTTGCTCGTGGCGACCGGCGCGCGGGCGATTCGGCCGCCGATAGACGGGATGGACCTCGATGGCGTCTTCACGTTCCACTCGATGGAGAGCGCCCGAGCGGTCCGGGACTCGGTTGCGGGCGAGTCGGGCGAATCGGTCGATTCGCCCGACTCGCCTGATTCGCCCGACTCGCCTGATTCGCTCGACTCGCCTGATTCGCTCGACTCGCCCGAGTCGGTCGGCATCATCGGCGGCGGGTACATCGGTCTGGAGATGGCCGAAGCGTTCGACGCTCGGGGTCTCGACGTGTCGGTGTTCGAGATGCTCCCGCACGTCCTCGACCCCTTCGGCGACGCCATCGCGGAGGAGGTCGAGGACCACCTCCGCGAGCAGGGCGTCTCGCTCCACCTCGACACGATGGTCGAGGCGATTTCCGGCGAGGGCGGCCGGGTCGCGGGCGTCGAAACCGACGCCGGGCACCACGCGGTGGACGCGGTGCTGGTCGCCACCGGAGTCGCGCCGAACGCCGAACTCGCCGAGCGCGCGGGCATCGAAGTCGGCGAGACCGGCGCGATTGCGACCGACGAGTACGGTCGGACCAACGACGAACACGTCTACGCCGCGGGCGACTGCGCCGAGGCCCGAAACGTCGTGACCGACGCGCCCGACTGGGTTCCGCTGGCGCTAACCGCGAACCGGGCCGGGCGAGCAATCGGGGCGACGGTGGCGGGCGACCGGACCGAGACCGGCGGCATCGTCGGCACGGCGGCGGTGAAGGTGTTCGACCTCGAAGTCGCTCGGGCGGGCATCACGGACCCCGAGGTGGCCGAAGAAGCCGGGTTCGACCCGGTGTCGAAGGTTATTACCGCCGAGTCGCGCGCTCACTACTACCCCGGCGGCAAGCCAATCACCGTCGAGATGGTGGGCGACCGGGAGTCGGGTCGGTTGCTCGGCGCGGCGATGGTCGGCGAGGAAGGCGTCGCCAAGCGCATCGACACGGTTGCGACCGCGCTCCACGCCGGGATGACCGTCGAGGAGGTTCAGAACCTCGACCTGTCGTACGCGCCGCCGTTCAGTCCGACGTGGGACCCCGTGCTGACCGCGGCGAAGGTGCTGTCCGGAAAACTGGAGTAAGTCGGGGGTTATCGGGTGTACGTCCGGATTCGGGCGATTCGCCCGTCTTCGATGTCGAAGGCGTCGGCGAACGCGAACAACTCGGTGCCGTCGGCCGCGAGCAGTCGGCCCTCGACCACCGCGGCGTTGGTTTCGCCGTCGGTCGGTCCGAAGACCGTTCGGACCTCGTGAGAGGTGTCTTTCCGCGGCCGGTCGTCGCGCATGAACCCGACCAGCGTCTCGCGGCCTTCGATGGTCCGGTCGGGTCGCTCGTGGACGACGCCGGGCGCGAGCAGGTCGGCGAATCGGTCGTAGTCGCCCGCGTCGATGGCGTCGTAGTAGGCGCGGACGAGGTGAGTCGCGTCGGTCACGTCCGGACCGTGGGCCGTCGGCCGTATCAACCCCATCGGATTCGTCTCGCTCGTCTCGGCTTCCATCGGATTCGTCGCGTTTATCGGGGTCGGCCGACACGGAGCGAGTATGGACCCGCTTCACGCCCGGTATCCGTTTCTCGCGGCGGCCCGCGAGAGCGTCCGCGAGGCCGACATCGGTCTCGCTACCATCGTCACGGGCGACGAGCGCCATCCGGCCGTCGAACGCGGCGTAGAGCGGGTGCGCCGCGCACTCATCGACGGGACCGTCAGGCCCGACCCCGAGGCCGAACAGCGGTGGAACCCGCGGGCGGAACTGCTCTCGTACCCGGTCGCTCGGGTGCTGGTGTCGCTCGTGGACGCGCCCGGTGCGGTCGAAAAGTACGCCAGCGCGGAGGCCGACACCGCCTACGAGCGGTTCACGGACGACTTCCGAAACCCGGACGACGGCCTGAAGTCCACGGCCGACAAGTCGATTTCGCTCGACGCGCTCCTCGCGGAGTTCGACCTCTCGGGCGACGTTCGGGAGACGGCCGACGGCGACGGCTACCGAGTCGCGGTCGGGCGCTACCTCGCGCTGTCGTCGAACCTCGGCGGCGAGTCGTGGACGCTCGCCACCCGGCAACTCGCGGACGGGACGGTCAAAGTCTCGGAGTCGGACCTGTACGACCTGCTCCGGGAGGCGGTCCGGAAGCGAGTCGCCGCGGGCCTGCCGACCCGCGTCCCCGACGAGATTCGGGCGGGACTGACCGACGAGGTGGCCGAACTCGAAGAGACGTTCTCGGAAATCGACATCTCGCGGAACATCCCTGTCCTCGAACCCGACTGCTTCCCGCCGTGCGTCGGGTCGCTGATGGAGCGAGCGCAGGCGGGCGAGAGCCTTCCGGACCACGCGGAGTTCGCGCTAGTCGCGTTCCTGACCAGCGCCAACGCCGACACCGACGAACTGCTGGCGCTCTGCGGCGTGGACAGCGACACCCGAGCGCGGTCGGTCCGCTACCGGGCGAACCGCGTCGGCGACGAGTCGGGCGCGCAGTACGCCCCGCCCTCCTGCGAGACGATGCAGGCCTACGGCGAGTGCCCGGTCGCCGACGACGAGGACCCGACGGTAGACGCCCGGTGTGACGGGATTTCCCACCCGCTGGCCTACTACGAAGAGGCGCTGTCCGATGCCGGAAACGTCGGCTGACGAGGGGATTAGAAACGTTTCGAATTCTTTGAGCAATGTTTTTGTTGCTCTAAGACATATCTATCCACGTCGGCGCGCGCTGGCGCGCCTCCGTGGCGCGCCATCTCGTGCGAGGGATGACTGAGCGACCGGAGGAAGCGACAGAATCGGTTGGGGAGGGTGTGGTTCGCGGTTGCGGTGCGGTTCTGATTGGTTCGAGTCTGAAGCTAGGTCCCTGCCACCTGCTGTCGTTCACAGTCACGGACCGTCGTCCTCAGTGGCGGTGCTGTGCGGTTCTGATTGGTTCAAGCCTGAAGCTAGGTCCCTGTCACCTGCTGTCGTTCACAGTCACGGTCCGTCTCCGTCAAGTCGAACCTGTAACCAGTCCTCGGACATCTTCTGCCGTCCACAGTCACCGTTCGTCGTCCAAAACGAGCCAAACGCCCGAGAAAGAGAGAGACGCCTCTGGGAACCAACGGTCAGACTACCCCCCGAGAACCCGGTTTCAGTACTGCTGTGCCATCCAGTAGCCGACGCCAGCCATCAACAGCACGAAGACGACGATGACGCCCACGGCCGCTATCGCACCCGTCTGCGTGAGACTGCCGTCGCCGTACGTCGCGCCCACCCACATCAGTAGCGCGATGAACACGCCGACAGACACCACGCCGACGAGAATCTCGCGGCGCGTCTCCTGGTCGATTTCCATGCCGGGGCCTTCCGAGGGTACCGGCAAAAGGGCTTCGGAACGACCTTTTCCTGCGGGCGCGGCCCGAGAGCCGCGCCCTTGCAAAAGCTCGACCAAAAACGCGTCGTCACCCTCTCCGGGCCGTGCCGGGGCACGGCCCTCCGAGGGTTCCTCGGTCCGCTCGCTCGTCGCGCCTTCGGCGCTCCTCGCTCGCGTGCAGTCGCTGGCGTGCGAGTCGAAAGTTCGCGGGAAACGGGAGTCGGTCGCCCCGCCGAAACGGGGGTCGGCCGTCCGCGGACGCCGGAATTATCCGCGCACTTCGACGCCGAATTTACCCGTTATCGGGGCATTACCGCCGGGATACGCGGCTCTAGCGTTCCTGATAGGTGCAAGACTTAGGAGCGTCCGGCCCCTACCACTCTGTACGCGGAATCGACCGGGAGAGCGACGATTGGGGGGTGACGCTGGTTCTTCGGCTTTCGGTCGCCGCACGAGGTGGGAAGCCTATGGCAAACACAACAGCTTCCGAACGAACGCGCGCATCGCTCCCGGCCGCAGAGGGCGTGACCGACGCCCGGTCCCGACGCGCTCGCTTCGAGCGCATGGCGGTCACGCCGCTCGGCGGCGGGGTCTACGAAGTCGAGAGCCAGAGCGGAAACGCCTACTCGGTGGACCTCCCCGGCGGGCGGTGTACCTGCCCGGACCACAACTTCCGCGGCGTCCGGTGCAAGCACGTCCGGCGGGTCGCCATGGAGGTCAACGAGGGACTCGTCCCGCCGCCCGGCCAGCGGGCCGTGGCGTGTCGCAACTGCGGCGACGAGATTTTCGTGGACGAGAACGCCGACGGACCGTACTTCTGCAGGGAGTGCGGACTCGACCCCGGCGAGAGCGTCATCGACCGCGAGACGGGCGACCTACTCGTCGTCGTCCGGACGACCGGCCGCCGGGCCGACGAGGTGGAGATTACCGACCGGGACTGTACGGTCGCGGCCTATCCCAACAACGAGAGCTACCGGCCCGACGACGTGGTGGTCGAAGCGATGTACCCCGTCCCGGCGGGACTCGGCACCGACGACCTGAAACCGCACCACCTGCGGCGCTACTCGTTCCCGCGGGGACGACTCGCGCGCAGGGGCGGGGTCCGGAGCCGCGACGACCAGTCGGAACTCGCCGACTTCGAGAGGGCGGCGTAGTTCGAGACGACGTAGCCGACGAGCGAACCAGTAGCGCACGCCGGAGGTGATAGGAAAAGCGGCGGTAGCCCGGCCCTCCGTCGGTCGTGTCCCACAGTAGGCCACCGCCGCGATGGAGTTGCTCGGAATCCCGTCCGAGTGCCGGAACGAATCGTCGGATTGCTGTGCGTCGGTGACGTGGCCGTGAGTGACGCGACAACCGGGTCGTTCCTCGTCCGTGTCACCGACATTGACTAAATAGTCACGGCAGTAAAAGTATCTTTCCATATCAACTAACGACCGCGGAGGAAAGGCAAACCGAACGAGACCAGTCCGACGGGAGATGTCGCCCTACTCGAACATCGCCGCCGCCTCGTCGGGCGACAGGACGCCCTGTTCGACGGCTCGTAGCACGTCCCTGATGTCGTGGTCGTCGTCGCCGTCCCCGTCGTCACCCCTCAGCGAGTCGAGTGGGTCGCCGTCTTCGAGCGCAGTCTCCTTCTTTACGCGGTAGTTGCCGCCGTCGGTCTCGTGAACGTCCGCGGGGTGGAAGAAGTACCAGTCTTCGCGGTCGAACCGCACGCCGATTTTGGGTTTCGCGCCGAAGTTCTGGCCGAAGTAGACGAGGGCCTCGACTTCCTCGCCCGTGAGGTAGATGGGGTCGCCCGAACTCGACTTGGCCTCGATAGCGTAGAAGGCGTCGCCGTCGCCCGCGAGTACGTCCGGAAGCTCGCGCTCGGTCGCGCTTCCGCTGGCGGGCGCGCGCATGACCGCGAACCCGGCCTCGTCAAGTCGGTTGACGAGTTCGCGCTCCCGGCGGTCGCCCTTGGAGTTAGACATACGCTACTCTCTCCGCCTTCGGCGTGTTAAGTCCCTCGCAAGCGCGGCGGAAGTGAAACCGGCGGTCCGACCGGCGGCGCGAGAGTCCTCCCCGGCCGGACTGCTTTTCTACGTTTGTTCCGAGTATCCCTACCGTGGCGAAGGAGGAACTCGACGAGCGCATCGAGACCGAACCTCCGGGGGAAGGTCAGAAGTCCAAACAGGAGATACTCGCTCAGGAGATTCAGGAGGGGTTGGAGGAACTCGAACGCTCGGCCGACGGACTGTTTCTCTCGGGCATCTCGGCCGGTCTCGACATCGGGTTCGGTCCGCTGTTCATGGCGGTGTTACTGACGCTGGTCGGCGGGGCGTGGGGCGAGCCGCTGACGCGAATCGTCGTCGCCAACGCCTACGCAGTCGGGTTCATCTTCGTCATCGGCGGTCGGTCGGAACTGTTCACCGAACACACCACGCGCGCCACCCTCCCGGTTCTCGACGGCCGAGCGAGCGTCGGACAGTTGGCTCGACTCTGGACGCTCGTCTACGCCGGAAACGTCCTCGGCGGCGGCGTCTTCGCCGTCTCGATGGTGTACTTCGCTCCGGCCTACGGCATCGTGGACGCCTCGGCGTTCGGCGAAATCGCCACGAACCTCACGGCTCACGGTCCGTGGCTCCTGTTGGCGGGCGGTGTCGTCGCCGGATGGCTGATGGGCCTGCTCTCGTGGCTTCTCACGGCCGCCAAAGAGAGCATCTCGCGTATCGCGGTCGTGTGGCTAGTCACGACCGGTATCGGTCTCGCACACCTCCCCCACTCCATCGCGGGGAACGTCGAAGTGCTGGCCGGGACGCTGGTCTCGCCGTCCATCACCCTCGCGGAGTACGCGAGCTTTCTCGCACTCGCTACGGTCGGAAACGCCATCGGCGGCACCGTCTTCGTCGCCCTGTTGAAGTACGGTCACGTCGTCCGCGGCGGGGAGGAACCCTGACTACGGCGGTCCGACCTCGCCCGCGAGGAAGTCCACGGCCGCCTCGGTCGCTTCGTCGCCGGGTTCGAGCCACGGCATGTGGCCGTGGTCGTGGAGGGTCACGAAGTCGGCGTTCGCCATCGCGCTGACGACCGGCCGACCAACCGACGGCGGCCAGAAGTAGTCCTCGGTTCCCCAGACGAACCGAGTGGGCGTCTCGATTGCTCGAACCCCCTCGCGCAGGTCGAACTGGGGTCGCGTCCCCCGGACCGACCCGAGTGACTTCATCAGCGACCAGAGACTCTCGCGCTGGCCGGGCAGGTCCTCGCCGACGAGTCCCGGCCGGAGGTAGGCGTCCGGGACCGCCGAGTCGTCTTCGACGTTGATGCGTCGGAACTCCTCGCGGGCATCGGAGACAGTCTCGGACTCGAAGTAGTCGAACAGCCACCGGCCGACCACCGGCAGGTCGAACAGTCGAAAGAAGACCGGAACGTCCTGCGAGAGTCCGGCGGGCGCGCCGATGGCACAGAGCCGGTCCACGCGCTCGGGGTAGTCAATCGTCAGCGCGAGCGACTGGAACCCGCCGAGCGAGTTGCCGAGTACCGCGGTTTCTCCGACGCCGACCGAATCGAGGAAGTCGGTGACGTACTCGACGCCGAACTCCCGGAACCCCGTCTCGCGGTAGTCCACCGCAGTCGAGAGTCCCCGGCCCGGCCGGTCGGGTGCGTAGACGGTGAAGTGGTCGGTCAGCGCGTCGAACATGGGAAGCCAGCAGGTCGCGGTCGCACCGAGACCGTGGAGCGCGAGCAGAGGCGGTCCCTCGCCCGCGGTCAGGTAGTGGACGCGCCCCGCGGGGTCGGGCAGTGTGACGTACTTCGACTCGGCGTCTACTTCGTAGTGGCCGCACGCCGCCGCAAGCGCGTCGAGGTACCGGCGGGCCTCCGCACTCGGTTCGTGGTCGTACTGGAGGGTCACGGGACCACCTACGTAGCCCGGCGGAAAAGCATTAGCGACTGCCGACGGGCACGGTCGGAGCGTCTCAGAGTCGCGGCGAGACCTTCCACTGGCTATCGACGACCAACCCGTCGTCGCCGTCGCGGAGTCGCACGTCCACGGCCTCCCACCCGAAGTCGTGGTCGCCCGCCCCGGACCGGAGTCGCGCGCCGACCCGGTACCAACCGGGTCCGGAGGGTTCGAAGGTCATCTCGGCGTGGTCGCCGTCGCACCGCCGGTCCCACTCGACCGCTCGCGCTCCGGGGAGGGCGTCCTCGGTCGCGTCCACGTCGCCGAGGTAGCCGACGCCGCAGTCGGCCACGACTGCGGCGTACTCCCGGACCTCGTGGGCGTGCCGGTCGTGCCACGCGGCGTACGCGCCGCCGCGCCACTTGTACCGGCCGTTTCGACCGCGGGACGGACTCGCCCCGCTTCCTCGCTTGCCGGGGTCGGGCTTGCGGCTTCCGCCGCTTCCGCTCTTGGACCCGCCACTGCGTCCGCTCCGGCCGCTTCCGCTCTTAGACCCGCCACTGCGTCCGCTCCGGCCGCTTCCGCTCCGTCCGCCGCCGCTTCGACCCCCGCCGCCTCGTCCGGGACTCCGACCCGCCGCCGTCCCGACGGGAACGAGTCCGGCGAGCGAGTCGCCGAGGAGTCCGAGCGCGGACGACGAGGTTTCGGTTCGGGTTGCGGTCGCTGTGGCGTTCGTCGTGGTAGTCGCGGTCGTGGCGGTCGCGGTCGCGTTTTCGGTCGTCGCGGTGGCGTTCGTCGCTGTGGCGTTCGCCGTCGCGTTCGTCGCCGTCTCGCTCCCGGCCGGGGTCGTGGTTCCGGCGAGGTCTGCGCGGGACTCCACGACCGGGTTCGACTCGAAGGTGACGAGCAGTCGCGTCCCGGACGCTTCGACGGCCGCGAACACCGCCGACTCGCGCGGCGGGGCCGTCAAATCGGTCGGCGTCTCGGCCGCGTCGTCGGCGTCGTGGTCTTCGGGAACGTTCTCCGCCGATTCGGAGTCGTCTGCTGGTTCGCTCCGGTCGTCGGGTCGTCTCGTCTGCGGGTCGTCGCTCGAACCCGAGAGGCACCCGGCGAGACCGACGGCCGCGCCGAGTGTCGCTACGCTGGTCTGGAGGACTTGGCGGCGTTGCACGAGGTAGAGGGTCGAATCGAAGTGATAAATGCTTGTTGGGAACGGGGTGCGAGTCAGAAGACGGAATATATATTTGAACTTACCATCTATCCCGAAGTATCGGTCGAGAATGGCGGAAAAGCTCTATATTTTCGTAGACGAGAGTGGACACCACTCACGGGGAGAGCATTACACGGTCGCCAGTTGCTGGTGTCTCTCGAAGAACTCCCCACAGAACGTCCTCAACAACGCACGGAGGGAATTAACACGGTACATCTCGAACACAGACGGGTTTGGCGAGGTCGGAGAACTCAAAGGAACTCAACTGCCGAAAGACAAAATCGGCTCTTTTCTTGAAACGTTCGAACGGTTCATCTACGACGACGGAACAGTCGCCGACCCACCGTATCCGTGGCAAGACTCGAGACCGCTTCGTTGTTCGTACCACGATTGCAATCCGGAGTTGGGAAAGCAGATATTATCGAAGTACATGCCCGAAGTGGACGCTCCGGGAGCACTCCAACGATTGGCTCTCGCTAGAATCTTGAGTCCGCTTACCGACGCGGATACTATCGACTTAGAGACCGTCAGCGAGATACACCTCGTTCCGGACGCACACGTTTGGGAAACTCCAGCAGACGAGGTTTGTGAACTATTGGAGGACAACGACGGCCCGGCTATCGAAATGGAGACGCGAGATAGTAGTCAAACCCCCGGAATCCAAGTTGCTGATTTGATGGCGTATTCGAGGCGAAACTACGTCAAGGATTGCGATTGCGAAGATGCCGCTAACTTCGTATCCGATGTGAGTCTGTAGAACGTCACTCGACGGCGTTGATGGTCTCATACCCCTTCACTGAGGGATCATCGTCCACCGTGCCGTCGAGCAGGCGGCGCTGGAAGTCTCATACCCCTTCACTGAGGGATCATCGTCTTCCTTGCCGCCGTACACATACAGATTGTGTATGTTCCTGCATAAGTGTTTTGTATAGGATTACCCCTGTGGGGCAAACTGCAGGGGTAATACTGGCATAAATAACCTCGGGACCTACGTCCCGTGTTGCCAGCTACCCATGTATTCGGCCTGCTCGTCGGTCAGGTCGTCGTACTCGACGCCCTCGGCGTCGAGTTTGATTTCGGCAATCTCCACGTCGAGTTCGTCGGGCACGTCGTGGACGCCGGCGTCGTAGCTCTCGCCGTTCTCGACCAGTTCGCGGACGCAGGCGGCCTGCACGCCGAAGCTCTGGTCCATGACTTCGACCGGGTGGCCCAGCGCGATGGGCGAAGCGAGGTTGACGAGGCGGCCCTCCGCGAGGACGTTGAGGCGGCGACCGTCTTCCATCTCGTACTCTCGAACGCCGTCGCGGGCCTCTCGCTCGCTGACGGCGAGGTCCGAGAGTTGGTCTAAGTTGACCTCCACGTCGAAGTGGCCCGCGTTGGCGAGCAGAACGCCGTCGTCCATCTTCTCGAAGTGTTCTCTGGTGACGACGTTCTTGTTCCCGGTCGTAGTGAGGAACACGTCGCCGACTTCGGCGGCCTCGGCCATCGGCATCACGTCGTAGCCCTCCATGTGGGCCTCCAGCGCGCGGCGGGGTTCGACTTCGGTCACGATGACGTTGGCGTTCTGGCCCGAGGCCTTCTTTGCGACGCCGCGGCCACAGTCGCCGTAGCCCGCGACGACGACGTTCTTGCCCGCCCACGAGAGGTTCGTGGTCATGGCGATGTTAGCCAGCGAGGACTCGCCCGTGCCGTGGACGTTGTCGAACAGGCGCTTCATCGGCGTGTCGTTCACCGCGAAGACGGGGTAGTCGAGCGCGCCGTCCTCGTCCATCGCTCGGAGACGGTGGACGCCGGTCGTGGTCTCCTCGGCCCCGCCGACGATGGAGTCGATGAGTTCGGGATAGTCCTCGTGGATGGCCGCCACAAGGTCCATGCCGTCGTCCACGGTGATGGTGGGTTCGTGGGAGATGACGGCTTCGATGGCGGCGTAGTACTCGTCGTCGTCCACCTCGCGCTTGGCGTAGGAGGTGATGTTGGGGTGTTCGTCCAAGGCGGCGCTCACGTCGTCGTGGGTCGAGAGCGGGTTACATCCGGTGATGGCGACTTCCGCGCCGCCCTCGGCGAGGGTCTCGACCAGCACGGCGGTCTTGGCTTCGACGTGCATCGCCATCCCGATTCGCTGGCCCGCGAAGGGCTGGTTTTCCTCGAAGTCGGCCTGCATCGCGGTCAGAATCGGCATGTGTTCGCGCGCCCAGTCCATCTTGCGATGGCCCTCGGTGCGAGCGGCGTCTACGTCCTCTACCTGCTCGCTTATCGTCGGATAGTCTGCCATGCGTGACAGAACGGCCACCGCGCCCAAAACGCTACCGAAGGCCGACGCGACGGGCCAGCGGACGGCGAGGGAGACAGTAGGGTGGACTTTTCGGTCCGGTCTCCGTCCGGCGCGTGCGGGCGCGGCCCGCAAGTGGCCGCGCCCATCCGCGCGAGGTCTTCGGGAACGTAGCGACCGAAGTCCTCGAACATCGAAGATTTTCGGGATGTAGCGAATCAGTGATTCAGAACAGCTCGTCGGAACTCGTTTCCGACGGTGGATGACTGAGCGACCGGAGGGAGCGAAGGAGTCGGTCGGGGAGGCGTGAGGCGCTGGCGGTGCTGTGCGGTCGCGGTGCTGTGCGGTCGCGGTCTGATTGGTTCAAGCCTGAAGCTAGCGTCCCGTCACCGTCGTCCTGTCGCCGTCTCGTCCCGTCACCGGCCTCCCGTCGCTGTCGCCGTGTCGTTCTCTTCGTCAGGGTAAGAAAGAAATAGGAATCCTAAAGCAATTAATAAGCATGTTTTGGCTAACTATAGATGACTCTAGCACCTCTATTCATACGTCAAAAATCAGCGAAAGCCTCCACCGAAAAGTGAAGCAGGAAGTTCGGTGGAGAGTGAAAGCAGGAACTCTGTGGAGGAGCGTCAGCGGAGTTGACCGGTTCAGCGACCCTTTCCTTTGCCCTTGCCGTTACCGTTGCCGTTGTTGCCTTTCTCGTCGTTACCCTTCTCGTCGTCTTTGTCGTCGCCGTTACCGGCGTGTTCGGGCGGACCTTGCGAACCGCCTTCGTCGGTGCCGTTCTCGGCGGTGGCGTTACCGGACTTGCCCGCGTCCTCGGGTTTGCCAGCGTGGTCGGGGCGCTTCTCGTCGGCCTTGCCCGGATTGTTCTCCGTCACGAAGTCCGAGATGACCTGTCCGATGGGACCGCTATCGTCGCCCGCGTTCAGCATCTCGTGGACGAACGACGACACGAGGTCGCCGAACGTCTTCTTGTCATCCTCTTCGCCCGCGCCCGCGGTGAGCGTGGCAGTCGCCGTGCCGGTCGCGTTGTCCTTCTCGGCAGTGACCGAGACGGTCACGTTCTGTTCGGGGGCCGGGAGTTCGACCGTGCCGTTGGCGTCGGTGGTGTAGTTGCCAGCGCCCGCGTACGTGGTGTTGTCGTCAGTGACCGCGACGGTGACGGACGCGCCTTCGACCGCCGTGTCGTTCCGGGTCACCGTTACCGTGGCACCGGTGTCGGTCTCCGCGACGGTGACGCCGAGGGGTTCCGGCGACGAGTCGTCCTGCGCGTCGGCGACGAGCGTCGTGGTCGCCGTGCCGGTGGCGTTGTTCTTCTCGACCGTGACCGAGACGGTCACGTTCTGTTCGGGGGCCGGGAGTTCGACCGTGCCGTTGGCATCGGTGGTGTAGTTGCCAGCGCCCGCGTACGTGGCGTTATCGTCGGTGACGCCGACGGTGACGGAGGCGTTCTCGACCGCCGACCCGTTGTGCGTGACCGTGACAGTCGCGCTGTCGTCGTCGGCTTGTCCGACCGTGACCGCGAGCGAGTCGTTCGCGGTCACGTCGCTTGCTGCACTACCTACGCCTGCGGCCGCGACACTCGACAGGACCAGAAGTCCCGCGAGGACGACCGAAAGGGTTCGCTTCTTCGAGGTCATTGCACTCGGTCCTACGGGAAACGAGGGATTAAACCCCATCTGCCGTACATATCGTTTTCGTGGTTCATGCGAGGAGAATGAAACTCTAAGATAGAGTTAAACCGTTTAAAGACAGTTCTAATCGTTCAAACTGGATTTCAACGTCGCGTTTCGTCTCTCGAAAGCGAGAAGACGGCGTGCTACTCCGCGCGCTCGACGGCG
Source organism: Halorussus caseinilyticus (assembly GCF_029338395.1). Taxonomy (NCBI): domain Archaea; kingdom Methanobacteriati; phylum Methanobacteriota; class Halobacteria; order Halobacteriales; family Haladaptataceae; genus Halorussus; species Halorussus caseinilyticus. The sequence continues at coordinate 2,734,803 of NZ_CP119809.1, forward strand.
GCCGCGGCACGTCGCTCCGCCCGTTCGCGGACCGCCTCGGCGTCCAGCGTCAGCACCTCCCGGTCGCGCATCAGGACCGCGCCGTCACAGAGCGTGTGACGCACGTCCGACCCGCGCGCCGCGTAGACGAGGTGGCTCACGAGGTCGTGGTGGGGCGTCAGGTGAGCCGCGTCGAGGTCCACGACGGCGAGGTCCGCGTTCGCGCCCTCCTCGATGCGACCGCTGTCGAACCCGAGCGCCGACGCACTCCCTTCGGTCGCCATCCGGACGACGCTTTCGGCGGGGACCGCGCTGGCGTCGTTCTCCGCCAGTTTGCCGACCATCGCGGCGTCGCGCATCTCGTCGAACACGTCGAGGTCGTTGTTCGAGGCCGTGCCGTCGGTACCGAGACCCACCGTCACGCCCGCGTCGAGCAGTTTCTGGACCGGGGCCATCCCGCTGGCGAGTTTCATGTTCGACGCCGGACAGTGGACGACGCTCGTGCCGGTCTCGGCCAGCAGGTCGATTTCGGTCGAATCGAGGTGGACGCCGTGGGCCACGAAGTCCGACTCGTCGGTCATGTCCAACTCGCGGGCGTAGTCGAGTGGTCGCTGGCCCTCCTCCTCGACGATGGGGTCCACCTCGTCGGTGGTCTCGTTGGCGTGGTAGTGGAGCGCAATTCCGTCTTCGCGGGCCTCGGGAACGAACTCCCGGAGGTACTCCTCGCCGACGGTCGTGAGGCTGTGGGGCATGAACGCGGTCTTCACTCGGCCGTCCGCCGCGCCGTCGAACTCGCGGGCGACTTCGAGGCTCTGCTCGCAGTCCTCGCGCGCACCCTCCTCGTCTTTCCCGACAGTGACGATGCCGTAGCCGAGACGGGCGCGCAGACCGGCGTCCTCGACGGCCTCCACGACCTCTTCCTCGTGGAAGTACATGTCCGCGAACGCGGTGGTGCCCGACCGAATCATCTCCAGCAGGCCGAGTTCGGTCCCCGCGCGCACGTCCTCGGGCGTGAACTCGGCTTCGACAGGCCAAATGTCCTCCTGCAACCACGCGTCGAGTTCCTTGTCGTCGGCGTAGCCACGCAGGAGCGTCATCGCGGCGTGGGTGTGAGCGTTGACCAGTCCCGGCATCACCAGTCCGTCCTCGGCGTCGAGGGTCTCGTCGCCTTCCGGCACCTCGTCGGGGTCGCCGACCGCGGCGATGTCGCCGGACTCGGAGTCTACCAGTACGTCGGCGCGTTCGACGCTCGCGTCGGGACGGAGGACCTGCCCGCCCGCGATTCGGAGTTTCGTCATGGGGAGACCTTCTCGCGCCCGGCGTGTCAATCCACCGGGTTTAGTCGGCGATTCGGAGAATCGCCGACTCGATTCTGAAAAAGCCCTCGCGCGCTCGCCCTTTATCGGCCGAGGAGGTGAGCGTCGAGTCGGGCGAAACCCGGTGGCTGGTCGAACCGGCCGGAACGCGGTGGTTGACCGTCTCACGCCCGGCGCGTGCGGGCACGGCCCGCAAGTGGCCGCGCCCATCCGCGCGAGGTCTTCGGGAGCGTAGCGACCGAAGTCCTCGAACATCGAAGATTTTCGGGATGTAGCGAATCAGTGATTCCCAACAGCTCGTCGGAACTCGTTTCCGACGGTGGACGACTGAGCGACTGTCAGAAGCGAAGGAGTCGGTTGGGGGGTTCGAGGCCCGCGGTCGCGGTGCGGCCGGGTGGACCGAAAGGGGCCGCCCGGTCGCGTTCACCGTGGTCGTCTCAGTGACATATTCTCGCGCCTCACTTCGTTCGGCGCTCGAATAGGGGTCACTGAGACGACCGCGAGCGGGCGGGGGCTTTCTGGGCGTTCTGCCCGACAACTTCCGCGGTAACGCTACCGACTCGTGACGGCGCGGAACGAGTATCGGCGACTCTTGCGCGATGACGAAAGGTAGTTGCCCGACGAACGCGAACCCCGACAACATGAGAATCGCCGTCCCGAACAAGGGCCGACTCCACGACCCGGCGATGGAACTGCTCGAACACGCCGGTCTCCACGCCGTAGACGGTGCCGACCGCAAACTGTACGCCGACACGGTGGACCCCGACGTGACCCTGCTGTTCGCTCGCGCGGCCGACATCCCCGAGTACGTCAGCGACGGCGCGGCAGACGTTGGCATCACGGGTCTCGACCAAGTACGGGAGGCCGACCCCGGCAACGTCTCGGACCTGCTGGACTTGGAGTTCGGCCAGTGCCGACTCGTCCTCGCGGCACCCGAGGACGGCGACATCGAGTCGGTGGCGGACGTGGCCGGAAAGACCGTCGCCACCGAGTTTCCCAACGTCGCCGAGCAGTACTTCGAGGACCGAGACGTGGAGGTGGACGTGGTGGAAGTCAGCGGCGCGACCGAACTCACGCCCCACGTCGAGATGGCCGACGCCATCATCGACATCACGTCCACGGGGACCACGCTCAAGGTCAACCGCCTCGCTATCGTGGACGAGGTGCTGTCGAGTTCGGTCCGCCTGTTCGCCCGCGACGACGTAGCGGACGACGAGAAGGTCCAGCAGGTCGTGATGGCGCTCCAGTCGGTGCTGTCGGCCGACGGCAAGCGCTACCTGATGATGAACGCTCCCGAGGACCGCCTCGCGGAGGTCCGGGACGTGATTCCCGGACTCGGCGGTCCGACCGTGATGAACGTCGAGAGCGGCGAAAACGAGGAGGACGGGATGGTCGCGGTCCACGCCGTCGTGGACGAACGCGACGTGTTCGAGACGATAAACGAGTTGAAGTCGGTGGGCGCGACCGGGATTCTCGTCACCGAAATCGAGCGGTTGGTCGAATAAGACAACGCTCCGGCCGGTTTTCACCCCCCGAGAATCGCCTGCGCTCCTTTTGTCCGGAGAGCGCGAAGTGTCACGTATGACCCCCGAAATCGACGGTGCCTTGGAAACCAGCGACGACGCCGCGGACGCGGCGTCGTCGGTGCAGGTGTGGATGGTGGACCGGACGTTCTCGCAGGACTCGCCGCACATCCTGATTATCCGGTACGCGACCGACGACGGGTCGGCCTACCTCCAGAAGGAGCGTGCGGTCCCGAGTTTCAGTCGCGCGGCCGTCCCGGAGGTGACGGCCGCGATGGAGGTGTCGCCAGACAGACTCTCGCCCGTCGAGGACGACGAGACCCGCGAGCGGTACGCGACGGAGGCCGACCGGATGCGGGAGTCCCACGACCCCGGCGACGTAGTTTGAGATACCTTTTGGAAACGAAATTCTTTTCTTTAAAACGAATTTCGTTGTTCAAAGCAAGAATTTCAATCCCGGGGAGACGACGCGGGCGCGTTCGCTACGTCGGCGCGGTGCCGAGCAGTCGGACCAGATTGAAGATGGTGATGCCGAGGAGCGCGCTCACGGTGTAGTGAACGAGCGCGACCACGGCCGCCGTCTTGTACTTGAGTCGGTACACCGCGCGGATGGTGAAGAAGTCCGCGCTGGCGCTCACGAGGATGACGATTGTCGGGCCGTACGCTTGGAGCGCGAACGAGATAATCGCCGGGACGACGCCGACGGCGAACGCCCGCGTTATCGGCACGTCGCCGAGGACGTACCGCGCGGCGATGTGGGCCGTGACGCCGTAGAACAGCACCGCGAGCAGGAACGTGCCGACCAGCGCGACGATGGGGACCGCCATGGTCGGTTCTCGGGAGGCGCGCGTCAAGGAAGTAGCGGTTTGCGGGAGCGTAGGATCGAGTCTATTTAGTCTATTATGCTGAACCTTTTGAAAGAGAGGGCGTAAATTTAGAGCAACCAATGACCAACTGCCTTATCCACTACCATCATCCGGACGACGACCAGTTCTCGCTAGACTTCGTGAACCCCAACCGTGAGAAGGTCACCGAGAGACTCGACAAATATGAAGACTGGGTAGAGACTCGTGTACGCTCCTACGATTTGGATGAAGAAGTGCACGTGGTCTATACAAAAAAGAATGAGGTAACAGCGGCAGAAGCAATTCAATATAAATTCGATGCTGCATTTGACAATATGTGTCCAGATACACGAGTCATCATTCGGTACCTCTTAGATGCATTTGATAGCATTAAAGAGAAAAAGCGTGATGAAGAGTCTATTTCTCTCGACGCGTACAAAAGTGTTGACGTTGAGCGAATTCCGGATGCACTCAAACAGGTAAATTGGACCGGACCAATTCCCGAGGTTGGAGGACAACTAGCGTCGAACCTTCTACTCTGCCATGCATTACCAAACGCCAATCACAGGACCTCTTTTAGCATGTTCGAAGGATACGTGAAGGCAACAGCAGGCTCAACATTCGAGTTACCTTCGTTGATAACCGACGATTACGAGTGGCAGAAGTGGGTCGATGATTTCATCGTTGATTCCAAACGGCTGTTAACGGTACGGCGAAACGTCGGCCGGTTTCGATATATCTCGAAGTTCGGTTGTACAACTGTCCGTCGAAAGGGTGGAATTGATATCTCTCTTGACGAATATGATTTAGAGCTGCAGACACACGAGGCCCTCTCCAAATATGCTATTCGACATGAACAGCGAACCGTGACGTTTGTAAAAAAACTTCTGAGACGAACGAACAATGGCCCCTTGATTGAGGAAACGGGACTAACGAAGTCGGAGTTCGCAGAGTATATCCGGCAGAAAATCTAGTCTCGAAGGTGGGCTACGGACCGGCCGATTTCACGGGCCTCTTCGCAAGTTCCGAGATTGTACTTCTCGTCGATTTCGTCAAGTGCTTCTTCGAGACTCATAGATTACCCTCTTACGGAGACTTTGTATGCCGGGTGGCATAAAGCTGTTGTCGCACTCACTTCCTATCAGGTATCTAAAAAACCGTGGGGGTCTTACTGTCCGCTCGCTCGCCCGCGCTATTCCAGCAGACCGAGTTCTTCGAGTCGGGAGACGATTTTATCGACCGCCTGCTCGGCGTCTTCGGGTTTCTTGCCGCCGGTGATGACGAGTTTCCCGGAACCGAACAGCAGAGCGACGACTTCGGGTTCGTCGAGTCGGTAGACGAGACCGGGGAACTGCTCGGGTTCGTACTCGATGTTTTCGAGTCCGAGACCGATGGCGATGGCGTTGAGGTTGAGATTCCGCCCGAGGTCCGCGGAGGTGACGATGTTCTGAACGACGATTTCGGGGTCCTCGTTCACGTCGATTTGGAGTTCGCGGAGTTTGTCGAAGACGATTTCGAGACTCTCGTGTACGTCGGCCGTACTCTTCGCGCCGGTACAAACGATTTTGCCAGACCGGAAGATGAGTGCGGCGGACTTGGGGTTCTGGGTTCGGTAGACGAGACCGGGGAACTGCTCCGGGTCGTAGTCGGCCCCCTCGAGGTCCATCGCCACACTTTGCAGGTCGAGTTCCTGCCCGATGCCGGTGGAGGCGACCACGTTTTCAATGTTGATGGTCTCCTTTGGGTCAGTCATGCGCGACTTAAATGTCGTATTTAAGGTTTATAAAGGTTGGTACTCTCTACTGACAAGTGGAGAACGGGTTTTTATTGGTACGTTCGCTTGCCACGGACGGCACGCTAAAGCGGGAGCGCGCCGAGAACCCGCGCCGCAGACGAAACCCCCAAGAGTCACCGCCGAGTTCGGTACACCGTGTACGCGCTCGAACTCGGGGGAGAGGACGACCGATTCGCCGCCGCAGAAGCAGGGAACGCCGCGGTCGGCGTCGAAGTCGTCGCGCCCGGACTCGCCACCGCGAACGCCGTCACCGACCGCGTTCGGAATCTGGCCTACACCCGCCGCGCCAGCGAGGTGGTCGGCGAAGCCGACGCCAGCGTCGAATCGGCCCGAGTCCTGCTCGACGCCGCCGGAATCGACCGCGGGGGACCGTGGCGGTCCGCGCCCGCGACGTGCGCGAGACCGCCGGAATCGACACCCAACGCGCCGAGCGCGCACTCGGTCAGGTCCTCGTAGACCGGGGCTTCGCGGTGGACTTGGACGACCCAGACCACGAACTCCGAGCGCTGTTCGCCGACGACACCTGTCTGCTCGGATGGCTCGAAGTCGAGAGCGTCCGAGACTACGGCACCCGGAAACCCACCGACCGCCCCTTCTTCCAACCGGGCGGGATGGACCCCTTGCTGGCCCGCGCGCTGGTGAACCTCGCGGGTGCCCGACCCGGCGCGACCCTGTTGGACCCGATGTGTGGCACCGGCGGCGTCCTCATCGAGGCCGGACTCGTCGGCGCGACAGTCCTCGGCGCGGACGCCCAGCGCAAGATGGCCCGCGGTGCGGTCGAGAACCTCTCGCGGTACCTCCCCGATTCGGACTGGACCACCTTGCAGGGCGACGCGACCCACCTCCCGTTCCCGGACGATTCCATCGACGCCGTGGTCTTCGACGCGCCCTACGGCAGGCAGTCGAAAATCGCCAACCTCGACTTGGACGACCTCGTGTCGGGTGCGCTCGCGGAGGCCCGCCGGGTCGCCGACCGCTCCGTGGTCGTCGGCGACCGGTCGTGGGCGAGCGAGGCCCGCGAAGTCGGGTGGTCGGTCGAAGACTCCTTCGAGCGCCGGGTCCACCGGTCGCTGGTGCGCCACGTCGTCGTCCTCTCCGCCGAGTCCTAATCACGACTCGGCGTCGAGCGCCTCCTGCCGGAGTCGCTCTTCCTCGTCGGTTTCGACCCGTAGCTCCGGCACTTCGAGTAGTGCCCCGTCCTCGTCCACGGCGACGAAGGTGAAACAGGACCCCGTGGTGCGCTCGGTGTCGCCGGTTCGGGGGTCCTCGCGCCACGCCCGGAGGCGGACCTTGACGCTGGTTTCGCCCGCGCCGTAGACGTAGGTGTCCACGAGCGCGGTGTCGCCGACCGGAATCGGCCGGTGAAAGGAGAGGTCGTCTACGCCCGCGGTGACGCACGTCTCGCCGGAGAAGCGCATCGCGGACATCGCGCCGAGTTCGTCCATCCACTTCATCAGGTTGCCGCCGTGAAGCGTCCCGACGTTGTTGGCGTCGTTCGGTTGGACTCGGAAGCGGTTTTCGAGGTGGGTATCGGAGAGCGTCGGCATGGGGAGGGGTTCGCACGCGAGGACCAAGAGTGTCGGGTGAAAACGGACTCAGAGCGACACGTCGATGCTCCGGTCGTCACCCAGTCCCGAGACGTGGAGGGTGGCGCTGTCCGGACCCGTCCGTTCGACTTCGACGCTCGCGGCGAAGGAAGTCTTCATCCCGGCGACGAGGCTTCCGGTGTCGGTTCCCACCTCCACGCTGGTATCGAGGGCGCAGACGCCGACGGCCTCGTTCCGGCGGAGCGGACTCAGCAGGTTCGAGTTGAGGAAGCGGAACACCGACCGCGTGTCCTCGATTTCCCGGCAGATGCTCGAACACAGCAGGATACCGGCCCGAAACCGCGGTGCCTGCGACTCGGATTCGGCGACGAGCGACGAGAACTGCATGCCGAGACCGGTCAGGTCGGTGATGTCTCCGACCGTCGTGACGTTCGACCCGGCATCGGGACCCTCGCAGGTCAACACCGTCGAGCGCTCGCTCGCGCCGTCCGCGGCGTCATCCAGTGCCCGGTTCACCGCAGAGCCGTTCGCGTCGGTGGCGAGGACGAGCGAGCGTTCGTCGTCTCGGGCGCTCACGAACCGGTAGAAAACCGTTTCGAGCGCGTCGGCGTCGTCACCGGTCAACAGGATGCTCGTTCCGTCCTCTATCGGGTCGAGCGGGAGGTCCGAAATCTCGAACGCGGCCGTCTCGGACACGCTCATGCCTTTGCCCCCGTTCCGACGGCGTTCAGAAGCGACTGGCGGAGTTCGAGAATCTCCATCGCGGTCTCGGCGAACTGCTGGAGTTCGGCCTGTTCCTCGGGCGAGTAGGAGCGCGGTTCGTGGTCGATGAGACACACCTGTCCGATGGTGTGTCCCTCCGGCGTCGTCATGTTCGCACCGGCGTAGGAGACTATTCCGAGGTCCCGTAGCTGTTGGTTCTCGGCGAATCGCTTGTCCTCGGTGATGTCTTCGACAACCATCACCTCTTCTTGGAGCATGCTGTGCGTGCAAATCGTGTCCTCGCGCGTGAGCGAGTCCCAGTCCGCGCCCGTGCAGGCGAGGAAGTTCTCCTCGTCTTCCTCGATGAGTCCGATGAACGCGACTGCGGCGTCGAAGTGACTCGTGATGAGGTCGGTGAGTCGGTCGAAACTCTCCTCGATGGGGAGTTCGTCCACGTCGTAGGCGTCCAGCGCCTCCAGTCGGGAGTCCTCGTCGTCGGGGACCAGAAAGCCGACCTGCGCGCTGTGGGCGATAACGTCCTCGGTGACGAAACCGAGGCGGTCGGCGGCGTCGGGCAGGTCCCGGTTCAGATACTCCACGATGACGTTCTCGAACGAACTCGTGTCGATGTCGCCGGGATTCGCGTCGGTGTAGAGAACGCAGGGCGTCTGAGAGGCGTGTTCGCGGAGCGCATCCACTACGTCGAGTCCCGTGCCGTCGGGCAGGTCGTACTCGGTCACGACGCAAGCCACGGAATCGGTCTCCAGTACCTCCACGGCGTCGGCGACCGACGTGCAGGTCAGGGGGGAGAGGTCGGGGTCGTCTTCGAAAGCGGCGGCGAGGTCTGGGACACCATCGTCGGTATCGACGCAGAGAACTGTGTGTTCTACCATCCAGATACGACTTGGTTTAAACTAACGTAACTGTTTGGTTCGATTACCAGTCGTTGGATTTATAACGGATTCGGAGCGCCGCGCTCGCTACGCCTCGCCCTTCGCGCCGAGTTCCGCGAGGAGGTGGCCGAGGTGAACCCGGTCGCTCGACCCCTCGGCGAGACCCACGTCGATTTCGCCCGCGAGTCGAGTCAGTTCCGCGAGTTCTTCCTCCCGGCCGGTGTACCGATTCGAGTTGCGCGCGACCGTCAAAACCTTCCGAAGGACTTCTTGACCGTTGTATCCCTCGTCCACGAGCAGGTCGTCCAGCGTCTTGCGGGCGTCGGAGAACTCGCCCGCTTCCGCGGCGTCGAGCATCTCTTCGATTTGGCCCCGGATGCCGATTTCCCGGACCGATTGCACCGTGTCGCGCGTGATTTCGCCCTCCTTCTCGTGGAGCGTCTGGGCGCTCAGGATGGCCTCCCGGAGGTTGCCCTCGGCGTATCCGGCCACGATGCGCAGACCCATCTCGTCGTACTCGACGCCCTCGGCCTCCGCAATCGTCTCCAGTACGTCCGTGATTTCTTCGGTCGTCGGCGCTCGGACCGCGACGGGGAAGCATCGGGACTTGATTGGCGGGATGAGTTTCGTCGGTTGGCGGGTCGTGACGACGAACTGGGTCGTCTCGTGGAACTGCTCCATCGTCCGGCGGAGCGACTGCTGGAAGTCCTCGCGGATGTCCTCGGCGTTGTCGAGGACGACGGTCTTGTACGACCCGGTAGACGGGGCCATGCTACTGTACTGTTTGAAGACGTAGGCTATCATCTCCGCCTTCGACCAGTCGCTCTTGTATCGTTTGCTCAGGTCTTGTTTTCGGTCGGTCGAGACCTGCTTGACCCACGGTATCTCGCCCTGTAGAAACCGCTCGAAGCGCGGGTCGTTTCGAATCTCGGTTTTCGTCCGGTCGAAGAAGTCCGAGACGTTGAGGATGGTCAAGTCGTTGTCGGGGTCGTCGTGTGCTTCGCGGGCCAGCGCCCGCACTGCCGCGGTCTTGCCCGCTCCGGGCGGGCCGTGGAGAACGAGGTTGATTGGGTCGTCTACGGCCTTTCGGAGGTACTCGCGGACCTCCGCTTGGGGGAGGTCGGCGAGGTCGGGCGCGTACCGTTCGGTCCACAGCGGCGCGTCCATTACCGGTCGGTAGGGGGTCGGCGGGTAAGAATCGGTCGGTCCGTTTCCGGGGGAGTGGTCGGTGAGAACGCTTCTTCGGCGGCGTTCGCTACCAATCCGCACAGTCGTCGGGGGAGCGACGGCGACGAAATCGGGACGACGAACGACCGAAAAGTCCCGCACCGCTCGCGTGACCGCGAGCGGGCGGTCGTGGGTCGAGCGCGGGCAATAAGTAATGAGTTTTTAGCATTCTATTTCATCTTCTAACTTTATTATTTAGTTCTAAAAGAATTAAAATTCATTCTCTCGAACGGAGGCGAACCGCCGTCGCGGACGCCCGCAGGCGGGCACCGGTGCCCGCCTGCGGGCGCGTGGACCCTCACCAGCGCGTGTGTGAAACCGTCGAACGGCCGTCCGCACTCCCATCCGTCGCGTCGTTCGCCGACCGGTCTCGCTCCGTCGTCGCCTCAGTTGCCGTTGCCCTTATTCTCCGTCTCGTCGTCGCCGGTCCCGAACTTCCGTTCCAGTTCCGCCGACCCGTCGTCGGTGTCTACTTCGACTCCGAGTTCCGGCCGGTCGGGGACCGCGACCGTCGGCGTCCCGTCAACGGCCGTCTCGCCGACGTTCTCGCCGTTCACCGACACCGTAGCGTTCGCCACGGCGCTCCCGTTTCGGGTCGCCGAGACGGTGACGTTCTCGCCGCGGGTGACGTTGCCGACGAACGTCGCGTTCAGGGCGTCGGCGTCCTCGCGCGCTTTCTCGTCGTCTTTCTCGCCGTCTTCCTTCTCGTCCTCGTCGCCTTTCTTCTCGCCGACCACTTCGATTTCCTCGTCGGTGCCCGATTCGCTGACGACGGGTCTGAGGATGTACTTGCCGCTCTTGCCCGCCTCGAACACGGAGATGTCGAAGACGTAATCGACCGACTGGTTCGGGCCGACGGAGAACGACTCGTCATCTACCCACGGCTTTAGCCGTGGGCTTGAGCGTGGGACTCACCTTCTGCCGACACGGTGTCGTAGGCGGTGTAATCGCCGTTCAGGGTCAACGTCCCGCTCTTGAGGGCGAGATGACCGTCGCCCAACCCCGAGGGACGTTTGCCCTCGGGTAAAGAGAGTAATCGCTTCCCGATGGTTTTGGAAGCGTTGTAGTTGCCGTCTACCTCGTATCCGCATTCGTTGCACTCGAACCATCCATCCGAACTGCGGTTTGTGCTGGATTGGTGTCCGCACTTCGAGCAGGTCTGCGATGAGAACGCGGGATTTACATCTTCGACACGAATCCCGTACGCGATGGCTTTCCACCGAATCATCTCCTGCAATTCACGGAATGCCCACTGGTGCATCTGGCGTTTCAATTGGTCGTCATAGGCATCCATTCGCTTGCGGATATGTGTCAAGTCTTCGACGGCGATATGCGAACAGTCGTACCTGCGGGCTTCTTCCACGATACGTCGAGAAATGGTGTGCAGGCAGTCCAAGACGAAGCGGTTTTCTCGGCCCGACAGTCGCGCTAACGCCTGCTTCGCGGAGCGAGTACCTTTGTCTTGGAGGCTTCGACGCACGCGGAAGTAGTGGTTCTGCCCCCACAGCAATTCACCGCCGTCGTAGAACGACCCCGTGCTGGTCACAGCGACGTTCTTGAGATTCAGGTCAACTCCGAGAACGCGGTCGCCCTCACGCTCTTCGACTTCCTTCTGGATAACGATGTGAAGATAGAAGTCATCCTCTTGTTCGTCGTAGTGGAGTGTCCCCATTCGTTTTTCGTAGTCGTTGTCATCGAGTAGTCGGCTTGATATTCGCCAATGTCGAAGCCGACCTCGACGCGAGACTCGACGGTCGAGAGGGTTGCACTCCTGTCGTTGATGGTCAAAGTGCGTTTGTCGTAGACAACGGTGGGTTGGTCGAACGTTGGGACGGAGCGACTGTTGCCCTCCTTCCAGTCGGCGACCGTGGATTTCATCATCTCGACTGCCTTCGAGTAGGCGCGAACACAGAGGTTCGCGGGAAGGTCAGTCACGTCACGGAGGTCGTGGTAGACCTTATCGTGGATGTTGGTCTTCGCGGTAATGAGGTAGCCGTCGTCGTTGCGACCGTTCTCGATGCTGTAATTGACAGCGGTGTTGAACTGCTCGATGGTCTGGTGGAGGTGGTCTCGTCGGGACTCAGCGCCGATTTATAAATATCCACCCTCGTTCGCGTCGGTTTCGACCCCGACGCCCTCCCGGGATTTAACGGTCGTGAACGGTAAAAATAGTGCGAATCGTATTCGTTCTGACGTTCGGCTTTCGGCGGCCGAACCTACGCTTCGGTCGTCGCTTGGGCCGTGGTCGTCTCGCCAGCGGGCGTCTCGGTTCCCTCGGCCGCAGTCGTCGTCTCCGCGCCCGGTTCCTCGATGACGATGATGGCGAGTTCACCGAAGTTGCGCGTGTAAACCCCGTGGATGTACTGACCCGCGGGCACGCCTTCGGTACTGACCTCGAACGTCACCGTCGTCTGTTCGCCCGCGTCGAGCGTGACCGACTGGCGGTCGATGACGGTCCCTTGGAGTCGGAACGCCACGTCTTGGGTTGCCTGCTGGTCGTTGGGGTTCGAGACGGTGGCGCTCACCTCGATGGTGTCACCAGTCGTCGCGCTCTCGGGTGCGTCCAACTCCAAGACGCTGAAGGAGTCGAGTTCGTCCTCCGCGGTCGTCGTCTCGGTCGTGGTTTCCTCTTCCGGCACCGTGGTCTCCTCGACTTCCTCGGTCGTCGTCTCCTCGACTTCAGTCGTCGTTTCCATCTCCTCGGTCGTCGTCTCGACTTCCTCGGTGGTCGTCTCCATCTCCTCGGTCGTCGTCTCGACTTCCTCGGTGGTTGTCTCCATCTCCTCGGTCGTCGTCTCGACTTCTTCGGTGGTCGTTTCCATCTCCTCGGTCGTCGTCTCCATCTCCTCGGTCGTCTCCATCTCCTCGGTCGTCGTCTCGACTTCCTCGGTGGTCGTTTCGACTTCCTCGGTCGTGGTGGTCTCTTCGCCCGGCCCACCCGGTTCGCCCGTCGTCATCGGCGGTTGCGGAAGTTCGATGTCTTCCGGGGCCGTGACGACGAACGTGACGTTCTCGACGTTGACGTTCCGGACGACGAACCGGACGGTCTGAATGTCCTGCGAGAGGTTCTCTTGGAGCATCTCCTCGGCCGCTTCGGGACTCACGGTCGTCATCTGCCCTTGGGCCTGCTGAGCGGCGCTCTGGCGGAGAATCTGGCTCAGGTTGATTTCGACGCGGCGGTCCTGAACGTTGACGTTGCTGATGACCTCCGTCCGGTCGGGTTCCTCCTCGTCACCCACGACGAACGACCACTCGTCGATGTTCATCTGCTCGATTTTGAAGACGAACTGCTCCATCTCCGCGGGCGGTTCCGCGGCCGTCGTGGTCTCTTCGGCGCCGTCTTCCTCTTCGGTCGTCTCCATCTCCTCGGTGGTCTCGACCGCTTCAGTCGTCGTCTCGACTTCCTCGGTCGTCTCCATCTCCTCGGTGGTCTCGACCGCTTCAGTCGTCGTCTCCACCTCTTCCTCGGTCGTCGTGGTCGTCTCCTGTTCGAGCGTCACGTTCGCCGGGTCGATGACGACTTCGTTGTTGGCCGTGTACGGGCCGTCGAGTTCGCCGGTCGAGAGAACGAAGTCGTACACCTGATTGTCGTTGGTGTCGAAGTGCGGCATCGCAATCAGCGTCTGGCCCTCGGCGATGGGTCGGGCGAGCGTGATGGGAACGTCCTCGTGGGTCCCGGCTTCGAGGTACACCGAGTTCCCGAGGACGCTCGAAATCGGCGCTTCGGCGACCGACGAGTCGTGGATGGCGATGAACCCGCCTTCGGGCATCGTCACCGACTCGATGACGACCCGTTCGCCGTCGGACTCTTGATCGTCGAACGTCACGCTTGCCGTCTCACCCTCGGCCGCAGTGGTCTGTTCACCGTCTGCGGCAGTCGTCTCTTCGTCGTCGGCCGCAGTGGTCGTCTCCGCGTCGTCCGCGGCAGTCGTCGTCTCCTGCATCGCCACTGCGTTCGTCCCTGCGTCTCTAGTCGAATCCTCAGTTACTGCGAGCGATACTGCTGTACCACTCGCTAGAATCAACAGCACCGCCATGAAGACGGCGCTAAATGTCCTTCTATCACGTGTCATTTGTAACCCCCAATCCGCAGAGTATGCGACGGCAAGACCGCGAATAAACAGACGCGACTGTTCACGGTCGTAACAGACAGATACGCCGCTTTAGGCCGGGACTATCCCCCGATTTTCGGACGACGTTCGCGTCCGTAACACGCTGTTTCTCGGACGAAATTTAGCGTACCGCGCTCGGGATTTCGAAGGCGCTTTCCCGCGGGCCACCCGACTATCGCTGAGGATGTCGATGCGCGTTACCTTTCTCGGAACCGGCGGGGCAGTGCCGACTACAGAGCGAAACCCGAGTTCGGTGCTGGTCAACCGGGAGGGAGACCGGTTGCTGTTCGACGCGGGCGAGGGAACCCAGCGCCAGATGATGCGCTTCGGGACCGGGTTCACTATCTCCGATATTTTCGTCACGCACCTCCACGGCGACCACGTTCTCGGACTCCCCGGCCTGATTCAGACGTTCGACTTCAACGACCGCGAGCAAGCGCTCTCCATCTACACCCCCGCCGGAACCGAGGAAGACGTAGACGCACTCGTCCACGCCGCCGACAATCGGCCCTCCTTCCCGGTCCACGTCTACGGCGTCGGTCCCGACGAGGCCGCGGTCCGGCGTGACGACTACGAAATCCGGACGTTCCGGACCGACCACGACACCAACTCGCTGGGGTACGCGCTAATCGAGGACGACCGGAAAGGCCGGTTCGACCGCGAGAAAGCCGAGGAGTTGGGCGTCCCGGTCGGCCCGAAGTTCTCGCAACTCCACGAGGGCGACCCCGTGGAACTGGACGACGGCACGACTGTCGAACCCGAGCAAGTCGTCGGGGAGGCCCGGCCCGGCCGCCGGTTCGTCTACACCGGCGACACCCGACCGAGCGCCCGCGTCGCGGAAGTCGCCGCGGACGCCGACCTGTTGGTTCACGACGCCACCTTCGCCGACGACAGGGCCGAACGCGCCGGTGACACCGGCCATTCGACCGCGCGACAGGCCGCCGAAATCGCCAGTCGCGCCGACGCCGAGCGACTCGCGCTGACCCACATCTCCTCGCGCTACGCCGGGGACGTGTCCGACCACCTCGAAGAGGCCCGCGAGGTGTTCGACGGCGAGGCGTTCGTCCCGGACGACGGCGAGACCCACGACGTGCCGTACCCCGACGAGTAGGTTTCGGTCGCGCCGAGAGAAAGAGAGAGCGACTCGGGTCGGCGAGCGAGCTACGTACCGTGATATTACTTGACTACTGAGTAGGAAATAGCTGGTTTTATTCGCAGTTCCTTCGATTAAACGGACGCATGCGCCAGTCAGCATCACTATTGTTAGTCCTCTGTCTCGTCGTCGCGGGGGCGGTACCCCCCGCCGCGGCGAGCGTGTCAGACGCGCACAGCGCGACGGGGACCGCCGTATCCGCTCCGACGGCGGCCCAGACCCCGACGAACAACTCGACGACGGTGACTATCCTGTCGTACAACGACGTGCAGACGGCGGCCGCCGAGAACGGCACCCTGCCGCGGATGGTCACGCTCCTGAACCAGCGACGTGCCGCCCACGACAATCCGACGGTCGTCGTTGGAGGCGGTGACGAGGTGAGTCCGCACTCGCTGTCGCCGCTGAGTCAGTGGCGGGTTCCGGTGGAGGCCCTGAACGTCGCCGACCCCGCCGCCGAGGTCATCGGGAACCACGACCTCGACTACGGATTCGGCGCGGTCCGGAACTTCAGCGACGCCTCGGAGTTCCCGTGGTTGATGGCCAACATCGTTGACGAGGAGACCGGCGACCCGATTCCCGGTGCGAAGCCCTACACCGTGGTCGAACGACAGGGCGTGAAGGTCGGCATCGTCGGCGTGGCCGACGAGAAAATCAAGTCCAAGACCGCGGTGGACTTCGACGAGCAGGGCTACGAGTTGAAGAACTACTCGACGGTGGCAAGCGAGTACGCCACGACGCTCAAAGAGGAGCAGAACGTGGACGTGGTGGTCGTCTCGGCACACCTCGGCGTCCCCGTGGCGAAGACGCTGGCTAACACGACCGAGAACGTAGACGCCATCGTGGTCGGCGACGACGAAATCGAGTACCCGCCGAAGGAGACCGGCGGTGCGGTCATTATGGAGGCTGAGGGTCGCGCGGAACACGTCGCGGAACTCAACCTCACCGTCGAGAACGGCGACGTGACGAAGTGGAACGGTCGTCTTCTCGACGTGACCGAGAACGTCTCGAAGAACGAGACGGTCGATACTATCGTCACCGAGGCCCGAACGGACAAACTCAACGACGTGGCGGGCCGAACCGAGGTCGAACTCGACTCCCGATTCGCCTCGAACTACCACGATGAGACGGCGCTCGGCAACCTCATCGGCGACTCCTTCCGCGCCCAGACCGGCGCGGAAGTCGCCATCACGAACGCTGGCGGCATCCGGTCGAACAGCGTCTACGGGCCGGGTAACGTGACCGTCGGCGACGTGTACAACGTGTTGCCCTTCCGAAACACCCTCGTCACCTTCGAACTCACGGGTGCGCAGTTGCGCCAACTCCTCGCCAGTCAGGTCGTGACCCTCGAAAGCGAGGAGGGCCAGCAGTACGGCGCGGAGGCGAAACTACAGGTCAGTGGTGTCACCTACGAGTGGGTGGGCCACAACAACACCGACGAGCAGATTCGTGACGTGTGGGTCGGCGGCGAACCCCTCGACGAGGACGCGACCTACAACGTCACCGTCAACTCCTACATGGCTGGCTGGGACGACTCGGTGTTCCAGAACGC
Source organism: Halorussus caseinilyticus (assembly GCF_029338395.1). Lineage (NCBI taxonomy): Archaea > Methanobacteriati > Methanobacteriota > Halobacteria > Halobacteriales > Haladaptataceae > Halorussus > Halorussus caseinilyticus. Next base: position 2,751,444 of record NZ_CP119809.1, read on the forward strand.
GACGATGACGAGCGAATCCCACATGCTCTACGGCACGGCCCTGCTGGAGTACGTCCAGCAGAACAGTCCGGTCGCGCCGACCGACGAGAATCGCATCCGGCGAGTCGATGCCGAAGTCGAGACGAAATCCGTGAGCGTGAGCGAGGGGACCGCGACGGTCGAACTCGCCGCGCCCACCGGTGCCCGGAACGTCACCGACTTCTACGCGACCACCGGCGACGCGGGCGACCGACTCGCGGCCGAGTCGGTCTCGGCGTCGAACGACACGGTGACGGTGGCGTTCGACCTCGCCGAACTCCGCAAACTGTCGGGCGGCGATACCGTCCAGATGTACGGCGGCTACAACGCCTCGGCCTACCAGCGCGTCTACTTCCCCAACTCGGTGCTGAACGCCGAACTCGCCGCTAGCGACTTCGGTGCCGAAACGACCCAAACCGAGACGACGACCCAGACCGAGACGACGCGGACCGACACCACCGAGGAGGCAATCGACGACGCCACCGAGACGACGACCGAAGACGGCACGTCGGGTGACACCCCCGGCTTCACCCCCGTCACGGCAGTCGTCGCGCTCGTGGCCGCCGCACTCCTCGCGTACCGACGCGACTGATTCGCCGACTTCCTCCCGGCCGGTCCGGGAGTTTCCTCTTTTTGGCGCGAGCGAGACTCGGAAGCGAGCGCCGAATCCGTCGCCCGCGTCGGATTTATATCCGCCGACTCCCTACTCTCGTCCGTGAACGCCCGCACGAGTGCCCTCGACACGCTCGTTTTCGGCGTGGACATCCAGAGCGGGGATGTTCGCGGCGACGCACCTTCCTACGCACTCGTCGCGTTCGATGGCGAGAACATCGACCGCGACGTGGTGTCACACCGCAAGCTCCGCCGCCTCGTAGAGCGCGAGGAACCAAACTTCGTGGCGACCGACAACATGTACGAGTTGGCCGCCGACAAGGACGCGCTGGTCCACTTCCTGCGCGAGTTGCCCGACGGGACCCGACTCGTACAGGTGACGGGGGCCGAGCGTCCCGAACCCCTCTCCAGAGTCGCCTCGCGCCACGGCGTCCCCTACGGCAAGGACCCGATGAAGGAGGCCGAGGCCGCCGCGCGACTCGCGGCCGGGAACGTCGGTTACGAGGTGTCGGCGTTCACCGACACCACCGAGGTCAAGGTCTCGCGGGGTCGCTCGACCGGCAAGGGCGGGTGGTCCGAGGACCGCTACACCCGGCGCATCCACGGGTCGGTCAAGACCAAGACCCGCGAAATCGAGAGCGAACTCGACGGCGCGGGTCTCGACTACGAGCGAGACGCCACCGAGAAGTACGGCGGGTTCTCGAACGCCGTCTTCGAGGTGGAGGGCAGACCCGAGGACATCCCGGTCTCGAACGAGCGGTCGGGCGACGTTCGCGTCGAAGTAGAGCGCGTTCGACGCGACGGCATCGAGTTCGAACCGCTCGCCAAGCGCCGCGACCACGTGCTGGTGGGCATCGACCCCGGCACGACCACCGCCGTCGCCGTCGCGGACTTGGACGGCAACGTGCTGGACGTGCTGAGTACGCGCACGGCCGACACCGCCGAGGTCATCGAGTGGATAATCGAGCGCGGGCGGCCGGTCGTCGTCGCCGCCGACGTGGAACCGATGCCCGAGACGGTCGAGAAGATTCGCCGGAGCTTCGACGCCGAGGGGTGGATTCCGAACTCGGACCTGCCGGTGGACGACAAACTCCACCGGACCCGCGACCACGACTACGACAACGACCACCAACGGGACGCGATGGCGGCCGCGCTCTGCGCCTACGACGACCACGAAGACCAGTTCAAGCGCATCGCCGAGAAGGTGCCTCCGCGGATGGACCGTGGGGAAGTCACCGCGCGCGTGGTCGCGGGCGAGGACTCGGTGGAAACCGCACTCGCCGCCCTCTCGGACGACGACGAGGGCGACGAGGAGGAGACCGAACACACCCCGCGGGAACTCACCGCCGAGGAGAAGCGCATCAAGCAACTCGAATCGCAGGTCGAACGCCTCGAAGAACACGTCGAGGACCTCGAAGACACCATCGAGAGCAAGGAGGGCCGCATCGGGCAACTGAAAGGCGACCTCGAAGCCGCCAGAAGCGAGGAGCGAAAGGAGGTCCGCGAGCGCCGAGAGGTCTCCCGCCTCGAACGCGAGAACAGCAGACTGGAGCGCGAACTCGACCAGCGAGACGAACGCATCGAGGAGTTGGAGGGCAAACTCGCGCGCCTCAAGGAACTCTGGAAACTCGACCACTCGAACTTCGCCGACGTGTCCGAGAAGAAGGCCGGACTCACGCCGGTCAAGCCCGTCTCGAAGTTCACCAAGGACGCCATCGCACAGGCCCACGAGAGTTTCGGTCTCGCCACCGACGACGTGGTGTACCTCCGGGACGCCTCGGGCGCGGGGCGTTCGACCGCCGAACGACTCGCGGAGGTGGACCCGAAAGTCGTGCTGACGGGCGACGGGGGTCTGTCGGACGCCGCCGACCGAGTTCTCTTCGAGAACGAGATTCCGGTCGGTCCGGCCGACGACGTGACGATTCAGGAGGTGGACGAACTGGCCGTGACCCGCGAGCGCGAAGTCGAAGCCGTCATCGAAGACTGGGAGGACCGGGCGGAAGAGCGCCGGAAAGAACGGAAGGCCGAGCAGTTGGACCAACTCATCAGCGAACACCGGGCCGAGCGCGAGTACGGGTCTTCGGAAGCGAGCGGGCAGAGTCCATGAAATAACTTTTGTTCGACGATAATCCGTTCAGGACGATTCAAGGTATACAAATATAGCTGATACAACCGAGACAGCCATATCCACGATACATTTTAATACATCAAGAGTCGTACTACTGAGTCAGGACAGTAGCTACTACGATGCCAATTACCAAAGACAAATTCCAGCGCATAGACGACGAGGGAATCCGACCGGAGAGCAATGCAGAGCAAATTCTGGAATTTCTCGTTCGCAACGAGGATAAGGCATACACGCAGAGCGAAATCGCAGAAGAAACAGGTGTGAAGCGAGGAAGCGTCGGACCAACGCTCAAGCGATTGAAAGACCGTAGCGCAGTCGAACACAAAGCGAACTACTGGCGCGTGAGCGAAGAAGAATTGGTCACTCGAAGCAGTGTCGCGCTTACCTCGGAAACCGCCAGTCAGTACGACGAAGAGGAATTCGACGTGGAAAAATGGGCAGAATACGCTGTCGACCCGCCTGAATATAGCGGTGAGAACGAGTGAGAAATGAGCGCGGAGATGTCGTTTTCGCACCGGACCCGTTCAAACCGAGTGACAACCCGCGACCGTGGTTGATTCTCTCGGCAGACCCGATGCCATTTCCCGGGGAATTTCTATGTGCGGCGTTGACTCATTCCGAGTATCCCGCGAATTACGAAGTGCAGGACGAACACTGGGTCAAAGGGGGATTACCACCTGACGAAGGGGCGTACTGCTCACCGTGGCTTCTTGCGACTATCAAATCCGGGCAAATCCGATTCAGGCAGGGACGACTCACCGAGGGCTTCACTGACGAGATGACACAAGATGCTCTCGATTATCTCGATGATATCTGACCGACGTGAAGCATTTTGATGCGGACAGATAGCACGGTCCCGGAACGCTAAAGCCCCGCGCGGGACACGTCTCGCGTATGGACGCCTACGAGTTGATTACCCGGAACGCCGAGGAGGTAGTGACCGAAGAGGAGGTCGAGGAACTCGCCGAGAACCCCGACGGAAAGCGCGTGTACGTCGGCTACGAGCCATCGGGAGTCCTCCACATCGGGCACATGCTCACCGCCAACAAACTCATCGACCTCCAAGAGGCCGGAATGGAAGTCGTCATCCTGCTGGCGGACGTACACGCCTACCTCAACGGGAAGGGCACCTTCGAGGAGATAGAGGAGACCGCAGAGAAGATGCGCAAGCAGTTCCTCGCGTACGGTCTGGACGACGAGAACACCGAGTTCGTCTACGGGTCGGACTACCAGTTGGACGACGACTACGCGCTCGACCTCCACAAACTGGAACTCGACACGACGCTCAACCGCGCCCAGCGAGCGATGGCCGAGATTCAGGGCGACGAGACCGCGAAGGTCAGCCACGTCGTCTACCCCCTGATGCAGGCGCTCGACATCGAGTACCTCGACCTCGATTTGGCGGTCGGCGGACTCGACCAGCGGAAGGTCCACATGCTGATGCGAGAGGAACTGCCCGAACTCGGCTACGACGCCCGGCCGTGTCTCCACACGCCCATCCTCGCCGACCTCGGCACGGGCGAGGGCAAGATGTCGAGCAGTTCGGGCGTCACCATCTCGATGGAGGACTCGACCGAAGACATCGAAGAGAAGGTCAACTCGGCGTACTGCCCGCCGACCCGCGAACCCGAGGGCGACCTCGAAAACCCGGTGCTGGAAATCTTCCAGTACCACGTCTTCCCGCGGTTCGAGACGGTCGTCGTGGAGCGACCCGACGAGTACGGCGGCAATCTGGAGTACGACGACTACGAGACGCTGGCCGACGACTTAGAGAGCGGAGAGCTTCATCCGGCAGACGCGAAGGGCGCGCTGGCGACGTACCTCGACGAACTGGTCGCGCCGGGCCGCGAGAAGTTGCGGGAATTAGCGGAATAGGTGTCGGTCGTCGTGAAAAAGTCGTCCGCGCCCGGTCGGAGCCGCCACTTCGGACGTGCCGGTCCGCCGGTACCGGGCGAACTGGTCGGTCAGAGAACCGGCAGGTCAGCTCTCTGACCGTCAGGGAGACACTGTATCCCGATGCCAACCGGGGTCGTGGCCGGTGCGCTCGATGATGTCGGCTCGACACGCCGGGCAGTAGTCGGGAACGTCGGAGTCGGTTTCGGGGACGTACACCGCGCCGTCGCACTTCACGCACGCATCCGCAACGATGGTCACACAGTCTGCACAGACGTTGAAGTCGTCTACTGTGAGGTCACGCAGGGGTTCGAGTTGTTTGTCCAAGATGTACTCGTCGATGACCGCCTGACAGCGTTGGCACGGTTTCATAGCGATGCGTGTTGGTCCATGAGACCATCCCACAAATAGTTACCGCCGAAAACGTGATGGATATATTAAAACTTCGTCCGTCGAAGGTGGTTTTCCACGATTACGAAGAGCGCAAGAAGAACGTCTCCGTTCGATTCCGGCTTCGAGTCTATTGGAAGCCGCCACCGCCGCCGCCCATCATCCCGCCGAGACCGAAACTCGCCATGAGACCCGAGACCAGACCCCACGCCGTCAGGACGAATCCGAGGACGACCAGTCCGATACCGGCCGCGATAATCAGGTTCTGGAGTGCGATGACCGCGATGCCCCCGAGCAGGAGAAGCACCCCGACGATGCCTTTCGCTCCGAGTTTGTCCAACATACGACCGGGTGTGTCCGGTGGCGACTTAAATACCCTTGCTCCGGGTACGAAGTTCGAACGACAGTATATTTAAAGGTCCCCGCCACCAAACGCAAAATATGAGCGACAACGACGGCGGACGGCGGAAGAACCTCCGCATGCCCGACGACGACGAGGTTTTCGCCACCGTCACCAACATGCTCGGTGCGAATCGCGTGAAAGTACGATGTGCCGACGGGACGGAGCGCACCGCTCGCATCCCCGGCAAGATGCAAAAGCGCATCTGGATTCGGGAGGACGACGTGGTGCTGGTCGAACCGTGGGACTGGCAAGACGAGAAAGCCGACATCAAGTGGCGCTACGACAAGCAGGAAGCCGACCAGCTCCGGGACGAAGGCCACATCCAATAGAACCTTTTACTGCACTCGGAGATTCGCCGGAGACGAGTCTCCTCGCTGGTAAAACGTTCACGAAAAACACCGGAAGGCAAACCGCGCCTTCCGAGCAGTCGGTCGCGACGCTCCCGGCGACACGGCGTCACCCTCAAGAGGCCGCCGTCGGCGGCCTCCTTCGAGGGTTCCTCGGTCCGCTCACTCACTCGCTTCGCTCGTTCGTTCGCGGTAGAGTAGCTGGTCGTCTACCGTGAGGTGATTAGCTCTCGCAGGGAGGTATTCGACGCGGTGACACCGGCGTCACCTACTCACCGTCGCGCTATCGACAGCGACCCCCAATCGGCAAGAACGCGGGCTTGCGATTTCCGTTTATCTTCCCGCCGTCTACAGTCTGGCGTGACTCTCCAGCAAACTGGACTCGACGAGTCCACGATAGCGCACGACGAGGAGATTCCCGAAGCTATCCGCGCGATTCGGACGCGGCGGTCGGGCCACAACTTCGACGCCGACACCGAACTGGACGACGAGACGCTCGAAGCCCTGATTCGGGACGCCGCGCTCGCGCCTTCGTCGTACAACCTCCAACCGTGGGAGTTCGTCGCCGTGCAGGACGACGACCGACTGGAGGAAGTGGTCGAACTGGCCTACGGACAGGAACACGTCCGCGAGGCCGGGACCGCGGTTCTCGTCGTCGGCCACACCGAGGCCGAGACTGCCGACCGCGTGTTCGACCAGTGGGAAGAGGCGGGTCGGATGGACGAGGAGGCCGCCGAGCAGACGAAGGCCCAGACCGTCGAGATGTACGACGACGACCGGATGGGCCGGGACTACGGCGTCCGGAACGCCAGCCTCGCGGCGCAGAATTTACTTCTCTCCGCGCACGCGCGAGGCCTGACCGCCACGCCGATGATAGGCTTCGACGCGGCGGGACTCTCCGAGTTCCTCGAACTCCCCGACGACAAGGTTCCGGTGATGCTGATTGCGGTCGGACCGAGCGGCGGCGAGGAACCCGACCGACTGCCGCGGCGCGACGTGGACGAAATTCTCCACCGAGAGAGCTACTGAGACGAAGCCTCGTCTTCGGAAAACCCACCCTTTTATCGCTGGATACGCTAGGGCCGGTAGATGTCCGAGGAGTACAGCCTGCTCGAACCCGACAACGTAGAAGGCGTCGGCGACGAGTGGGAAGAAATCGACGTGTCCGACACCGAGGCCGACAAGGTTCAGCGCCAGCGCGACCGGGAGTTCAACGAGTTTCGCGAGCGCCTGAAGAACACCGAGCAGTTCAAAGTCGAGCAGTCGGTGTTCGACGACGCCACGCTCGCGGCGCTCTACAAACTGGTTCAGGACGGCTACGTCCGGGCGTTCGGCGGACCCATCTCCTCGGGGAAAGAAGCGACGGTCTACTCGGCACTCGGCGACGAGGAGCGAGGCGAAGTCGCGGTCAAAGTCTACCGCATCAACGCCTCGGACTTCCGGGACATGCGCGACTACCTCGTGGGCGACCCCCGTTTCGAGGAACTCGGCGGCAACAAAAAGCGGGTGGTCCTCGCGTGGGTTCGCAAGGAGTTCGCCAACCTCAAACGGGCGCAGAAGGCCGGGGTGCGCGTCCCCGACCCCATCGCAGTCCAGCGCAACGTCCTCGTGATGGAGTTTCTGGGGACCGACGGCGAGCGAGCGCCGACGCTGGACGACGCCCACCTCGAAAACCCCGAGACGGCCTTCGAGGTGGTCCGCGAATACATGCGGCGACTCTACGACGTGGGACTCGTCCACGGCGACCTGAGCGAGTACAACATCATCGTCCACGACGGCGAACTCTGCATCATCGACCTCGGACAGGCCGTCACGATTCACCATCCCAACAGCGGCGAGTTCCTGACGCGAGACTGCGCGAACGTCGCCTCGTTCTTCCAGCGACAGGGGATGGACGTTCGCGGCGACGAGTTGGAGGCGTGGATTCGGGAGCACGCCGACCCCGAGAAGTGAAACACTCACACGGGACGAAGGCTTAAAACACCCCGAGCGAGTACGTATTCCTATGCAACACGTGAAGATTCCGCAGGACCGAATCGGTGTTCTCATCGGCGAGGGAGGTGAGACGATGCGCGAAATCGAGAGTCGCGCGGAGGTGCGACTCGACATCGACTCCGAGAACGGCAAGGTCGAAGTCGAGAAGACCGGCGACCCCATCCGCGGCCTGAAGGGACCGGAAATCGTGAAGGCCATCGGCCGCGGGTTCGCCCCCGAAGACGCCCTCACGCTACTGGACGACGACATGATGATGTTCGACGTTATCGACATCGACGCCGCCGCCCGGAACAAGAACGACCTCGAACGACAGAAAGGGCGACTCATCGGCGAGAACGGCCGAACCCGCGAACTCATGGAGGAGTTGACCGGCGCGAACGTCGTCATCTACGGCACCACCCTCGGCGTCATTGGTACCCCCAAGCGGGTGGACGTAGTTCGGAGCGCCGCCGAGATGATTCTCGACGGTGCGCCCCACGGGTCGGTGTACTCGTTCCTCGAACGCAAGCGCAACGAGATGAAGCGTCAGGGAATGGAGTTCCACCAGTTCCCCGGTTAAACCGGAGAACCGTCCGCCTTCGACAGTCCTCCAGAATGCGTACTCGGGTATCAGAGAAGCCTTCGGAGACTGTACGCTGGCGGGTGAACGCGTCGGCGGAGCGCCCCCAATAATATTCTTCGATTAAGAGTCGAAAATTGCCGAGTTGCAGTGTCGAACGTTCCACCGACCAACCCCTTATAAATATACCGTGTGAAGTGTTCTCATATCATCTTTCCGAGTCTGTGAGGCTGTTTCTCACGTTCTGTGGGGAAAGGTTTATATAGAATGCCAATCAATCTATCAGGTACACATGGCACAACGAATGGGTAACCAGCCGATGATTGTACTTTCCGAGGACAGCCAGCGAACCTCCGGAAAGGACGCGCAGTCGATGAACATCACCGCCGGGACCGCCGTCGCCGAAGCCGTCCGGACGACGCTCGGCCCGAAAGGGATGGACAAGATGCTCGTGGACTCCACGGGCGAAGTCGTCGTCACGAACGACGGCGTGACCATCCTCAAGGAGATGGACATCGAACACCCCGCGGCCAACATGGTCGTGGAAGTCTCCGAAACGCAGGAGAACGAAGTCGGCGACGGTACGACCACCGCGGTCGTCGTGGCCGGTGAACTCCTCGAGAAGGCCGAGGAACTCCTCGAACAGGACATCCACGCGACCACGCTCGCGCAGGGGTACCGTCAGGCCTCCGAGAAGGCCAAGGAACTCCTCGAAGAGAAGGCCATCGACGTGGACGCCGACGACACCGAGACCCTCGAAAAGATTGCGTCCACCGCGATGACCGGCAAGGGCGCGGAGAACGCCAAAGACCTCCTCTCGGAACTCGTCGTTCGCGCCGTCCAGAGCGTGGCCGACGACGACAACATCGACACCGACAACATCAAAATCGAGACGGTCGTCGGCGGTTCCATCGACCAGTCCGAACTCGTCGAGGGCGTCATCGTGGACAAAGAGCGCGTCCACGAGAACATGCCCTACTTCGCCGAGGACGCCAACGTCGCCCTGCTCGACGACGCCCTCGAGATTCAGGAGACCGAAATCGACGCCGAAGTCAACGTCACCGACCCCGACCAGCTTCAGCAGTTCCTCGACCAAGAAGAGGAACAGCTCCGCGAGATGGTCGATACGCTCGAAGCAGTCGGCGCTGACGTTGTGTTCGTGGACGGCGGCATCGACGACATGGCCCAGCACTTCCTCGCGGAAGCGGGCATCATCGCGGTCCGCCGCGCCAAGTCCGACGACCTGAGCAAGCTCGCCCGTTCGACCGGCGCGAACGTCATCAGCAACGTCGACGACATAGAGGAAGACGACCTCGGCTTCGCTGGCTCCGTCGCCCAGAAGGAC